>DATMIG010000030.1:0-13031 GCA_035554335.1 Burkholderiales bacterium
GCGAGGACTGAGAAGACGAGGGCGGCGGACATGGCGCGGCATTCTGCGCCCGGGTTCCCTTCCAGTAAAATGACTTTATGGCGCGGATTGATGAGTTTCTTGCATGAAGATCGATACCCTCGGCGTGCAGGCCTTCCTCGCCATCGCCGACCACTCCAGCTTCAGCCGCGCCGCCGAGTCGCTGCACATCACGCAGACCGCGCTCTCGCGCCGCGTGCAGAACCTGGAAGCCTTCCTCGGCGTGAAGCTCGTCGAGCGCACTACGCGCTCGGTGACGCTCACCGCCATCGGCCGCGACTTCCTGCCGCAGGCGCGCCGCCTGCTGACCGACCTCGCCAGCGCCCTGGTCGAGATCCGCGAGAGCGGCAAGGCGCTGCGCGGCGACGTGACGATCGCCTGCGTGCCGACGGTCGGCGTGCAGTACCTGCCGGACATCGTGCGGCAGTACGCCGCGCTCCACCCGGCGAACCGGCTGCGCATCCTCGACCACTCGTCATCCGGCGTCGCGGCCGCGGTCCTTCGGCGCGAAGCGGAGTTCGGCATCAACATGCAGGGCACGCCGCATCCCGAGCTCACCAGCCTGCCGCTCCTCAAGGACCGGCTGGTCCTCGTGTGCCGCGACGACCATCCGCTTGCGCGGAAGAAAACGCTGGCATGGAAGGCGCTCGAGCCCTACCCGGTGATCCTGCCGGGGCACGAGAGCGGCAACCGCCCGCACCTCGACCTCGCGCTCGAGCGCCACAAGGTAAAGCTGCAGGCTTTCTACGAGGTGCAACGCAGCTCGACCGCCGTCGGCATGGTGGCGAAGGGCGTGGGCGTGGCGGTGGTGCCCGCGCTCGCCGTGCAGACCGACGCTTATCCCGGCCTGCGGCTCATCGCGCTCGTCGAGCCGGTCGTGTCACGCAACATGGTGCTACTTTCGCGAAACAAGGCTCACCTCACGCCCGCCGCGCAGGCACTGTACGATCTGATCCGGAAGCGCGCGGCGTGATGCTCCGGCGCAACGCCTCCAGCCAGCGCGCAAAGCCTTCGTCGCGAAAGTAGCTCGTCCAGCGCTCGAGCTCATCCGCCGCGCAATCGAAGGTCGCCCACCACTCGACAAAGGCGCGATCACCGTCCACGACGGGGGTGACCCGCAGCGTGGCGACATAGTCGCGCACCGGGAAGGGCGCCGGCTCGCACAACGCGTAGGTGTAAGAGCGATCGAGGTCCGAATGGGACAGGAGCTGCTGGCGAATCACGCGCTCGCCGGCTTGCACGCGTCGCACGCCGCCCACGGCGTCGCCGGACCTGCCTTCCTCCATGATGGTTTCGCTGGGCACGCCCGCCCAGCCGTAATTGCCGAAATCGCGGATCGCCGACCAGACTTGGCGCGCTGGGGTGTCGAGCACGGTGCTGAAGTAGGACTTGGCCATGCATGCAGGCTAGCCGTCCGGTTCGCGCAATGCACTCCGCTTCTTGCGCCGCGTAATTACAATTGCCGCATGAATCGTCACGGTATCGGCCAACCTGTCCGTCGCGTCGAAGACCAGCGCTTCCTCACCGGGCGTTCGCGCTACGTCGACGACATCCAGCTTCCCCACATGCTGCACGGCGCGGTGGTGATGTCGCCGCATGCACATGCCCGCATCCGCGGCATCAATGTCGAGGCGGCGATGAAGAGCCCCGGCGTGCACCTCGTCCTGACGGGCGCGGAGGCGAAGCAGGAGAACATCGGCGGCATCCCGCCGCTCTTCATGCCGGAGGACATGGGCGGGCCGAAGGGCTACCGCACGTTCCGGCCGCTGCTCGAGCCGGCGAAGGCGCGCTACGTCGGCGACCGCATTGCCTTCGTCGTCGCCGAGACGCCGGAGCAGGCGCGCATCGCCGCCGAGTTGGTAGAGATCGACTGGGAGCCGCTGCCCGCTGTCGTGAACGTCGCCGAGGCCGCCAAGGAAGGCGCGCCCAAGGTGTGGGACGACAACGCGGCCGGCAACCTTGCATTCCCGCTGATGATGGGCAACAAGGACGCGACCGATGCCGCGTTCGCGAAGGCGAAGCACACGGTGTCGGTGAAGCTCTACAACAATCGCATCGTCGCGAACACGATGGAGCCGCGCGCGGTAATCGGCGACTACAACTTCGCCGAGGACACGTACACGCTCCACACGAGCTCGCAGAACCCGCACGGCGTGCGCGGCATCCTGTGCGGCGCGGTGTTCAAGATGCCGGAGATCAAGCTGCGTGTGATCGCGCCCGACGTCGGCGGCGGCTTCGGCATGAAGGGCGACATCTATCCGGAGGACGGGCTCGTGCTCTGGGCGTCGCGCAAGCTGCGCCGGCCGGTGAAGTGGGTGGCGACGCGCACGGAAGCGATGCTCACCGACAACCACGGCCGCGACCAGCTGATCAGCGCCGAGATGGCGCTCGATGACGGCGGCAAGATATTGGCGATCCGCGCGCAGGCGCTGCATTCGGTCGGCGCGTACGTCACCAACGCCGGCGTCGTGCCGGTGCTGTGCGCGCTGCGCAACATCCCGAACGTCTACGTCGTGCCGGCGATGCTCGTCATGAGCAAGGCCACCTTCACGCACACCACGCCGCTCGGGCCGTATCGCGGCGCCGGACGGCCGGAAGCGTCCTATGTGATCGAGCGCCTGATGGACGAGGCGGCACGCAAGTGCAACGTGGATCCGGTCGAGATCCGGCGCCGCAACTACATCCCGCCGAGCGCGTTCCCGTACAACACCACCGCGAACTGGACCGTCGGCGCGCCGGTCGGCTGGACCTACGACTCGGGCGACTTCGGCAAGCTCACCGATCGTGCGCTCGAACTGGCGGACTGGTCCTCCTTTTCGAAAAGGAAGACCCAGTCGGAGGCGAAAGGTCGTCTGCGCGGTCGCTCGCTCATCTATTACCTCGAGGACTCCGGCGTCTTCAACGAGCGCATGGAGATCCGCTTCGACCCGCAGGGCATGGTCACGGTCGTCGCCGGCACGCACAGCCATGGCCAGGGCCACGCCACGACGTACGCGCAGCTCGTCTCCGACTGGCTCGGCGTGCCGTTCGAGAACGTGCGCCTCGTGCAGGGCGACACCGACGCGGTGGCGTTCGGTCGCGGCACCTACGCCTCGCGCAGCGCGATGCTCGGCGGCTCGGCGCTGAAAGGCGCCGCCGACGCGATCGTCGAAAAGGCGAAGGACATGGCCGCCCACCTCATGGAAGCGTCGGCCAAGGACCTCGAGTTCAAGCAGGGGAAGTTCACCGTCGTCGGCACCGATCGCTCGCTGCCGATGACCGATGTCGCGAAGGCGTTCTTCCGGCCCGTGGGCCCGACCGTCAAATTCGGCACCGGCCTCGACGCGAGCGGATCATCCGCCGTGCCGCCGACGTTCCCGAACGGCTGCCACGTGTGCGAGCTCGAGGTCGACCCCGACAC
The DNA here is from genome assembly GCA_035554335.1 of Burkholderiales bacterium. Classification (GTDB taxonomy): domain Bacteria; phylum Pseudomonadota; class Gammaproteobacteria; order Burkholderiales; family SG8-39; genus SCGC-AG-212-J23. The sequence goes on from DATMIG010000030.1 coordinate 3,419, forward strand.
CGGCGAAGTGTTCATCGACAAGTACGTCGTCGTCGACGACGTCGGCCGCGTGATCAACCCGATGATCTGCCACGGCCAGATCGAGGGCGCGCTCGCGCAGGGCATCGGCCAGGCGCTGATGGAGAACATCGTCTTCGACCCGGAGTCCGGCCAGATGCTCTCCGCGAGCTTCCAGGACTACGCCATGCCGCGCGCGAGCGACCTGCCGCCGCACTACGAGCTCGACTTCATCGACGTGCCGGCGAAGACCAACCCGCTCGGCGTGAAAGGCGTCGGCGAGGCCGGCTGCGTCGGCGCGCCGCCGGCGGTGATGAACGCGATCCTCGATGCGCTGCGCCCGCGCGGCGTCACGCACCTCGACATGCCCGCTACGCCCCGGCGAGTGTGGGAGGCACTTCGCAATTCGGGGTCAGGGCGCTAATTACTGCCCGAATCAGCGAACGCGAAGAACCAGCTTTCCCCGGAGGTGGCGCGCTTCGCTCACGCGATGAGCGTCCGCCGCCTTGGCGAGCGGATACTCGTTGATCTCGGGGAGCGGCACGATGCCTTTGGTGACGAGCTCCGCCACGCGATCGAGGTGAGGGCGGTCGCGGTCGACCTTCGGCCGCAGTGAAGTGACGTCGCTGCGCGGCGAGGGCGGCACGCCGAAGCCGCCGCCGACGCTGGCCAGCCGGCCGCCGGGTTTCAGCACGGCGAAGCTGCGCTCCATGACCTCGCCGCCGACGGTGTCGAAGACTGCATCCACATTCTTCACTACCTTGGTGAAGTCGGTCGAGCGATAGTCGATCACCTCATCCGCCCCGAGCTTGCGCACATAGTCGTGGTTCGACGGGCTCGCGGTGGTGATGACGCGCGCGCCGATGTGCTTCGCGAGCGAGATGCCGAATCCCGCCACGCCGCCGGCGCCGCCCTGGATGAGGATCGTCTCGCCGCGCTTCAGCTTCAGCGTGTCCTCGATGGAAATCAGCGCCGTCAGTCCGGTGAGCGCGATCGCCGCCGTTTGCACGTGCGTGAGCTTCGCCGGCTTGCGCGTCACGATCTGGTGGCTGATTGCAATCTTCTCGGCATACGCGCCCTCCTGCGGCACGAGGCACACGCCGAAGACCTCTTCGCCGACCTTGAGGTCGCCGGCCGCCTTCGCCACCACGCCGGAAAAATCGCGCCCCGGCACGTGCGGCATGTCGATCTTCCAGTTGCCATACGAGCCGCCGCGCATCTTCCAGTCGGCGGCATTGATGCTCGCCGCGTGGATGTCGACCACCACTTCGCCGGCAGCCGGAACCGGATCCGGCAGCTCGCCGTACTCCAAAACTTCAGGGCCGCCGAAGCGGCGAATAAAGGACGCTTTCATTCCGAATGGTTACTTGAAGAGTTGGCTAAGGTCTAGAGGAAAAGCGGATCCGTCGAGCTTTCCGTTCGGGCCAAAGATTTCGCAACGCTTGGACTTCGGATACACGATCCAGACTTCCCGTGCGCCGGAAGCGAGGTAAGCGTCGCGTTTTTTGTCGAGTTCGTCGCGGGAATTCGAGGGCGACACGACTTCAATGCACAGTTCGGGCGCTTGCTGCGGCGCGACGTCCCGTTCGTGGGCCCGGACGAATGCGTCGCTCGCCCAAGTGACGTCCGCGGCGAACAGTCCCGCGGAGGTCGCGATGGGCGTGTCGCCGGCGACTCGACCCCCACCCAGAGCGCCGAGAATCTCGATTAGACGCCCCTGCAGCAACCCGTGCTTGTAGGCCGGCGGCGGGGTCATCATCACGCGACCCCAGACATCGATCTCGATCTTGCCGTCTATCTTCGCCATCCAAGGATCTTCGCAAAGCTTCTCGTACCGCACGGCCAGCTCCTCTCTGGAGAGCGGCGCCTCGATGAGCTCGGGTGCTTCCATCATGTGATTCATTCTACGCGCCCCCTTTGCGGAACAACGCCGGGGAGGCGCCCCTCGTTGACTAGAATCCGCCTATGAAGATCGACATCTACAACCACGTCCTGCCTAAGGCGTACCTCGACTTAGTGAAGCAGCATTCGAAGGAGCTGGGCATGGTGAAGCGGATGTCCGGCATCCGCATGCTGTGGGACATCGAGCACCGCATCCAGATGCTCCGCGAGAAGTTTCCCGACGTGCAGCAGGTGCTGACGCTCGGCCTGCCGAGCCCGGAGCTGCTCGGCGACGCGTCTCGCTCGCCGGAGTTCGCGCGCGTCGCGAACGACGGCATGGCCGAGATGGTGCGCAAGTACCCGAAGGAATTCCCGGCGTTCGTCGCTTCGCTGCCGATGAACAATCCGCGCGCGGCGATCGACGAGATGGACCGCGCGATCAACCAGCTCGGCGCGAAGGGCATCCAGATCATCAGCCACGTCGCCGGCAGGCCGCTCGACGACCCGGAGTTCTTCCCGATCTTCGAGCGCATCACCAATCATCACGACCGCCCGATCTGGATGCATCCGGCGCGTCCGGCTTCGCGCGCCGACTATGCCGGCGAGCCGAAGTCGAAGTACGAGATCTGGCAGGTGCTCGGCTGGCCGTTCGAGACGAGCGTGGCAATGGCGCGCATGGTGTTCTCCGGCCTGCTCGAGAAGCTGCCGAAGATCCGCATCATCACGCACCACTGCGGCGGCATGATTCCGTACTTTGCCGGCCGCGCCGAGACGCTCTGGGCGCAGCTCGGCTCGCGCAGCGAAGGAAATGAGGAGGCCGACGTGCTGAAGCGCCTCTCCAAGCCGCCCATCGAGTACTTCAAGATGTTCTACGGCGACACCGTGCTCGGCGGCGCCGCGGCGCCGCTCGCGTGCGGCCTGGCGTTCTTCGGCGTCGACAGGATCGTCTTCGCGAGCGACTGCCCGTTCGATCCGGAGGGCGGGCCGATGTTCATCCGCGAGGGCATCCGCTCGGTCGAGGAGCTCGGCCTCTCGGAGAACGACAAGCGTAAGATCTACTTCGGCAACGCAATGGGTCTGCTGCGCCTGAAATGAACCTCACCGTGAATGGCAGCGTCCGCTCCGTGGACGCGAAAGCTGATACGCCTCTGCTGTATGTGCTGCGCAACGAGCTCGGCCTCGTCGGCAGCCGCTTCGGCTGCGGCAGCGGCCAGTGCGGCGCGTGCTTCGTGCTGGTCGACGGCCGGCCGATGGCGTCGTGCGACATGCCGGTGTCGTTCGCCGAGGGCAAGAAGATCACCACCATCGAAGGCCTCGGCGCCAACGGCGATCTCCATCCGGTGCAGCGCGCGCTCATCGCCGAGCAGGCGGCGCAGTGCGGCTACTGCATGAGCGGGATCGCGGTCGCCGCCGCTGCCCTTCTGGAGCGCAACAAGAAGCCCAGTGAGAAAGAAGTGCGCGAGGCGCTGGACAAGCATCTCTGCCGCTGCGGCTCGCACAACCGCGTCGTTCGCGCCGTCATGAAGGCTGCCCATGAATAAGCCCGTCGAGCATCCGCTTCCGCTTTCGGACGCGCAGCGCCTCACGCAGCGCGTGCATTTCGAGGCCGACGGCACGGTGACCATCGCCACCGGCAAGGTCGAGCTCGGGCAGGGCATCACCACCGCGCTTGGACAGATCGCCGCCGACGAGCTGGGCATTCCGCTGGAAAAGATTCGAGTGCTGCCCGCCAGCACCGCTTATTCGCCCGACGAAGGCGTGACCTCCGGCAGTCTTTCCATCCAGGACGGCGGCAAGGGATTGCGCAAGGCGTGCGCGGAGCTGCGCGCGCTGCTCGCCAAGAGCGGCAAGAAGTCTTACTGGGATCTCGAAGTCGCGGGCAAGGACATCCCGGCGCAGGCGCCGGAGAAGGCGCCCGCCGACTACAGGGTGGTGGGACAAAACGTGGCGCGCGTCGACCTGCCGGCGAAGTTCGCCGGTGCACCGAGCTACGTCCACGACCGGGTGCTGCCCGGCATGCTGCACGCTCGCATGCTGCGGCCGCCGCGTCCCTATGGAAAGCTGGTCTCGCTGCCGCCGGCGCCCGCCGGCACGGAGATCCTGCGCGACGGCAGCTTCGCCGCAGTGATCGGGCCGGATGAGAACGCGGTGATCGAGGCCGCGAAGAAGATCCGCGCCAAGGCCCAGTGGAGCGAGGGGCCGAAGATCGAGGGTGACGTGTACGCGTGGCTGAAAGCGCACGTGGCCGAGACGAAGGTGCAGAAGGAATCCGTGAACGCCGAAGCGAAGGCCCGTGGCGTGAAGCACTTCAAGGCGGAGTACCACAAGCCGTTCGTCCTGCACGCGTCGATCGCGCCGTCGTGCGCGCTCGCGCGCATGCAGGGCGAAACGCTCGAGGTGTGGTCGCACACGCAGCACATGTTCGGCCTGCGCCAGGAGATCTCGATGGTCCTGCGCATGCCGGAGGAGAACATCGTCGTGCACCACGGCGAAGGCGCCGGCTGCTATGGGCATAACGGCGCGGATGACGTGGGTCTGGACGCCGCCATCCTCACCAGGCTGGCGGGGGGACGTCCCATCCGGCTGCAGTGGACGCGCGAGGATGAATTCGCCTGGGAGCCGTACGGCCCGGCGATGGCGGTGGTGCTCGAAGCCGACGTGGATGCCGGCGGCAACATCGTCTCCTGGCGCCACGATCTCTGGAGCAACGGCCACACGCATCGCCCCGGGCGCTCGCAGAAGCCGGTGCTGATCGCCGCGGGTGAGCTCGAGAATCCCTTCGAGCGCGCGCCGGCCGTCGATCCTCCGCTGCCGGTCGGCGGCGCGCAACGCAATGCCGTGCCGGGCTACGAGTTTCCCGATTTCCGCATCACCCAGCATTACGTGCGCGAGGCGCCGGTGCACGGCTCCTCGCTGCGCTCGCTCGGCGCGTTCGCCAACGTCTTCGGCATCGAGTCGTTCATGGACGAGCTCGCTGCCGCGGCGGGCGCCGATCCGATCGAGTTCCGCCTGCGGCATTTGAAGGACCCGCGCGGCCGCGCGGTGCTGGAAGAAGCGGTGCGGAAGGCCGGGCCGTTCAAGAAGGCGGAAGGCAAAGGCCGCGGCGTCGCCTACGCCCGCTACAAGAACGTCGGCGCGTACTGTGCGGTGGTCGCCGAAGTCGACGCCACGCAGGCCGAGCTGCGCGTCACACGCCTCGTCGCGGCGGTCGATGTCGGCTTGCCGGTGAATCCGGACGGCGTCGCCAACCAGATCGAAGGCGGCTGCGTGCAGGCGACGAGCTGGGCGCTGAAGGAGGCGTGGCGTCCGGGCGCGCTCGGCTGGGAGGACTATCCGATCCTGCGCTTCTCCGAGGCGCCCACGGTCGAATGCCACATCGTCAAGAACACGCATCCATCGCTCGGCGCCGGAGAGTGCACCATGGGCCCGACGGCGGGCGCCATCGCCAATGCGCTGCACGACGCGCTCGGCGTGCGGGTGCGCGACCTTCCACTCACCGCGGAGAACATTGCCAAATGGGCGTCCTGATCGAGGGCGCCTGGCGCGAGGAGGAGCTTCCGCAGGAGACGAGCTCGGCAGGTGAATTCAAGCGGGTCGAGAGCGCGTTTCGCGATCGCATCACCGCCGACGGGTCGTCGGGCTACAAGGCCGAGGCGGGGCGCTATCACGTGTACGTGGCGTGGAACTGCCCCTGGGCGCACCGCGTGCTGATCTACCTCGCGGTGAAGAAGCTGGATCGCGCGATCAGCGTCGCGCACGCGATTCCCGGCCTTCGCGAGAACGGCTGGACGTTCGAGGACAACTCCAGGTTTCCCGACTGCACGCCCGATCGAGTGAACGGCTTTCGCTTCCTCTACCAGGCGTACCAGGCGGCGAATCCGCGCTACACGGGCAAGGTGACGGTGCCGACGCTGTGGGACAAGAAGACGCGCCGCATCGTCAACAACGAATCGTCCGAGATCATCCGCATGCTGAACAGCGAGTTCGGCGGCATCGCGGGCGACGACACCGACTACTACCCGCCGAACCTGCGCGGCGAGATCGACCGGCTGAACGACTTCGTCTACCAGAACATCAACAACGGCGTATATCGCTGCGGCTTCGCGCGCTCGCAGGACGCGTACGACGCCGCCTACGACAAGCTCTTCGCCGCTCTCGACGAGATCGAGGCGCGGCTCGCGCGCAATCGCTTCCTGCTCGGCGAGCGGATCACGGAAGCAGACTGGCGGCTCTTTCCGACGCTGGTGCGCTTCGATCCGGCGTACTTCTCGGTGTTCCGCTGCAACCGGCAGCGCATCGCGGACTTTCCGAACCTCAGCCGCTATACGAGCGAGCTCTATCGCTTTCCCGGCGTGGCGGCGACGGTCAAGCCGCGGTATTACGTCATCGGCTACTGGTCGGTGAAGAAGGTGAATCCCAGTGGCATCATTCCGAAGGGGACACCGGCACCTTATCTGGAAGAAACGAGGAGGAGAGCCACATGAAGCGTCTTGCAGCCTTTTTGATGGCAGTGGCGGCGGGCACGGCCTGGGCCCAGGCGCAGAACTATCCGAACCGGCCGGTCAGGGTCGTCGTCGGCGCGCAGACCGGCGGCCCGGACACCGTGGCGCGTATCGTCGCGGCGCAGCTCCAGCAGCAGATGGGACAGCCGTTCGTGGTCGAGAACCAGGGCGGCGCCAACGGCATCGTCGGCGCCACCACCGTGGCGAAGGCGCCGCCGGACGGCTACACGGTGCTCGTCTACTCGTCGGGCTTCGTCATCAACCCGTACGTGCACAAGAGCCTGCCGTACGACACGGAGAAGGACCTGGCGCCGGTGACGAACCTGGTGACGAACGGCGGCCTGCTGTTCTCCGTCACCGACAAGCTGCCGGTGAAGAACCTGAAGGAGCTGATCGAGTACGCGAAAACGCACCCGCTCGCCTACAGCACGCCGGGCATCGGCAACACCTGGCACCTCGCCACCGAGGTGTTCAACAACATGACCGGCATCAAGATGACCCACATCCCGTACAAGGGCGGCGGCCCGGCGACCGCCGCGGCTGCCCAGGGCGAGGTGCAGGTCGTGTTCGCGTCGCCGCCGCCGCTGATGCCGCACTACAAGAGCGGCCGCGTGCGCCCGCTCGCCTTCACCGGCGAGAAGCGCCATCCGTCCTTCCCCGAGGTGCCGACGATGGCGGAGGCGGGCGTGCCCCAGTACCACCACGACGGCGGCTGGTTCGGTCTCTTCGCGCCCGCCGGCACGCCGACGGACATCCAGGAGAAGCTCGCCGCCGAGGTGAGGAAGGCGATGCAGGATCCGGGCGTGCAGGACCGCATCGCCAAGACCGGCTCCATTCCCGCCGCGGGAACGCCGGCCGAATTCAAGAAATTCATCCAGAGCGAGCTGAAGAACTACGGCGAGCAGGCGAAGCTCGCGCACATCACCCCCGAATAAAACAGGGACAGACCACGTTTAACGATGCCATCCAGGCGGCCGTGCTGCTCGGGCGCTGGACGCGCATCGTCGAGCGCCATGGCGGCGGCTGCAGCTGCTGCCCGGGCCTCGGCGACGTGACGATCGATGAAGTGGAGAAGCGCGTGACCGAGTGGCTGCGCCAGCGCCATCCCTTGAATGAATCGTTCCCAATGGCGCTGCGGGACTGCATCGAAAAGCGCGGCGCGCTATCGATGGAGCTGCAGAAGGATCTCGACGAAGCGCTCGCGGAGCTCGAGCGCATCCAATCCGGCATGCCCTGAAAAATAGGGACAGACCCCAATTATTTCTAAATTAGGGTCCGTCCCTAATTAATCCGCCAGCTGGCGAAGCCGCAGCCGACGATGACCTTCGGCGCTGGCAGGTAGTCGACGAGCTCGAAGCCGCGGCCGCCGGCGGCGCCGTGGGCGACCAGCCAGTTGCGCACTTCCTCCGAGCCGTTGCCGCGCGTGGGCAGGCCCTCGCCCAGGAAAGCGATCAAGTCGTCAGGAGAGCCACCGAAGCGGCGGATGGTCTCGTGGTCGAAGTCCTCGTGGATGGCGCCCATCGTCTTCTCGCCGATGGAGTGCGACAGGCCGCCGGTGCCGAGGATGGCGACGCGCAGCGGCTCCTTGTAGCTCTCGATCGCTTTCCTCAGCAGCGCGCCCCACTGGTAGCACCGCTTGAGCGTGGGCATCGGCGTCTCGATGCTGTTCAGGAAGATCGGCACGACGCGCGGCAGCTTCGCGAGCTCCATGCGCCACAGCGGGATGCAGACGCCATGGTCCATCTTCAGGCGATGCGAGAAGGACGGCTCGAAGCCCTGCTCGAGCGCAGTCTCGACGATGTGCATGCCAAGGCCCGCATGGCCCGGCATCTCGCGATGCGGGAACGCCTTCATCCACGGCTCGGGCGGACCGTCGTTCACTTCGCCGACGCCGATGCAGATGGAGGGCACGTTATCGAGGAAAAAATTCGACCAGTGGTCGGGCGACACCGCGATCAGGACATCCACCCTGGCGGCGGCGATGCGCCTGCCGAGCTCGCGGAACGCGTCGCCCATGCGCTTCTGCTGCTCGGGCGGCACGTTGTCCCACTCGCGCACGATGAGCGGGCCGTGGCTCGCGGCGAAGGCGCCGACCAGGCTAGCCATTCAGCCTCCGCACGAACTCGTCGTCCTTCATGCCGACCGCGAAGAAGTAGTAGCGCAGGAGATACGCGTTGGTCCGCTCGGCGAGGAACGGCGCATCGTGCTCGGCGATGGCGCGCTTCACCCGGTGGTCCAGCTTGTAGCGGGACATGACGCTTTCCGGATTGGCGCGGAACTCTGCCGCGAGCGTAGGTTGCTGCAGGTCGAAGAAAAGCTTCGAGAGCCAGTAATCCCGCATGCGGCCGATTATGACGAACTACGACCTACTCGGGCTTGATGTTTTTCGACTTCGTCATCCAGTTCGGGTCGCGGCACAAGGTGCAGTCCTTGCCGACGAACATCCGGGCCGCATCCTTGCTCCCTTTCAGCTGCCAGCGCGCCCAGCTCGCGGCGACGTTCGCCCATTCGCCGCCGCCCGGATGATCGACGGTTGCCGTATGCCCGGCGTTGCGTCGGGCGCCGTAGAAGGCCGGCAGCTGCTGGATCGCGTCGAACGTCGCCTGCGACCACGGCATCAGGAAGTCGCGATCGTGACCGTTGATGAGCAGGACCGGGCCATGCAGCCTCGCTACCGTGCCGGCAGGGTCTCCCTGCGCCCCCGAGTTGAAGACGCCGATGGTGTTGACGCGAGGGTCCGCGCCGAGCTCCAGCGCCATGAACCCGCCGCACGATTGCCCCATGACCGCGATGCGATCGAGCGCGATCTTGCCCTTCAGCGGCGAGCCCGCGCGCGTGTTCTCCGCCTCGGCCCAGTCCAGCGCCGCGCGCAAGCTGTCGGGGGTGGCGCGCCCGCTGGTGCCGGGCGGCGCGGCTGTGGCGAGGACCAGGAAACCGTGCGAGGCGATGGTCGTGAGGAAGCCGGCGTAACGGGTGCTGACGAGGGCGCAGCCGCCGTTGCCCCAGACCACGACCGGCAGCGTGTCTTTGCTGGGAAACGGGGCCAGGTCGGCCGGACGATAGACGACGTGGCCCGGTGAGTCGAACGCCGGGCCGGATGCCACCTTGTACGGCCCGGGCACCGCCAGCGGCGCGCCCTCCACGGGCAATGCCGTGCCGATCAGATCGGGCGTGATGCCGCCACGCGGCGCTGGGACCTGCGCGCGGCCGAATATCGGGGACGTCAGCAGCAG
>DATMIG010000031.1:0-3731 GCA_035554335.1 Burkholderiales bacterium
CCCGGTGCTCGAGGAGGAGCGGCTGCCCACGCCGTCGCTGCTGCTCGGCGAGGGCTACGCGCGCGAGCCGTTCGAGGCGCGCTCGATCGTCAACGTGAGCGGCATGAGCTTCGGCGCGATCTCCGCGCCCGCGGTGCGCTCGCTCTCGCGCGGCGCCGCGGTCGCCGGCTGCTGGCTCGACACCGGCGAGGGCGGGCTCTCGCCGTACCACCTGGAAGGCGGCTGCGACGTCATCATGCAGATCGGCACGGCGAAGTACGGCGTGCGCGACGCGCAGGGCAATCTCTCCGCCGAGCGCCTGATGGAGCTGGCGCGCGTGGTGAAGGCCTTCGAGATCAAGCTCTCGCAGGGCGCGAAGCCGGGCAAGGGCGGCGTGCTGCCCGGCCGCAAGGTGACGCCGGAGATCGCGCACATCCGCGGCATCCCGGAGGGGCGCGACTCGATCAGTCCCAACCGGCATCGCGACATCTCCAGCATGAATGAATTGCTGGAGAAGATTGCCTGGATGCGCGACCTCACCGGGCGGCCGGTCGGCGTGAAGACCGCGGTCGGCGGCTGGCGCTTCATGAACGAGATGGCCGACATCGTGCACCGCCGCGGCCTCGAGTTCGCGCCCGACTTCCTGGTCATCGACGGCGGCGAAGGCGGCTCCGGCGCGGCGCCGCAGGCGCTCGCCGACCACATGGGGCTTTCCATCGAGGAAGCGCTGCCGCGCGTGGTGGACTCGCTCATCGAAACCGGGCTGCGCGGCCGCGTGCGCGTGGTCGCCTCCGGCAAGCTCGTCACCTCCGCGAAGGCGGCGTGGGCGCTCTGCGTCGGCGCCGATTTCATCAATACCGCGCGCGGCTTCATGTTCGCGCTCGGCTGCATCCAGGCGCTGCGCTGCCACCAGAACACCTGCCCGACCGGCATCACGACGCACAACAAGCGCCTGCAGCGCGCGCTCGTCGTCGAGGAGAAATACCTGCGCGTGGCGAACTACGCGATGAACATGAACCGCGAGATCGACATGATCGCCCACTCCTGCGGCGTGCGGCACGCGCGCGAGCTGAAGCGCGAGCACGTGCGCATCGTGCAGGCGAGCGGCCAGTCGGTCGCGCTCAACATGCTCTATCCGTACCCCGAGCCCAAGGCGAAGATGAAGGTGGCCTAAAACTGCAGGACGAACCCGTCGGCCGGAGCGGCTACATGAAGAAGAGCACCGAGGGGTGGGCCGTGAAGGCGCTCTTCGTCCTGCTCGCGATGGGAGCCGTGTGCGCTCCCGCGCATGCGCTCAGTCCCGCCGCGCAGGAGTTCATGTCGATCACGAAGGAGCTCGAGCCGGTACAGTGCGAGAAGCGCCAGCTGCGCCGCGAGATCGCGCGCGCCGAGATCGAGCAGCGCCAGGACGACGTGAAGAAGCTGCGCGCGAAGTTCGTCGCGCTCGACAAGGACCGCAAGACCGCGCGGCTCGAGCGCCGGCTCGGCGAGCTGCAGCCGCGGATTTCGGATGCCGACGACGTGGCGGCGATCAGCCGGCAACAGAGGGAGGCGTTCTACCGATGCGATTGATGGGTTTCCTCGCGCTGCTCGTCGTCGCCGCTTCGGCGGCGGCCCAGACTTTTCCCGCCAAGCCGCTGCGCGTCATCGTGCCGCAGCCGCCGGGCGGCGGCTTCGACACCGTCGCGCGCACGCTGGCCGAGCCGTTCGCGGCGCAGCTCGGGCAGCCGGTGGTGGTCGAGAACCGGCCGGGTGGCGGCACGCTGATCGGCACCGACGCCGTGGCGAAAGCAGAGCCGGACGGCTATACGCTGCTCCTCGGCGCGTCCGCCAATCTGGTGCTGAGCGCCGGTCTGTATCGCAACCTCCCTTACGACCCGAAGGGCGACTTCGCTCCGCTCGGCCTCGCCGCCGCCTTCGGCTACACGCTCGTCGCGCGCAACGATCTTCCGCAGCCCGGCCTGCGCGAGATCGTCGAGTACGCGCGCGCGAATCCCGGAAAGCTCACCTACGCCTCGGCCGGCAACGGCACCGGTCAGCACATCGCCGCCGCGCTGCTTTGGAAGATCGCCGGCGTGAGCGTCACGCACGTGCCGTACAAGGGCGCGCAGGCGGTGTACCAGGACCTGATCCCGGGGCGCGTCGATGTCTTCTTCGATGCCGCATCCACCGCGCGCGGCCATGTCGAGGCCGGCCGCGTGCGCGCGATCGCGGTGTCGCCGGCCGCCCGCCTGCCGTACCACCCGGGCGTGCCCACGGTGCGGGAAACGGGCGTGGTCGATTTCGTCTGGGACACCTGGGCCGGCTACTTCGCCCCGGCGCGCACGCCGGCGCCGGTCCTGGCGCGCCTTCGCCAGGCGTTCGACCAGGTCGCCGCGTCCGCCGAAGTCAGGGCCGCGCTGCAGAAACGCGGCGTGCAGCCGATCCACGTCGGCGGCCGGGAAACGGAGGACGTGCTCGCGCGCGATCTCGCCCGCTGGGTGCCGCTCATCCGTGAAGCGGGGCTGACCGCCGATTGAAGAGCGCCGCGCACTATCGGACGAGTGCGCGGAGCGCGGGGCTGCGCTACGTCACCGACGGGGTCGACGGCATTCGCCGCCAGCGCTCGGGGAAGGGCTGGGTCTATTTTCATCCGGGCGGCCGGCGCATCACGGACCACGACGTCACCAAACGGCTGAACAGCCTCGCCATTCCGCCGGCGTGGACCGACGTGTGGATCTGCCCGGATGCCGACGGCCATATCCAGGCTACCGCGCGCGACGCGCGCGGCCGCAAGCAATACCGCTACCACCCGCAATACCGAGCGGCGCGCGACCGCTCGAAGTTCAAGCGCATGCTGGAGTTCAGCGAAGTGCTGCCGCGCCTGCGCGAGCGCATCGAGCGCGATCTGCGCGCGGATGACCTCAGCCGGCGGCAGCTGCTTGCCGCCGTCGTGCGCCTGCTCGACCGCACGCTGATTCGCGTCGGCAACGACGAATACGTGCGCGAGAACCGCTCCTATGGCCTGACCACGCTGCGTCGCCGCCACCTGACGATCGACGGCTCCATGCTGCGCTTCAGCTTTCGCGGCAAGAGCGGCGTCGAGCACAGCATCGCGGTGGCCGACCCGCGCCTCGCGCGCATCATCCAGCGCTGCAAGAGCCTGCCGGGCGAGGAGCTCTTCCAGTACCGCGACAAGAGCGGCCGGCGCCATCTCGTCTCCTCGGACGACGTCAACGAATACCTGCGCGAGATCGCCGGGCACGACATCAGCGCGAAGGATTTCCGCACCTGGGGCGGCACCATGCTCGCGGCGGTGGAGCTGCGCCGCCGCCGCGAGTCGGCGAGCCGGCGCGAGACCGAGCGCAACATCATCGCCGCGATCGACGCGGTGGCCGAGCGCCTGGGCAACACGCGCGCGGTGTGCCGCAAGTACTACGTCCACCCGGCGCTCATCGACGCGTACCGGATGGGCGAGACGGTTCCCGAGACGCCCGCCGGCCGCAAGGCGCGGCAACGGCGCGGCGCCGCGCTGCGCCGCGACGAGGTGGCGGTGCTGCAGTTCCTGCAGGAACGGTTATGACTCGAGGCCCAGCCACGCCCTCAGCAGCGTGTAGCTGACGGCCAGGATCACGGGCCCGACGAAGATGCCGACCAGCCCGAACCCGACCAGCCCGCCCACCACTCCGACGAAGATGAGAAGCAGCGGCAAGTCGGCGCCGCGCTTGATGAGGATTGGGCGCACGATGTTGTCAACCGAACCGGTGAGGACG
>DATMIG010000032.1:0-7464 GCA_035554335.1 Burkholderiales bacterium
CGGCGCGAAGATCACCGGCCAGGCCCTGGCGGTCGACGCCGACGTCCGTTACCTGGTTTAGTTTCTTCTTAGGAGGAGGAATGGCCGCAGCGCAAGGCAAAGTCATCATCACGTGCGCCGTCACCGGCTCGATCCACACGCCGAGCATGTCGCCGCACCTGCCGATCACCCCGGACGAGATCGCGCAGGCGGCGATCGAGGCGGCGAAGGCCGGCGCGGCGATCGTGCACCTGCACGCGCGCGACCCGAAGGACGGCCGGCCCACGCAGGATCCGGCGCTCTTCCGCCAGTTCGCGACCCAGATCAAGGCGGCGAGCGACGTGGTGCTCAACTTCACCACCGGCGGTGCGCCGACCATGTCGATCGAGGAGCGGCTGCAGCCGGCGCTGCAGCTCAAGCCCGAGGTCGCCTCGCTCAACATGGGCTCGATGAACTTCGGCCTCTACGAGATGCTCGGCCGCTACAAGGAGTTCAAGCACGACTGGGAGCAGCCCTACCTCGCCGGCTCGGACGAGCGCATCTTCAAGAACACCTTCAAGGACATCGCCTACATCCTGACCAGTTGCCGCAACAACGACACGCGCTTCGAGATCGAGTGCTACGACATCGGCCACCTCTACACGGCGGCGCACTTTCTCGACCGCGGCCTCGTCAGACCACCGCTCTTCATCCAGTCGGTGTTCGGCATCCGCGGCGGCATCGGCAACCATCCGGAGGACGTGATCCACATGAAGCGCACGGCGGATCGGCTGTTCGGTGACACCTATCACTGGTCGGTGCTCGGCGCCGGGAGCGCGCAGATGCGCATTGCCGCGCAGGCCGCGGTGATGGGCGGCAACGTGCGCGTCGGCCTGGAGGACAGCCTGTGGATCGGGCGCGGCGCGCTTGCCAAGACCAATGCCGATCAGGTGACGAAAGCGCGTCGCATCCTCGAGGAGCTCGGCCTTGCCGTGGCGACGCCGAACGACGCGCGCGAGATGCTCAAACTAAAGGGAGGGAGGAATGTTGCTTTCTAAACGTGGTCTGTCCCTGTTTCTGGGGCTGCTGTTCGCCGCGCTGCCCGCCTTTGGGCAAGAGTGGCCGACCCGGGTGGTCAAGTTCGTGTCGCCGTATCCGCCCGGCGGCTCGGTCGATCCGCTGGCGCGCCTCCTCGCCGCCAAGCTCAGCGACTCGCTCAAGCAGCAGTTCATCGTCGAGAACCGCACCGGCGCCTCCGGCATCATCGGCACGGAATACGTGGCGAAGAGCGCGCCCGACGGCTACACGTTCGTGTTCATCTTCGACACGCACGTCGTGCACAAGGCGCTGAACCCGAAGCTGCCGTTCGACCCGATCAAGGATTTCGCGCCGGTGATGCTGGTCGGCACGGCGCCGATGGCGGTGACGACGGGCGCCGGCAAGCCGTACAAGAGCTTCGCCGATGTGGTGGCGGCCGCCAAGGCGAATCCGGACAAGCTCAGCATCGGCAACGTCGGCAACGGCTCGCTCGGCCACCTCGCGTCGATCCTCATGAACCAGGCGGCGGGCATCCATCTGGTGGCGGTGCCGTACAAGGGCGGCGGGCCGCTCTCCACCGACGTGATGGGCGGCCAGGTGGATTTCGCCATGGCCTCCACCGCGGCGCAGGCGCAGCACGTACGCGGCGGCAAGATGCGCGCCCTGGTGCTCACCAGCGAGAAGCGCTCGCACACCATGCCGGACGTGCCGACGCTCGGCGAGCTAGGCTACAAGTGGGAGCCGGCCTACGCCTTCTGGGGCATCCTCGCGCCGGCCGGCACCCCCAAGCCGATCATCGACAAGCTGGTCGCCGAGCTCAACAAGGCGATCAAGCTGCCCGATGTCAACAAGACCTTGACCGAAACCCTCGGCATGGACGTGCAGGCGCTCAGCCCGGAGGCCACCGGCAAGTTCCTCGCCGACGCAGCGGAACGTTGGGGCAAGGTAGTAAAGGACAACAACATCCGAGCAGAGTAACGAGGGCATAAACCTTGCGGCGGCGGGTCGGGAAAGGAGCCTGAATGAACCCGAGGGAAACGATCACCCGGCAGATCCACGGCCTGCTCGAGCGCGAGCGGCGCATCAACGTCCACCGCTTTCCAATCCACATCAGTAATGCCGACGGCGTCGCCGTCCTCGAAGGCGAGGTTGGCGACATCGCCGCGAAGAAGCTGGCGATCGAGCTCGCGGCGTCCGTCTCCGACGTGCGCGGCGTGGTCGACCGCCTGCGCGTCGCGCCGGGCGAGCGCCGCGGCGACGGCGCGATCCGGGACTCCCTCGCCCGCGTGCTGCTCGAGGCCGCCGAGTTCCGCAACTGCACCATCCGGTCGTACACGAACGAGCGCACCGAAGTGCTGCGCGAGGGCAACGGCGATTCCGTCGGCGAGATCGAGATCTCGGTCGAAAACGGCGTCATATCGCTCGAAGGGCACGTCATCAGCGTGCCGCACCGCCTCTTCGCCGGCGTGCTCGCCTGGTGGACGCCCGGCCGCTGCGACGTCATCAACGCGCTCGACGTCAAGCCGAGCTACGAGGAGACGGACGAAGAGGTGGCCGAGGCGCTGCGCATCGTGCTCGAGGCCGATCCGGCGGTCGACGCCGCGCAGATCCGCCCGACCTGCCGCGACTGGGTGGTGACCCTTGAAGGCAGCGTGCCGAGCGAGGAGCAGAAGCGGCGCGCGGAGATGGACGCCTGGTACGTGTCGGGCGTCGAGCGCGTCGAGAACCGCTTGGCCATAGCAAGCTGAGGCGACCTAGGAATAAACGCCGCGCGAGCGGCGTTTATTCGTCGTGAGAGCGCTGCTCTTCATCCTCGCGCTCGCCGGCTGCACGGAGATGTCGCAGCTGCCGCCGGCGGCCGACAAAGGTCCCGATCCGGCGCTGCCGGCGCCGGATCGTCGCCTGATCCCTACGGTGCACACCGCCGCGGCGAAAGGCTGGGCGGCCGGCGAGACGCCGAAGGCGGCGCTCGGCATGCGCGTCAATGCCTTCGCGAGCGGGCTCGACCATCCGCGCTGGATCTACGTGCTGCCGAACGGCGACGTGCTGGTGGCCGAGACCAACGCGCCCGAGCGGCCCGAGGAAGGCAAGGGCGTGAAGGGCTTCTTCATGAAGCGCGTGATGAAGAACGTCGGTGCCGCGGTGCCGAGCGCGAATCGCATCACGCTGCTGCGCGACGCGGACGGCGACGGCGTGGCCGAGATGCGCACGGTTTTTCTGCAGGGACTGAACTCTCCGTTCGGCATGGCGCTCGTCGGCAACGACCTGTACGTCGCCAATACCGACGCCGTCCTTCGCTTCCCCTACCAGCCCGGCACGACGCGCATCAGCGCCGCGGGCGTGAAGGTCACGGACCTCCCCGCCGGGCCGCGCAACCACCACTGGACGAAGAACATTCTCGCCAGCCGCGACGGCAAGAAGCTCTACGCCACGGTCGGCTCGAACAGCAACGTAGCCGAGAACGGCATCGAGGCGGAGGAAGGGCGCGCCGCAATCTGGGAAATCGATCTCGCCGCGGGACCCAATGCGGGGCAGAAGCGGCTCTTCGCCACCGGCCTGCGCAACCCCAACGGCATGGGATGGGAGCCGACGAGCGGCGCGCTCTGGACCGTGGCCAACGAACGCGACGAGCTCGGCAGCGATCTCGTGCCCGATTACCTCACTTCCGTGAAAGACGGCGGGTTCTACGGCTGGCCGTACAGCTACTACGGCCCGCACGTCGATTCGCGCGTCGAGCCGCAGCGCCCCGATCTGGTCGCGAAGGCGATCAAGCCGGACTATGCGCTCGGCAACCACGTCGCCGCGCTCGGCCTCGCATTTGCCGGCGGCGGCGCTTTCGTCGGCCAGCATGGCTCGTGGAACCGGCGCCCGCTGAGCGGTTACGACGTGGTGTTCATTCCTTTTGCCAACGGCCGTCCCTCCGGCCAGCCGGTGGAGGTGCTGGGCGGTTTCATCAACGACAAAGGCGAGGCGCGCGGGCGCCCCGTCGGCGTCGCTCTCGACAAGCGCGGCGCGCTGCTTGTGGCGGATGACGTGGGCAACGTAATCTGGCGCCTCACTGGAGGGTCGCTTGAACACAAATCAGGCCGCTAAGGCCGCCCGCTTCAGAAAGCTGCACGAAGGTCCCGGCGCGTTCGTCATTCCCAACCCGTGGGACGGCGGCTCGGCGCGCATCCTCGCCGGCCTCGGCTACCAGGCGCTCGCCACGTCGAGCGGCGCGGCCGCCGGCGTGCTCGGCCGGCGCGACGGCCGCATCACGCGCGACGAGGCGCTCGCGCAGGTGCGCATCATCGTCGCGGCGACCGACCTGCCGGTGTCCGCGGATCTCGAAAAGGGCTTCGGCGACGCGCCCGCCGTGGTGGCGGAAACCGTGCGCCTCGCCGCCGAGGCGGGACTGGTCGGCTGCTCGGTCGAGGATGCGACCGGCGACAAGGAGAAGCCGCTCTATGACTTCGCCTTCGCGGTGGAGCGCGTGCGGGCCGCGGCGCAGGCCGCGCGCCAGGTCGGCTTTCCGTTCATGCTGACCGCGCGCAGCGAGAACTTCCTGCGCGGCAATCCGGATCTCGCCGATACGATCAGGCGGCTGCAGGCATTCGCCGAGGCGGGTGCAGATGTGCTGATGGCGCCCGGGCTGCCGGACCTGGCTGCGGTCGAGAAAGTCTGCAGGGCGGTCACGAAGCCGGTGAACTTCATGGCCGGCATCAAGGGCAAGTCGTTCAGCGTGGCGCAGCTCGAGAAGGCCGGCGTGCGCCGCATCAGCCTCGCGACTTCGCTTTACCGCGCGGCGATGACGGGGCTGGTCGATGCCGCGCGCGAAGTGAAGGAGGGCGGCAGCTTCGGCTACCTCGATCGCTCGCTCGCCACGCCCGACCTCGCCAAGTACATGCAGGAATGACCATCGGGTACGAGGGCGCGCATCGCCAGCGACCGGCCCCTAGGGGCGTCGCTCGATGTCGTAGCCGGCCTCGATCCAGGCGTCGAGGCCGCCGAGCAGCGGCCTGACCCGCGCATAGCCGAGGTCGCGCAGCGCCTTCGCCGCCATCGCGGCCGAGGCTTCGTTCGGGCAGTTGCAATAGAAGACGATCTCGCGGTCCTTCGGGAAATCGGCCATGCGCCGCTCGATTTCCGCGAGGCTGATGGCGTGCGCGCCGGGGATCGCACGGGCGTCGCTCAGCCGCTCGGCCGGCCCGCGCAGATCGACCACCAGCGGCGCCGGCTCGCCCTGCATGAGGGAGCGGAGCTCCTCCACCGTGATGCGCGCCATGCGTACCGTCTTGTAGAAGCGCTGTCGCTCCCACCACTTGAGCGCGATGTACGCGGCGACGAGCGCGCCGACCACGAGCAGCGCGATCCCGCCCCAGTCCTCGAGCTGCGCCAGCAGCTCGGTCACCTGCCGCGCGAAGAGCACGCCGAGCGCGACCGAGACGCCCACCCAGAGCGCGGACCCGGCCAGCGTCAGGATGACGAAGCGCCCGACGTCCATGCGCATCACGCCGGCGAGCGGCGGCGCCACGCTGCCGGCGCCCGGAATGAACTTGCCGAGGAACACCGTCCAATCGCCCCAGCGCTCGAAGTGCGACGACGTCTGCCGCACGCAGGAGTCGGCGGAAAGCGAGATGCTGCAGAGAAGGCGCAGCACGCGCATGCCGTAGGCGCGGCCGAGCGCATACCAGGCCGCGTCGCCGAGCAGCGAGGCGACGACGGCGAGCGTGAAGACGAGCGCCAGCGAGTATTCGCCTTCCGCGGCCGCCGCGCCGCCGACGATCATCGCCGGCATGGCGGGAATCGGCACGCCCAGCCGCTCGAGCAGCACGTTCACGAACACCACCGCGGGTCCGAGTTCCTCAGGCAGGATGCAGCGGCTCCTCTTCCATGAGCGAGATCTGCTCGCGCAGCTCGAGAATCCGGTCCTGCCAGTAGCGCTGCGTGTTGAACCACGGGAACGCGGCCGGAAACGCCGGATCGTCCCAGCGCCGCGCGATCCACGCCGAGTAATGCATGAGGCGCAGCGTGCGCAGCGCCTCCAGCATATGCAATTGCCGGCGGTCGAAGTCCGCGAACTCTTCATACCCGGCGAGCACATGGTGCAGCTGCTGGTTCATCGACGCCCGGTCGCCCGATAGCAGCATCCAGAGGTCCTGCAGTGCGGGCCCCATGCGCGCGTCGTCGAGATCGACGAAATGCGGACCCTCCTCGGTCCAGAGGATGTTGCCGACGTGGCAGTCGCCATGGAGTCGGATGGCGTCATAACCGACCTGGAAACAACGGTCCACACCGGCCAGCGCCTGCTGCGTCACTGCCTTCCAGGCGTCGAGCAGGTCGGCGGGAATGAAGCGGCCGGCGAGGAGAGAGGCGCGCGCATCGTGGCCGAACGTTTTCGGCGTCAGCGCCTCCCGGTGGCGAAACGGCTTGATGGCACCGACGGCGTGGATGCGGCCGATGAAGCGGCCGATCCATTCCAGCGTCTTGCTGTCGCCGAGCTCCGGCGTGCGGCCACCGCGGCGCGGATAAATGGCGACGCGGAAGTCGGCGAAGCGCAGCGATTGCGTCGGCGCGACGATCGGGATCTCCCGCCCGGCGAGTTCGTGCGCGAAGGCGTGCTCCTCGTCGATCTGCGCGTCGGTCCAGCGCCCGGGCCGGTAGAACTTCGCCACGACCACCGTGTTGTCCTCGAGCCAGACCTGGTACACGCGATTCTCGTAGCTGTTCAGGCTGAGCAGGCGCCCGTCGGGCCGCAGGTCGGCGGCCGCCACGGCGTCCAGCACGAGATCCGGCGTCAGCCGGGAGTACGGGTGCGAGTCCACGGTTAGAATTCTCGCCCATGGAGAACGCGATCGAGATTTCCGACCTGCATTTTTCCTATGGCGATCTCGAGATCTTCCGCGGCCTGTCGCTCAAGATTCCGCGCGGCCAGGTGGTCGCCATCCTGGGCGCGAGCGGCTGCGGCAAGTCGACGCTGCTGAAGCTGATCGGCGGGCAGCTGCGGCCGAGCAAGGGCAGCGTCAAGGTGGCCGGCACCGATGTCCATCAGCTGAGCACCGAGGAGCTGTATCGCCTGCGCCTCGAGATCGGCATGATGTTCCAGAACGCGGGTCTGTTCACCGACTCGAATGTGTTCGAGAACGTCGCCTTCCCGATCCGCGAGAACTTCAAGCCGCCGGAGGAGATCGTGCGGCGCATGGTGCTCATGAAACTGCACGCGGTGGGCCTGCGCGGCGCGCGCGAGATGATGCCGAACGACCTCTCGGGCGGCATGACGCGCCGCGTGGCGCTGGCGCGCGCCATCGCCACCGATCCGAGCCTGATGATGTACGACGAGCCCTTCGCCGGACTCGATCCCATCTCGCTCAACCACATCGTGCACCTCATCCGCGAGCTGAACGAGGCGCTCGGCCTCACCTCCATCGTCGTCACCTACGACGTGAAGGAGGCGCTCACCGTCGCCGACTACTGCTACGTGATCTGCGA
>DATMIG010000033.1:0-25124 GCA_035554335.1 Burkholderiales bacterium
TCGACCAGAGCACGATCTCCTCCGAGAGACGCGAGAGGTGCATCATCGCGAGCGCCGCGGCGCCGCAGAACTCGATCGCGAAGTCGCGGTCCGACACCGCGTCGAGCGAGTTCTCGCACACGCCCTCGAAGCCGAGCTCGCGCGCCACGCGCTCGCGCTGGATGGGAAAGCTGGTGCCGGCCAGCGCCGCGGCGCCGAGCGGAAGTCGATTGATTCTTTTTCTGACCTCGGCCATGCGCTCGCGGTCGCGCTCGAGCATGGCGACATACGCCAGCAGGTGATGGCCGAAGGTCACGGGCTGCGCCACCTGCAGATGGGTGAACCCCGGCATCACGAGGCCGGCGTGCTTCTGCGCCTGCGCGATGAGGGCGCCGATCAGCCCGACGAGCAGCTTGTCGACCTCGTCGACCTCCTCGCGCAGCCAGAGGCGCAGGTCGGTCGCCACCTGGTCGTTGCGCGAGCGCGCGGTGTGAAGGCGCTTGCCGGCTTCGCCGACGAGCGCGGTGAGGCGCCGCTCTATGTTGAGATGGACGTCCTCGGCGTCGAGCGACCACTCGAAGCGGCCGTCCTCGATCTCGCGGCGGATGCGGGCGAGCCCGCGCTCGATCGCCGTAAGATCGCGCTTCGCGATGATGCCGGCCGCGGCGAGCATGCGGGCATGGGCGAGCGAGCCGGCGATGTCCTGCCGCGCGAGCCGGCGATCGAAATCGACCGACGCGCTGAAGCGCTTGACGCGCTCATCGACGGGCTCCCTGAAGCGCCCCGACCAAAGTTGCGGCTTACGGGCCATGCTCGCACAATGAACTTTGAATGCAGTTTAAGAACGATTCGTAACCGTGCCGAGTATAAGGCAAAGCGCCTATCCGGACCTTTTGCCGGATTTCCGCAACGTCGCCGTCATGGCGCGCGTGCTGCTCGCCGTGAACGGCCTCGCAATCTTCGGCACGCTGTTCGCCGCGCCCAATCTGGCGCAGGGTCTGGAGCGATTCGTGCAAGCCGCGGCGTTCCTCGAGCCGCTACTCTTCGTCGAATTGCTCGCCTTCTTTCTCGCCTCGCGGGTTCTGACTCGGCTCGCCCTGTGGAGCGGCTGGGCAACGGCGGTCGCGCTCGCCGTGGCGATCGCGTGGCTGTATCACCGCGCCGTGGTGGCGATCGCCACGGTGCCGGTGCCGGGCACCGCGCGCACCCTGGTCCTGACCGCGCTCGCCGCCGTGTTCCTGCTCGCGTATTTCCGCCTGCACACCAAAGCCTTCTCTCCGGCGCTCGCGGAGGCACGCCTGCAGGCCTTGCAGGCGCGCATCCGGCCGCACTTTCTCTTCAACAGCCTGAACGCCGTGCTGTCGCTCATCCGCCGCGATCCGAAGCGCGCCGAGCGCGCCCTCGAAGACCTGTCGGACCTCTTCCGTACGCTGATGGCCGATGCGCGCCATTTCGTCCGGCTGGAGGAGGAGCTCGAGCTCCTCGAGCGCTACGCCGACATCGAGCAGCTGCGGCTCGGCGAGCGCCTGCGCATCAGCTGGGAGCTCGACGCCGCGCCATCGGACGCGCTGCTGCCGCCGATGGTGCTGCAGCCGCTGCTCGAGAACGCGGTGTACCACGGCGTCGAGCCGGGCACCGGGCCGGGCGAGGTGCTGGTGCGCATCGAGCGGCGCGGCGAGCGCGTGCACGCGACGATCGAGAACCCGCATCTGGAGGCCGGCAACCAGCGCGCCGGCAACCGCATGGCGCTCGACAACATCCGCGAGCGCCTGGCGCTCTTCTTCGATGCCGAGGCGAGTATCGCTACGCAAACGGCCCATGGTCGATATCGTGTCGATATTGAAATACCCTACCGGCGCTCATGATTAAGGTGTTCATCGCTGACGACGAGGAGCCCGCGCGCGAGCGGCTGAAGGAGCTGCTCGCGGACATCGGCGCCGAAGTCCCTAATGTGGTGGCGGGCGAGGCGAAGAACGGGATCGAGGCGCTCGAGCGCCTGCCGGCGAGCGGCGCGCAGGTCCTGCTGCTCGACATCCGCATGCCGGGAATGGACGGCATCGAGCTCGCGCGCCATCTCGCGGGCCTCGAGCAGGGGCCCGCGGTCGTGTTCGTGACGGCGCACGACAAGCACGCGCTCGAGGCTTTCGAGCTGAACGCGCTCGACTACCTGCTGAAGCCGGTGCGCGCCACGCGCCTCGCGGCGGCGCTGAGAAAAGCGGCGAGCGCCGGCGCCCCGCGCCGCGAGCAGCTCGCGCGCGCGGCCGGCGGCCCGCGCGAGTACCTGTCGGTCGCCGAGCGCCACCGCATCGTGCTCGTGCCGGTACGCGATATCCTTTTCCTTCGCGCCGAGCAGAAGTACGTGACCGTGCGCACGAAGGAGCGCGAGCACCTCATCGAGGAGTCGCTCGTCGCGCTCGAGAAGGAGTTCTGCGCGCCCGAGGCGACGCACCCGTTCATTCGCATTCACCGCAACTGCCTGGTCGCGCGCGCGGCGATCCGCGGCTTCGAGCGCAGCGGCACCGCCGACGAGGAAGCGCACTGGCAGGTCGTGATCGACAGCCTCGCCGAGCGCCTGCCGGTGAGCCGCCGGCAATGGCCCGCGGTGCGCGAGATCGTGGCGGAAAGGCCGTGAAGAAGCTGGTGATCGCCACGCGCAAGAGCCGCCTCGCGCTCTGGCAGGCGGAGCACGTGAAGGAGCGGCTGGAAGCGCTGCACGCGGGGCTGGAAGTCGAGCTGCTGCCGATGAGCACGCGGGGCGACGAAGTGCTCGACCGCAGCCTCGAGAAGGTGGGCGGCAAGGGCCTCTTCGTGAAGGAGCTCGAGAACGCCATCGCGGCCGGCAAGGCCGATCTCGCCGTGCATTCGATGAAGGACGTGCCGGCCGACCTGCCGCCCGGCTTCCTGCTCGCGGCCATCACCTCGCGCGAGGATCCGCGCGATGCGTTCGTGTCCAGCCGCTATGCATCATTCGCCGCCATGCCGCCCGGCGCGACGGTCGGTACCTCGAGCCTGCGGCGCGCGGCGCAGATCAGCGAACGTTATCCGTCGTTCGAGATCAAGCTTCTGCGCGGCAACGTGGAGACCCGCCTCTCGAAGCTCGACCGCGGCGAGTACGACGCCATCGTGCTCGCGGTGGCCGGATTGGTGCGGCTCGGCCTGGCGGCGCGCATTCGCTCCCGCCTTCCCATCGAAGAGAGCCTTCCCGCGCCCGGCCAGGGCGCGCTCGGCATCGAGTGCCTCGCGGAGCGCGACGACGTGCAGGAGCGGCTGCGTCTGCTTGCCGACCCGGATACCGCTGCATGCGTGCGCGCCGAACGCGCAGTGAGCCGCGCGCTGGGCGGCAGCTGCACCATCCCGCTCGGCGCCTATGCAGTGATGGAGGGCGGCACGCTCAAGCTCGAGGCGCTCGTCGCCTCGCCGGATGGACGCCGCATCCTGCGCGCCCAATCCCAAGGCACGGACGCCGAAGCGGTGGGCGCCGCGGCGGCGCGGGCCCTGCAGGAACAAGGCGCCGAAGCGATCCTCGCGCAGCTGAAATGAGCTTGGCCGGTCGTGGCGTGGTGATCACGCGTCCGCGCGAGCTGGCGGATTCGCTCGCCGGCGCGATCGCGCGCCGCGGCGGACGGCCGGTGCTCTTTCCCGCCATCGCCATCGAGGAGTTGCCGCCGCCGGAGGTCCTGCAGCGGGTGGCGGAGTTCCAGCTGGCGGTCTTCGTCAGCCCGAGCGCCGTGCGGGTCGCCCTGCGCGCCTTGCCGCAATGGCCTTCCGGCGTTGCCGCCGCCGCCATCGGTGCCGGCACGCGTCGCGAGCTGGAGCGCCACGGGGTGGGCAGCGTGATCGCTCCGCAAAGCGGTGCCGACAGCGAAGCGCTGCTGGCGGCGCCCGAGCTCGCCGACGTAACCGGCAAGCGGGTGCTCGTCGTGCGCGGAGAAGGCGGCCGGGCGCTTCTGGGCAACATGCTCGCCGCACGCGGCGCGACGGTGGACTACGCGGAGTGCTACCGACGCGTACGCCCAGTGGCCGACGAGGCGCCGCTGATCGCCGACTGGCAACGCGGCCGGATACACGCGGTGACCGTGTCGTCCGCGGAAGGGCTGGACAATTTTCTCGCCATGACGGGCAGCGAGGGCCGCGGCCAGCTCGCCGGCACGCCGCTCTTCGTGCCGCATCCGCGCATCGCGAGCCACGCGCGAAACCACGGCGTGCCGGAGGTGCTGGTGTCAGGGCCCGGCGACGACGAGCTCGTCGAGCGGCTGGTAGCATATTTTGATGGCCGAACCTGAAGTCCGCGCCGCGCCGCCTTCGGCGCCGGCGCGGCCGCCGCTCCTCGTACTGATCGCCGTGCTCCTCGCCGCGGGGCTCGCGGCGCTCGCCTGGCTCGACTCGCGCAACCGCATCGACGCCACGCAGGAAGAGCTCGCGCGCCGCCTGCGCGAGATCGAATCCGATTCGCGCGAGGCGCGCACATTGTCGCGCCAGGCGCAGGAGGCGCTGCGCGAGGCGCAGGCGAAGGTGTCGCAGCTGGAGGGCCGCCTCGCCGAATCGCAAAGCCAGCAGCTCGCGCTCGAGGCGCTCTACCAGGAGCTCTCGCGCAACCGCGACGAATGGCAGCTGGCGGAGATCGAGCAGGTGCTCGCCATCGCGTCGCAGCAGCTGCAGCTCGCGCGTAACGTGCGCGCGGCGCTCCTCGCGCTGCAGCTCGCCGAGTCGCGGCTTTCGCGCACCGACCGGCCGCAGTTCGCTCCCATTCGCCGTGCGCTCGCCCGCGACATCGAGCGCCTGAAGGCGGCGCCGGTCGTCGACTTTCCGTCGGTGGCGAATCGCATCGACGGCCTCATCGCCTCGGTCGACGCGATGCCGCTCGCCTTCGAGGAGCGCACGGAGCGTCCGGCGCCCGCGGCGAAGGACGCCGCCGCCGCCGAGCGCAGCTTCCTGTCGCGGCTGGGCGCCGAGGTGTGGGGCGAGCTCTCGCAGCTCGTCGTCGTGCGCAAGATGGGCCCCGCCGAGCCGCCGCTCCTGCCGCCGACGCAGGCCTACTTCGTGCGCGAGAACTTGCGGCTGCGGCTCCTCAACGCGCGCGCATCGCTCCTTTCGCGCGACGAGGCCGGCTATCGCGAGGACCTGCGCGCTTCGCTGACCTGGGTGCAGCGCTACTTCGATCCCAAGTCGAAGCAGACGGCGGATGCGGTGGCGCAGCTGAAGCAGCTCTCCGCGGTCTCGATCACCTTCGAGATGCCGACCATTTCGGAAAGCCTGGAAGCAGTGAGAGGCTACAAGTCGCGCCGCGAGCGTTCCCCGGGATGAACGGCGCGGGATGAGATCGCTCTTCTGGTTGCTCGCGGTCTTTGCGGCCGCCGTCGCCATCGTCATCCTGGGCCGCGTCGACGCGGGCTACGTGCTGTTCATCTATCCACCCTACCGGGTGGAGATGACGATGCTGTTTTTCGCGCTCGCCTCCATTGTTTCGTTCATCGTCCTCTACTTCCTGTTCCGGGTTTTTGGCCAGGCGCTCTCGCTCCCGGGCACCGTGAGCGCGTACCGCGCACGCCGCCGCCGGGAACGCGCCCATGCCGCGCTCGCCTCGGCCCTGCAGGCTTACTACGAGGGGCGCTACCGGCGCGCGGAGAAGCAGGCCGCGCTCGCCTTCGAAACCGGCCCATCGCCGGGTCTCGCGGCGTTGCTCGCCGCGCGCGCGTCGCATCAGATGCGGGACTTCGAGCGGCGCGATCGCTGGCTCGAGCGCGCCGACGGCTCGGGCGATGCGCTGCAGACCGCGCGCCTCGTCAGCCGGGCGGAGCTCGCGCTCGAGGAGCGCGACTTCGGCACGGCGCGCGATGCGCTGAGGAAGCTGCAAAGCGAAGGACCGCGCCACATCGCGACGGCGCGCATGCTGCTGCGCGCGGCGCGCGGTGCGGGCGCCTGGGACGAAGTGCTGCGCCTCGCCGGCCAGCTCGTGAAGCGCGACGCCATCCCGCACGCGCTCGCCGAGGAGTACAAGGTGCAGGCGAACGTCGAGCTTCTCTCCCGCTCGGCGGACGATGCCGGCGCCTTCGAGCGCCGCTGGCGCGACATCCCCGGTCGCGACCAGATCCATCCACGCGTCGCGGCGGCCGCGGCGCGTCACGCGACCGCCCTCGGCCGCGCCACGCTCGCGCGCGAGATCCTCGAGCGCGCGCTGTCGACCGAATGGACATCCAAGCTCGTCACGCTCTACGGCGAGCTGCCGGCGCAGCTCGACTATGCCGAACGCTCGGAGGAAGCGCGCCTTCGCATCGAGCGCGCCGAGCGATGGCTGGCGACGAGAAACCGCGATCCGGAGCTCCTCGCCACGCTCGGGCGCCTCTGCTGCCAGGCGGAGCTATGGGGCAAGGCGAAGAGCTTCCTCGAGGCGAGCCTGTCGTTCGAAGAAACGCGCGCCGCCCACCTCGAGCTCGCGAAGCTCGCCGAGCGCCTCGGCCAGCCGGCGGATGCGCAGAACCACTTCAGGAGGGCCGCCGAACTCCCCTAAACAGGGACAGACCACGTTTTCCTTTTCCTTGTCGTCCGAAAACGTGGTCTGTCCCTGATTAGATCCAGTCCTTCGGAACGAGAAAGTCGGTGTACAGCTTTTCTTCCGGCGAGCCCGGCGCGGGCTTCCAGTCGTAGCGCCACGTCACGCGCGGGGGCATCGACATGAGGATCGACTCCGTGCGGCCGCCCGACTGCAGGCCGAAGAGCGTGCCGCGGTCGTAGACCAGGTTGAACTCGACGTAGCGCCCGCGGCGGTAGGCCTGGAACTCGCGTTCCCGCTCTCCGAACGGCTGCTGCCGCCTGCGCTCGAGGATGGGCAGATACGCGGGCAGGAAGTGTTCGCCGACCGAGCGCATCAGCGCGAAGCAGGTGTCGAAGTCCGGCTGCGACAGGTCGTCGAAGAAGATGCCGCCGATGCCGCGCGGCTCGTTGCGGTGCTTGAGATGGAAGTATTCGTCGCACCAGCGCTTGTAGCGCGGGTAGTGCTCGGCGCCGAACGGGGCGAGCGCGTCGCGGCACGCGGTGTGGAAATGGCGGGCGTCCTCGGCGAAGCCGTAGTACGGCGTGAGGTCCATGCCGCCGCCGAACCACCACACGTCGCCCGCGCTGAAGTAGCGCACGTTCATGTGCACGGTCGGGCAGTAGGGATTGCGCGGATGCAGGACGAGCGACACGCCCATCGCCTCCCACGCCCGGCCGGCGATCTGCGGGCGCGAGGCGGTCGCGGAGGGCGGCAGCGCGGTGCCCCGCACGCGCGACAGGTTGACGCCGCCGCGCTCGAGCACGCTGCCGTCCTCGAGCACGCGGCTCGTGCCGCCGCCGCCTTCGGGGCGCTGCCACGAGTCGGAGCGGAAGCGCCCGCCGTCGATGCGCTCCAGGGTGGACACGACCCTCTCCTGCAGCGCGACGAGGAAGTCGTGGACGGCCGGCGAGTTCACTACCGATTTTTTTTCAGCGCGCGATGGCCGATGTCGCGGCGGAATTGCATGCCGTCGAAGCGGATGCGGTCGATGGTGTCGTAGGCTCGCGTGCGCGCCATGCGCAGCGAGTCGCCGAGCGCGGTGACGCACAGCACGCGGCCGCCGTTCGTAACGATGGCGCCGCCCTCGGCCTTGGTGCCGGCGTGGAACACGCGGCAGTCCTCCGCCGGCGCCGGCAGCCCGGTAATGCGATCGCCCTTGCGCGGCTCCTCCGGATAGTTGGCCGCGGCGAGGACGACTCCGAGCGCGCAGCGGCGGTCCCATTCCGCCTCCGCGCGATCGAGCGAGCCGTCGAGCGCGCGCTCGATGAGCTCGAGAAGATCGGACTTGAGCCGCATGATGATCGGCTGCGTCTCGGGATCGCCGAGCCGGCAGTTGAACTCCAGCGTCTTCGGATTGCCGGCGGCGTCGATCATCAGCCCGGCGTAGAGGAAGCCGACATACGGCGTACCGTCCTGCGCCATGCCCTGCACGGCGGGCTGGATGATCTCGCGCATCACGCGCGCGTGGATCTTCGGCGTGACGATCGGCGCGGGCGAGTAGGCGCCCATGCCGCCGGTGTTCGGACCCTGGTCGCCATCTTTCAGCCGCTTGTGATCCTGGCTGGTCGCGAGCGGGAGCACGTGCGTGCCATCGCACATGACGATGAAGCTCGCTTCCTCGCCTTCCAGGAAGTCCTCCACCACCACGCGATTGCCGGCGGCACCGAAGCGGTGGTCGGTGAGCATGCTGTCGACCGCCGCGAGCGCCTCTTCCTTCGTCGCGGCAACGACGACGCCTTTGCCGGCCGCCAGTCCGTCGGCCTTGATGACGATCGGCGCGCCGCGCTGCGCGACGTAGGCCTTCGCCTCCGCCGCGTTGTCGAAGCTGCGGTGCTCGGCCGTCGGCAGGCGGTGCCGGCGCATGAATTCCTTGGCGAAGTGCTTGGAGGATTCCAGCTGCGCGGCGGCGCGGGTCGGACCGAAGATGCGCAGCCCGGCTTGCTTGAACGTGTCGACGACGCCGGCGGCGAGCGGCGCTTCCGGCCCGACCACCGTCAGGTGGATGTTTTCCTTGCGGCAGAAGTCGACCAGCGCGCCGATCTGCGTGATGGCGATGTTCTCCACGCCGTTCTCGGTGGCGCTGCCGCCGTTGCCCGGCGCGACGAATACCTTCTGCACTCGGGGGCTGTTCGCGAGCTTCCAGGAAAGGGCATGCTCGCGGCCGCCGGAGCCGATGACGAGAATTTTCATCAGTGACGGAAGTGGCGCACGCCGGTGAACACCATCGCGAGGCCGCGCTCGTTCGCCGCGGCGATGACCTCGTCGTCGCGTACGCTGCCGCCGGGCTGGATGACCGCCGCCGCCCCCGCATCGGCGAGCACGTCGACGCCGTCGCGGAAGGGGAAGAACGCGTCCGACGCCACCACCGAGCCCTTGAGCGAGAGCTTGGCGCCGTCGGCCTTGAGGCGCGCGATGCGCACGCTATCCACGCGGCTCATCTGCCCGGCGCCCACGCCGAGCGTCATGCCGCCGCCGCAGAAAACGATCGCGTTCGACTTCACGAACTGCGCGACGTGCCAGGCGAAGAGCAGGTCGGCGAGCTGCGCGTCGTCCGGCGCGCGCCGGGTCACGACCTTCAGCTCGTCTTTGCTCATCGGCTTCGCATCCGTGCTCTGCACCAGCAGCCCGCCGCCGATGCGCTTGAAGTCGTGCGCCTGCGCGTCGCGAGCAAGCGGCACTTCCAGAATGCGCAGGTTCGCCTTGTTGGCGAAGAACTCCGCCGCCGCCGGCTCGACGCTCGGCGCGATGATCACCTCGGCGAACTGCTGACCGATCGCCTGCGCGGCGGCGCGATCGAGCGGGCGGTTGAAGGCCAGGATGCCGCCGAAGGCCGACACGGGATCGGTCTTGAATGCCTTGACGTACGCGTCGTGCGCCGAGGCGCCGATCGCGACGCCGCACGGGTTGGCGTGCTTCACGATGACGCAGGCCGGCTCGTCGAACGGCTTCACGCACTCCCACGCCGCATCGGCGTCGGCGATGTTGTTGTACGAGAGCTCCTTGCCCTGCAGCTGGCGATAACCGGCGATGCCCCCATCCACCGGACGGGCGTCGCGGTAGAACGCGGCGCTCTGGTGCGGATTCTCGCCGTAGCGCAAATCCTGCAGCTTGCGGAATTGCAGCGACAGCACGTCGGGAAACGGCGCGCCCAGCGAGGTGAGATAGTTGGCGATCGCGCCATCGTACGCCGCGGTGTGCGCGAACACCTTCTTCGCCAGGGCGAACGACGTTGCGGGCGAGATTTTTCCGTTCTTTCGCAGCTCGGCGAGCACCGGCGCGTAGTCGGCCGGGTCGACCACGGCCGTGACGGCGCCATGGTTCTTCGCCGCTCCGCGCAGCATCGCCGGGCCGCCGATGTCGATGTTCTCGATCGCGTCGTCGAGCGAGCAACCGGGCTTTGCCACCGTCGCCTCGAACGGATAGAGGTTCACCGCCAGCAATTCGATCGGCTCGAGGCCGGCGCGGGCGAGCTCCGCCTGCTGGTCGGCCCGCGCGAGGAGGCCGGCGTGGATCTTGGGATGCAGCGTCTTGACGCGCCCCTCGAGCATTTCCGGAAAGCCGGTGTAGGCCGACACTTCGGTCACCGGCACGCCTTCCCGCGCCAGAAGCGCGGCCGTGCCGCCGGTGGAGAGGATGCTGAAGCCCGCGCCGCTCAGGCCGCGGGCGAATTCGACGATGCCGGTCTTGTCGGAGACGCTGAGCAGCGCCCGTCGGGTGCGGGTCACTACCCTTTGATCCGCAGCTGCTGCATCTTCTTGCGCAGCGTATTGCGGTTGATGCCGAGCATCTGCGCGGCGAGGGACTGGTTGCCCTCGGCGTGGCCGAGCACCGTCTCGATCATCGGCTTCTCGATGTTCTTCAGCACCATGTCGTAGATCGAGGTGGGCTTTTCCCCGTCCATGTCCTTGAAGTAGCGCTCCAGCTGGCGCTTCACGGCGTCGTGCAGCTCGTTCCCGCGACTCATGCGGCAAGCCTCTCGAAATAGTCGTTCACTGCAGCGCGCTGCGCTTGCGCGATGGTGATGCCGTTCACCGCGCTGCGCAGGCCCTCTCCTCCTGGCAGTTCTCGTACCGCCCAGCCGATGTGCTTGCGTGCGACGCGCGCTCCCTGCTCGTCGCCATAAAGATCGTAGAGCCCGTCGAGGTGTTCGACAAGCACCGCGGCGCGCTCGCGCGGATCCGGCGGCGAAAGTCTTTCGCCGGTTGCAAGATAGTGCGTGATTTCGCGGAACAGCCAGGGGCGGCCCTGCGCCGCGCGGCCGATCATGATTCCATCGGCGCCGGTGCGCTGGAGCACCGCTTGCGCCTGCTCGGGGGTTGAAATGTCGCCGTTGGCGATGACCGGAATGCCGACGCGCGACTTCACCTCGGCGATCGTGTCGTACTCCGCGTCGCCTTCGAACATGCACGCGCGCGTGCGGCCATGGATGGCGAGCATCTGCGCGCCGGCGGCTTCGACGAGGCGCGCGATGCGCGCGGCATTGCGCCGCTGCGGATTCGGGCCGGTGCGGATCTTGACGGTGACCGGCACGTCGACGGCCGCGACCACCGTCTCGACGATGCGCGCCACCAGGCTCTCGTCCGAAAGCAGCGCCGAGCCGGCCGCGACGTTGCACACCTTCTTGGCCGGGCAGCCCATGTTGATGTCGATGATCTGTGCGCCGTGTTCGGCGTTGAAGCGCGCCGCTTCGGCGAGCATCTGCGGATCGGAGCCGGCGATCTGCACCGAAACCGGGCCCGGTTCGCCCGTGTGATCGAGGCGCAGCCGCGTTTTCCGCGACGAGCGCAGCTCAGGCCGGGAGGAAACCATCTCGCACACCGCGAGCGCCGCACCGTAGCGCCTCGCCAGTCGGCGGAACGGACGATCGGTGATGCCAGCCATCGGAGCGACGAACACTGCGTTCGACAGCACGTGGGCGCCGATCTTCATTCCAGGGGACTGTGCGAGAAGGGAGGCGGATTTTATCCGCAAATCTTTTTTCAGGGAATAGCGCGCGCGCCGAAGATCATGCGTCGCGCGAAGAAGCGGCGCGGCGCCGGAAAAATGTCGAGCGCGGTGAGCGCCGCTCCCCGCGCGGCGCGCAAAAGCGGATTCGATCCGGCAAAAGCGCCGGCGAGGAAGTCGGTCACGCGGATGGTAGCGCTCGCATCGAGTCGCCGCTGCGACGCGAAACGCTCGAGCGCCTGCGGTGAGAGATCGATTCTCAGCGTTGCGGCGAGCTCCCACGCATCGCGCAAGCCGAGATTCAGGCCTTGCCCCGCGACCGGATGCAGCGTCTGCGCCGCATTGCCGATGTAGACCTCGCTCCCCCGCGCCCGCGTGGCGAGCACTTTTAACGTGAGTGGCTGGCGGCTTCGCCACTGCACGCCGATCGGGCGTCCCGCGAGCGGGCCGGCCATTTTCGCGAAGCGCAAGAGGAATTCGTCATCCGGGGCAGCGCACAGCTCGGCGGCCCGCTGCGGCTGCATGCTCCACACGAGCGCATAGCGAGCGGCGTGGGGAAGCAGCGCGAACGGTCCTTCGGCCGTGAATCGTTCATGGGCCGTCGTCGCCGCGCCCGGCTCGGTGCTGACCAGGGCGACGAGCGCATCGTGCGCGTAGCGCTTTCCGGTGGTTTCAGGCGCGGTGCCTTCGGCATGCACGACGCAGCGCGCCGCCGGCGCCGCGGAAGTGAGCAGGTCCGCCGCTGCGGCGCGTAGCGCCTTCACGACGTCGGAATATTCCGCGACGTAGCCAAGAGCCGGCACGCCGGCGTCGCTCGCGTCCAGGCGCGTGCGGCCGAAGCTTCCGGCTTGCGAAACCAGGATGCGCTCGATCGGCGTGGCGGGAATGTGCCGCCACACGCCGACGCGCTCCAGCATGAGGCGCGTCGCATGGGAGAGCGCAAGCGCGCGGAAGCCCGGCATGGGGGCTCCGGCGTCATGAAGCGCTACGGTGAGGCCCGAGCCGCGCAGCGCGAGTGCGAGCGTGCAGCCGACGGGGCCGGCGCCCCGGATCAGAACATCAGCTTCGGTTGCGGCCATCGCGCATCAGCGCTTCGATGTCGTCGACGCGCTTCGGCGCTTCCGCGGTAATCACCTCGCAGCCGCCCGGCGTGACGACGACATCGTCCTCGATGCGAACGCCGATGTCGCGCAGCGGTTCCGGCACGTCGTCCGCCGCGCGGATATAGAGGCCGGGCTCGACGGTGAGCGCCATGCCCGGCGCGAGCTTGCGCCACTCGCCGCCGCGCTTGTATTCGCCGGCGTCGTGCACATCCAGCCCGAGCCAGTGTCCGGTGCGGTGCATGTAGAAGCGCTTGTACGTTTCCTTCTCGAGCACTTCGTCGAGCGAACCCGTCAGGAGCTTGAGGTCCAGCATGCCCTGCGCGAGAACGCGCGTCGCCGCGTCGTGCGGCTCGTTCCACCCGGCGCCGGCGCGTACCGCCCCAATGGCGGCCGCCTGCGAAGCAAGGACGAGCGCGTAGACATCGCGCTGCGGCGCGCTGAAGCGGCCATCGACCGGGAAGGTGCGCGTGATGTCCGAGGCATAGCCGTCGAGCTCGCAACCCGCGTCGATGAGGAGGAGGTCGCCCTGGCGCAGGCGAGCGTCGTTCGCGACGTAGTGCAGCACGCAGGCGTTCGCGCCGCTCGCCACGATCGGCGAATAGGCGGGGAACTGCGCGCCGTTGCGGCGGAATTCGTGCAGGAGCTCGGCTTCGATCTCGTACTCCATGCGCCCGGCCTGCGCCGCCTGCATGGCGCGCCGGTGCGCGCCGGCCGCGATCTTCGCCGCGCGCCGCATGACGGCGAGCTCGAGCTCGTCCTTCACGAGGCGCATGTCGTCGAGCAGCACGCGCACGTCGTGCAGGCGCGCCGGCGCCGCGACGCCGGCGCGCGACCGCGCGCGCACGATGTTCAGCCAGCGCATGACGTGAGCATCCCAGTCGGCTTCCGAGCCGACCGGGTAATAGAGCGTGGGCTGGTCCGCGAGCAGCTTCGGCGCGGCGGCGTCGAGCTCGTTCACGGCGTACGCTTCGTCGAAGCCGAAGAGCTCGCGCGCCGCCTCCGGTCCGTAGCGGAATCCATCCCAGATCTCGCGCTCGGGATCGCGGTTGCGGCAGAAAAGGATCGAGCGCGGCGTCTTCCCCGCGACCAGGACCAGCACCGACTCCGGCTCGGCGAAGCCGGTCAGATAGTAAAAATAGCTATCGAACCGGTACGGGTAATGACTGTCGCGATTGCGCACGCGCTCGGGCGCGGTGGCGACGATGGCGACGCCTTCGCCCATCTGCGCGGCGAGGCGCGCGCGACGGGCTTTGTAGATGGCGAGATGGTGGTCGGGTTTCATCGTGAGGCGAGTTGCGTTTCCAGCTCGGCGAGGCGCTCGGCGGTGCCGACGTCCTGCCACAGGCCGCCGAAACGCTCGCCGCTGATGAGCCGCTGGCCGGCGGCCGAGCGCAGCAGCGGCGCGAGCGGCGCCTTGTCGCCCCGCTTCACCGATGCCACGAGGCGCGGCGACATCACGGCGACGCCGGCATAAGTGTAGCGCGGCGTGCCGTCGTTTCCGATGACGCCGCCGCCATCGAGCGAAAAATCGCCCTGCACATGCTGCGGCGGATTGGGCACCAGCACGAGATGCGCGAGATTGGCGTCGAGGTCGTGCGCGAGCAGCGGCCGGAAGTCGATCTCGCAGTAGATGTCGCCGTTCACGAGAAGGAATGGCTCGCGGCCGAGAAGCGGAAGCGCCTGCGCGATGCCGCCCGCGGTCTCGAGCGGCGCGGCCTCGCGCGAAAAGTTCACCCGCAACTTGAAGCGCTCGCCATCGCCGACGTAATCGACGATCTGCTGCCCGAGGTGCGAGACGTTGGCCACGACTTCCCGGCAGCCGCTCGCCGCCAGGCGCTCGAGATGCCAGGCGATGAGCGGCTTGCCCGCCACCGGCACCAGCGGCTTCGGGATGCGGTCGGTGAGCGGGCGCAACCGCTCGCCGCGCCCGGCCGCGAGGAGCATGGCCTTCATTGCTCGCTCATTTCTCGATCTCGTCCAGCAGCTTGAGGAGCGGCGCGAGGTCGCGATAACGTTTCGCGACCGGGCGCGCATAGGCGATGAAGCGCGGCGTGTCGCCGAGGTACTTCGGCTTGCCGTCGCGATAGTTGATGCGCGCGAAGATGCCGAGCACCTTCAGGTGGCGCTGCAGCCCCATCCATTCGAAGGCGCGCCAGAACTCGCCGAAGTCCGGATCCACCGGCAGGCCCGCGCTTTTCGCCTTCTGCCAGTAGCGCACCGTCCAGTCGAGCACGCGTTCCTCCTCCCAGCTGAGGAACGCGTCGCGCATGAGCGAAACCATGTCGTAGGCGATCGGGCCCGTCACCGCGTCCTGGAAGTCGAGCACGCCGGGATTCGGCTCCGACACCATCAGGTTGCGCGGCATGAAGTCGCGGTGCACGTAAACGGTGGGCTGCGCGAGCGCGCTTTTGATTAATGCAGCAAAGATGCCCTCCAAGGCGTGCGATTGGGCGGACGAAAGCTCGATGCCGCGGTGGCGCTTGACGTACCACTCCGGAAAGAGATTCAGCTCGCGGCGCAGCAGCGCTTCGTCGTAGGGCGGCAGCTCGCCCGGCCGGGAGGCGCGCTGCCAGGCAATGAGCGCGTCGGTGGCATCGGCGAACAGGCGGTCGGCGTGAGCTTCGCCCGTTTCTCCTGTGAGCTCCGCCAGGTAGGTCCGCGTGCCGAGGTCGGACAGGAGCAGGAACCCGGCGTCGAGGTCCTGCGCCTGCACCGCCGGGGCGTGCACGCCGGCTTTCTTGAGGAGGGCGGCGACGTGGACGAAGGGCCGGCAGTCCTCCTTGTCCGGCGGCGCATCCATGGCGATGAGCGTGCGGCCGTCCTCGAACGTGGCGCGGAAATAGCGGCGGAAGCTCGCGTCTTCGGAAGCCGGCGCGAGGGTGAAGCGTGCGCCGCGAAACTGTCCGGCGATCCAGCGCTCGAGGTTAGAGCGCCGCGGGTCGGCGTGTATCATTCAAAAATCCTAACATCCGGCTAGAAACCCCCGCCGCCGCATGTTCGCATTTGCAGACCGCGGCCTCGCGACGCTGGCCGTCGCGCTCGCCGTGG
Organism: Burkholderiales bacterium; assembly: GCA_035554335.1. Taxonomy (GTDB): domain Bacteria; phylum Pseudomonadota; class Gammaproteobacteria; order Burkholderiales; family SG8-39; genus SCGC-AG-212-J23. Next base: position 15,607 of record DATMIG010000033.1, read on the forward strand.
CCACGAACGCGCAGGCGCAGTCGGATGCCACCACCATCGACGCGCAACGCATCGAGGGCGTGAGCGACCTCGAGATGTCGGCGCGCGGCTCGGCCGAGATCCACCAGGGCGACATGACGATCTTCGGCGACTTCCTGCGCTACAACCGGGAGTTCGGCGAGCTGGAGGGGCACGGCGGCGTGCGCCTGCAGAGCGGGCCCGACCGCTTCTTCGGCCCGAACGTCATCTACAACACGCTCGACGATACGGGCACCTTCGAGAAGCCGGGATTCCTCCTGCAGCGCGAGCGGCCGGCGCGCGGCAGCGCCGATCGCATCGAGTTCCTCGGCCGCAACAAGTTTCGCCTGTTCAACGCCCGCTTCACCACCTGCCAGCCGGGGCAGGACGACTGGTTCCTCGAGTCGCAGGAGCTCACGCTCGACTACGACAACGATGAGGGCAAGGCGAAGCAGCCGCGGCTGCGCTTCTTCGACCACACCATGTTCGCCTTCCCGTACGCCACGTTCCCGCTCGAGAGCCGGCGGCGCAGCGGCTTCCTCGCCCCGTACTATTCGCAGACCAACACGCGCGGCCTGGAGATCGGCGTTCCCTATTACTGGAACATCGCGCCGGAGCAGGACCTCACGGTCACGCCGGTCTACATGGCGCGGCGCGGCTACCAGGTGAAGAACCTCTATCGCTACCTCAGCCCGTCTTACACGGGCGAGGCGCGCTTCGAATACCTACCGAACGATCCGATTTTCGGCACCACGCGAACCGGGACCGCGTGGTTCCACACGCAGCAGATCGCGCGCGGCACGACGGCGCAGGTCGACTACGCAAGGGTGTCCGACGACCAGTATTTCGTCGATCTCGCGAGCCAGGTCAAGCAGGTCTCGCAGCGCATCCTGCCCGCGGACTTCTACGTGACCAACGGCACCGCGCTGCCGCGCGGCGGCTCGTTTTCCGGGCAGGCCCGCGTGCAGAAATTCCAGACGCTGCAGGATCCGCTGGCGCCGATCGTTCCGCCGTACGCGCGCTTGCCGCAGTTGAACGGCACCGTGACCTACAACGACGTCGCCGGCCACGTCGATACGTCGATACCGGCCGAGTTCGTGAAGTTCTCCCATCCGACGCTCGTCGAAGGCGCCCGCTCGAGTATCGCGCCGAGCTTCGCCATTCCCCGTCTTTCCCCGGGGTATTACCTGACGCCGAAGGGCGGCTTCCGCTACATGGGCTACCAACTGGAAAACCAGGCCAGCGGCGAGCCGGCCAATCCCGCGGTCCTGGTGCCCTGGGTGTCGCTCGACAGCGGGCTGGTCTTCGAGCGCAACGCGAACTTCTTCGGCCGCACGGTGGCGCAGACGCTCGAGCCGCGCCTCTTCTATGTCTACGTGCCGTATCGCAACCAGGACCATATCCCGCTCTTCGACACGGGGCTCGCCGACTTCAACTATGCGACGCTCTTTACGGAAAACCGGTTCGTCGGCGGCGACCGCTTCGGCGACGCGAACCAGCTGACGGCGGCCGTGACCACCCGTTTCCTGCAGGACGACGGCCAGGAACGGCTGAGAGCCACCATCGGCCAGCGGTTCTATTTCCGCGACGAACGGGTGGCCCTTTCGCCCGGCGGGCCGCTGCGCACGTCGAGCGAATCGGACCTGCTCGCCTCGATCGGCGTGCGCAACAAGACCACCGTCTTCGACTTCACGACGCAGTACAACCCCTACCGGTCGACGACGGAGAAGTACGGCGTCTCCCTGCGCTACGCCCCCGAGATCGCCAAGGTCATCAACGCGAGCTACCGCTTCCAGACCGCGACGCTGCGCCAGATCGACATCTCGGGCCAGTGGCCGATCCACGGCGGCTGGTACGGCGTCGGGCGCTACAATTACTCCATACTCGACGATCGGCTCGTCGAGGGACTCGCCGGCGCCGAATACAACGCCGGCTGCTGGGTGTTCCGCTTCGTGATGCAAAAACTGCAGGCCTCGGCGCAGGTCACGTCGACCGCGCTCGTGTTCCAGATCGAGTTCACCGGCGTCGGCCAGGTCGGCACGGCCGAAGCGGTGCAGCTCCTGAGAAGGGACGTGCCCGGATATTCCGTGCTGAACCGCACCGACCCCTCGCTCGCGCCGCCGACCGCCCGCTCGAGGCTGCCGTTCGAACAGGTTTTCTGATGAAAAAGCTATTTCTGGCCGTCGTTGCCGCCGCTTGCGCCACCAGCGCCCACGCGATCACGCTCGTCGATCGCATCGTCGCCGTGGTGAACAAGGAAGTCATCACTTATTCCGAGCTGAACGAGGCGGTGGGCATGGCCGAGCGCCAGCTGTCCCGCCAGGGCACGCCCGCGCCCGACCGGCCGGTGCTCGAGCGCCAGATGCTCGAGCGGCTGATCCTCGACAAGGCCCAGCTTCAGGTGGCGCGCGAGACCGGGCTGCGCATCGACGAGGTGCAGATCGATCGCGCGGTCGAGCGCATCGCGCAAACGAACAAGCTGACGCTGGCCGATTTCCGCAAGGCGCTCGAGCAGGATGGCGTGGCCTTCGATGCGTTCCGTAACGATGTCCGCCAGCAGATGATCATGGCGCGGCTGCGCGAGCGCGAGGTCGACAACAAGGTACAGGTTACCGAGAGCGAGGTCGACCTCTTCCTCGAGCAGATGAAAGCGCGCCCGGTGGGCGCCGAATACAACATCGCGCACATCCTGGTGCGCGTCCCGGAGCAGGCGAGCCCCGAGCGCATCCGCGAAGCGCGCACGCGCGCGGAATCGGCGCTCGCCGACGCGAAGTCCGGCTCGCCGTTCGCGCGTGTCGCGGCGAGCTATTCCGATGCGCCGGACGCGCTGCAGGGCGGGGCGCTCGGCTGGCGCACCCATGAGCGGCTGCCGGAGCTCTTCGCCAATGCGCTCGCCGGCATGCAGCCCGGAGAGGTGTCGCCGATCCTGCGCAGCCCGGCGGGCTTCCACATCCTCAAGCTGAACGACAAGCGCGGCGCCCGCGGCGAGGCGCCGGTGGTGCAGACGCGCATCCGCCACATCCTCATCCGCACGAACGAGATGGTCTCGGAGGCCGATGCGCGCCGCAAGCTCCTCGACCTGCGCGAGCGCATCGTGTCCGGCGGTGCGGATTTCGGCGAGCTCGCGCGCGCCAACTCCGACGACGGCACGGCGGCGCGCGGCGGCGAACTCGACTGGGTATTTCCCGGCGACACCGTGCCGGAGTTCGAGCACGCCTACGAGCAGCTGAAGGTCGGCGAAGTGAGCCAGCCGGTCCGCACGCCCTTCGGCTACCACCTGATCCAGGTGCTCGAGCGCCGCTCGGGCGACACGTCGGTCGAGCGCAAGCGCCTGCAGGCTCGGCAGGCGATCCGCGACCGCAAGGCCGAGGAGGCGTACACGGAATGGCTGCGGCAGCTGCGCGACCAGACGTACGTCGAGCTGCGGCTTGAGGAGAAGTAAACCCCTCATCGCGCTGACCTCCGGCGAGCCCGCCGGCATCGGGCCCGAGATCTGCGCGCGCGTCGCGCGCGAGGCCGAGGTAGTGGTCGTCGGCGACCGTTCGCTCCTGCCCGGCGTGCCGCGAGTCGAGCACGTGCCGCTCGCGCGGCCGGTGACCCCCGGCAAGCTCGATCCGGCGAACGCCCGCTATGTGCTCGCCGTGCTGGATCGCGCCATCGGCGGCTGCCTGTCCGGCGAGTACGACGCGATGGTCACGGCGCCGGTGCAGAAAAGCGTGATCAACGATGCCGGCATCGCTTTTACCGGCCACACCGAATATCTCGCCGAAAAGGCGCGCGCTCCGCAGGTGGTGATGATGCTGGTCGGCGGCGGGCTGCGCGTGGCCCTCGCCACGACCCACCTGCCGCTCGCCGACGTGCCGCGCGCGATCACCATCGACGGCCTGCTCGCGGTGCTGCGCGTGACGAACGCGGATCTGCAGCGCCGCTTCCGCATCGCCCGCCCGCGCATCCTGGTCGCCGGGCTGAATCCTCACAGCGGCGAATCGGGCCACATGGGGCGCGAGGACATGGACGTCATCGCGCCCGCGCTCGAGCGCGCCGTCCGCGAGGGCATCGACGCGAAGGGCCCGATTCCGGCCGACACGCTCTTCGTTCCCGAGCGGGTGAAGAACGCCGATGCGATCCTTGCCATGTATCACGACCAGGGACTGCCGGTGCTCAAGTACGCGAGCTTCGGCCGCGGGGTGAACGTGACCCTCGGCCTGCCTTTCGTGCGCACCTCCGTCGACCACGGCACCGCGCTCGACCTCGCCGCCACCGGCCGCGCGGACAGCACGAGCCTCGCCGAGGCGCTCAAGCTTGCCGTCGACCTCGCATCGGCCGCGTAAGCGGTTCGGGCAGCATTTCCTGCACGATCCTCGCGTCCTCGCACGCCTGGTCGACGCAATTGCACCTTCCGCAACCGACTACGTGGTGGAGATTGGCCCTGGCGAGGGCGCACTGACTTTGCCTTTGCTGCAGCGGACAAAAAAGCTGGACGTCATCGAGCTGGATCGCGACCTCGCCGCGCGGCTGCGCGAGATCCCGGGTGTGACGGTGCACGAAGGCGACGCGCTCGAATTCGACTTCGCGCAATTCCCGGCCGGCATGCGCCTGGTCGGCAACCTGCCGTACAACATCTCGACGCCGCTCCTCTTCCACCTCGCGCGCTACGCCGATCGCGTGCGCGACCTGCATTTCATGCTGCAGCTCGAGGTGGTCGAGCGCATGGTCGCGCAGCCCTCCACGGCAGACTATGGGCGCCTATCGGTTGCGCTCCAGGCGCGCTTTCAGATGGAAAAGCTGTTCAATGTGAGCAAGGGGGCGTTCCGGCCGCCACCCAAGGTGGACTCGGCGGTGGTGCGCATGGTGCCGCGGCAGAAACCGCTCCAGGTTGATGAAGATCTGCTGCGCCGGGCGTTCTCGGCGCGCCGCAAGCAGCTGCGCAACGCGCTGCCGGGCGTGGATTTCGCGCGCGCCGGCATCGACCCGGCGCTGCGGGCCGAAAACCTCTCGCCCGAGGACTACGCGCGGCTTTCGATGAACTCGATCTTGTAGCCGTCCGGGTCTTCGACGAAGGCGATGACGGACGTACCGCCCTTCACCGGCCCCGGCTCGCGCGTCACCTTGCCGCCGGCCTTGCGCACCTTCTCGCACGCCTGGCCGACGTCCGGCACGGCGACCGCGATGTGGCCGAAGGCGCCGCCGAGCTCGTACTTCTCGACGCCGTAGTTGTAGGTTAGCTCGAGCACGGAAGCGCGGCTCTCGTCGTCGTAGCCGACGAAAGCGAGCGAATACTTTTGCTCCGGGCGGTCGGTCGTGCGGAGGAGCTTCATGCCTAGCACGTCGGTATAGAACCGGACCGAGCGCTGCAGGTCGCCGACGCGAAGCATGGTGTGGAGCAGTCTCATCGATGGCCTTTCAGTAGGGGAAGGGTCGCCGCTGCGAGTTCCAGCCTTTCTCTCGCCGACCGCCACCCGGGATACAGCCGCCCGAGCAGCGCCCAGAAGTGGCGCGAATGGTTCATCTCGACGAGGTGCGCGACCTCGTGGGCGATGACGTAGTCGGTGAGGGCGGGCTCGAGATGTACGAGCCGCCAGCATAGGCGAATGGTGCCCTCGTCGGTGCAAACGCCCCATTGCGTGCGCGCATTGGAGAGCCGCACGCGCGGCACGTCGACGCCGAGCTCGATGGCGTAGTGCGCCACGCGCGGGCGGAACGTCACCAGCGCCTCGTGCTTGAGCCACGTGGTGAGCGCGTCGAGCGGACGCGAGCGCCGCCCGACCGTGACGACGATCCGGCCGTCGCGGCGTTCCACGTGCCGCCGGCCCTGGCGAACCTCCAGCACCTGCGGCACGCCGAATACGGGAACCATTTCGCCGCTCGCGCCGTGCAGATGCTCGCCGCGTGGCATGCGCGACCATTCGTCGAGCTTGCGCAGGATCCAGCGTTCCTTCTCCCGCAGGAAGCCCTCGATCTCGCGCCACGGCGCGCGCAGCGGCGCCGCGACGCGCAAGCCGTGCGCATCGACCGTGATGCCGAGCGTACGGCGCCGCCGGCGCGCGAAGTGGTATTCCACGGTGCGGCCGCCCAGGTCGATCAGCAAAGTGCCTTCTGTTGCTCTTCTATCCATTTCTCCGCCAGTTGGTTCACCGTCTTCGGGTCGCGGTTCGCCGACTCTATCGTCGGACCAATGCGTACTGTCACCGTGCCCGGGCGTTTCAAAAAAGCGTTTCGCGGCCAGACCAGGCCGGCGTTGTGCGCGACCGGCACCACCGGCGCGCCGGCCGCGGCGGCGAGCCACGCGCCACCGAGCTGATAGGGACGGCGCTCACCGGGGCGAACGCGCGTGCCCTCGGGAAAGACCACCACCCAGAAACCCTGGTCCAGCCGCTCGCGGCCTTTCTTCGCGATCTGGCGCAGCGCGGCGACGCCGCGCGAACGGTCGATGGCGATCGGGCTCATCAGCGCGAGGCCCCAGCCGAAAAAGGGAATCCACAGGAGCTCGCGCTTGAGCACATGCACCTGCGGCGGAAAGATGAGCTGGAACGCCATCGTTTCCCACGCCGACTGGTGCTTCGCCAGGATCACGGCGGGCCGCGAAGGCAGGTTCTCGGCGCCTTCGATGCGCCAGCCGATGCCGAGGATGCTTCTCGCGAGGTAGATCACGAGGCGCGACCAGCCGGCGATGATGCGGTAGCGCAACAGGCGCGGCAGCACGAAGGTGCACAGCGCGACCAGTGCGTACGGCGGCGTGATCACCACGAGCGCCAGGGCGAAGGCGCTCGAGCGCAGCCACGTCATGGAGCGAGATGCTCGGCGAAGGCGGCGAGATCCGGGAAAATTTCCGTGCCGGGCGGCAGGCCGCCTTCGTCGCGTGTCTTCTTTCCTTTTCCGGTCAGCACCAGCACCGGCCGCGCGCCCGCGGCCGCGGCCGCCTGCGTGTCCTTCAGCGCGTCGCCCACCATGTAGACGTCCTTCAGCGACACGTTGAAGCGGCGCGCGATCTCGAGCAGCATGCCGGGCTCCGGCTTGCGGCACTGGCAGCGCGAATCGGCCGTGTGCGGGCAGAAGAAGAACGCATCGATGCGCCCGCCGGCCTGCGCCGCGGCGCGCTGCAGAGCGTCGTGGATCTCGAACAGCGTGCGCGTCGTGAAGAGGCCGCGCGCGATACCGGACTGGTTCGTCGCCACGACGATGCGGTAGCCGGCCTGCGTGAGCCGCGCGATCGCCTCGATCGCGCCCTTGATCGGGCGCCACTCGTCCAGCGACTTGATGTAATGGTCGCTGTCGTGGTTGATCGTGCCGTCGCGATCGAGGATGACGAGCTTCATGTCGCGAGCTTCGAAAGATCCGCGATGCGGTTCATGGTGCCGTGGAGTCGGCCGAGGAAGCCAATGCGGTTCGCGCGCACGCGCGGGTCCTTGTCCATCACCATCACCTTGTCGAAGAACGCATCGACCGGGCTCTTCAGGCTGGCGAGCGCCTTCAGCGCGCCGGTGTAGTCGAGCGCGCTGAAGGCGCGGTCGACGTCCGGCTGCAGGCGGTTGAAGGTGCTGGCCAGCGTTTTCTCCTCCGGCAGCACCATCAACGCCGGGTCGAACTGCGCGGGCACATCGTCCGCCTGCTTCAGGATGTTGCCGATGCGCTTGTTCGCCGCCGCCAGGCTCTCGGCCTCGGGCAGCTCGGCGAAGGCACGCACGGCTTCCAGCTGCTTCGGAATGAGGTCGAGCCGCCCCGGCGCGAGGCACAGCACCGCTTCCACTTCGTTCGCCGTGTAGCCGCGCTCGCGGAAGTAGCCCCGCACCCGCTCGAGAATGAACGCCTTCACCTCCGGCGGGACGAAGTCGTCGAGCGACAGGGGAAGCGACTTCTCGACCAGTATGCGCACGATGCCGAGCGCCGCGCGCCGCAGGCCGAAAGGATCGCGCTCGCCGGTCGGCGCCTGGCCGATGCCGAAGAGCCCTTTCAGCGCTTCGAACTTGTCGGCGAGCGCCACTGCGGCGGCGATTGGCGTCTCGGGCAGCCCGTCGCCCGCGAAGCGCGGGCGGTAGTGCTGCTCGATGGCGTCGGCGATCTCGCGCGGCTCGCCGTCGTGCAGCGCGTAATAGCGGCCCATCACGCCTTGCAGCTCGGGGAATTCGCCGACCATGCCGGTCAGGAGGTCCGCTTTGGCGAGCCATGCCGCCCGCTCGGTCAGCACGGGGTCGGCCTTCAGTTTGCGCGCGATCTCGCCGGCGAGCATCTGCACGCGCTCGACGCGCTCGAGCTGGCTGCCGAGCTTGCCGTGGTAGACGACCTTGCCGAGTGCCGGCACGCGGGCTTCCAGCCGGCTCTTGCGATCCTGGTTGTAGAAGAAGCGCGCGTCCTCGAGCCGCGGCCGCACGACGCGCTCGTTGCCGCCGACGATGTGCTTTGGATCCTTCGTCTCCATATTGGAGACGATGAGGAAGCGCGGCCGCAGCCTGCCCTGCGCGTCGAACAGCGGGAAGTACTTCTGGTTCTGCCGCATCGTGAGGATCAGGCACTCCTGCGGCACCTCGAGGAAGCCGGCATCGAAGCCGCCGGCGTAGACCCGCGGGTATTCGACGAGCGCCGTCACCTCGTCGAGCAGGTCGGCGTAGCCGCCGAGGCTGCCGGACTCGCGTGCTGCCGCGTCCTTCAGCTGCTGGTCGATCCCGGCGCGCCGCTGCGCGAAGCCGGCGACGACTTTGCCGTCGCTCTCAAGCGGCCGCGCGTAGTCCTCGGCGCGCTTGATGGCGATCGCCTTGCTGCCAAGGAAGCGGTGCCCCGCGGTCTGCCGCCCGGACTTCAAGCCGAGCACGGTGCCCGGCACGATGCGCTCGCCGTGCAGCATCACGAGCCCGTGGACCGGGCGCACAAACTGCGCCTCCCCCGCGCCCCAGCGCATTACCTTGGGGATCGGCAGCGCCTTGAGCGCTTCCTCCACCGCCGGCGCGAGCATCTCGTCGAGCACCGCGCCTTTCACCTGCACTCGCGCGACCATCACGTCGCCCTTTGGCGTGGCGCGCTTTTCCAGCTGGGCGGCCGCGACGCCGTGCTTGCGCGCGAAGCCTTCGATGGCCGCGGCGGGTGCTTTTGCGGACGGTCCAGTGACCTGCGTCTCGCGCCCCGCTGCGCTGGCCTCGACGTTTGGGATCGAGAACGCCAGGCGGCGCGGTGTGGCAAACACGGTCAAGTCGCCACCGGCAGCGAGCTGGGCCTTCACCAGCGAGTCGCGCACCTTTTCGGCGAAGGCTTCCGAAAGCGCGCGCAGCGATTTGGGCGGCAGCTCCTCGGTCAGGAGCTCGACTAGCAGCGTTGGTTTCATGCCGCGAGCGGGAAGCCGAGCCGCTCGCGCGACTCGTAGTAGGCCTGCGCCACCGCGCGGGCGAGGCCGCGGACGCGGCCGATATAGGCGGCGCGCTCGGTGGTCGAGATGGCGCCGCGCGCATCGAGCAGGTTGAAGGCGTGCGAGCAGCGCAGGACCATCTCGTAGGCCGGCAGCACCGCCTTTGCTTCCATCAGCCGCCTCGCCT
>DATMIG010000034.1:0-6250 GCA_035554335.1 Burkholderiales bacterium
AGACGTGTGCCGACGTATGCGAGGCCTGCGCCGACGAATGCGCGAAGCACAGCAAGATGGAGCATTGCCGGCAATGCGCCGAGGCATGCCGGCGCTGCGCCGAGGAATGCCGCCGCATGGCATCGATGCAGCCGCGGGCGCAGCGCCGGCGGGCCGGCACCCAGCCGTCCACGCACTAAAAACGCAGCCATGCGGCCCGTTTTCATTTACCGTTCGGTAAATGAGCGGCGGCGCATCCCGCCTCGACGCACTGGTCATCGGCGCCGGTTTCTCCGGCCTGTACCAGCTCTTTTGCCTGCGTGACCGGCTAGGGCTCTCGGTCAAGGTCGTGGAAGCCGCCCCTGATCTGGGCGGTACCTGGTACTGGAACCGCTATCCCGGCGCGCGCTGCGACTCCGAGAGCCACTCCTACTGCTACTTCTTTTCCAAAGAGCTGCTCGAAGAATGGCGCTGGTCGGAGCGCTATCCGGAGCCGCCCGAGATCCTGCGCTATCTCAACCACGTCGCGACGAAGTTCGACCTGCGGCGCGACATCCGCTTCAACACGCGCGTCACGGCCGCGCACTACGACGAAAACCAGTGGCACGTCCTGACCGAATCGGGCGAGCGCTATAGCGTGCGCTACCTCATCACCGCCGTCGGCTGCCTCTCCGCCGCCAACGTCCCGCGCATTCCCGGGCTCGAGACCTTCGCCGGCCGCTGGTATCACACCGGCCAATGGCCGAAGGAGGGTGTCGACTTCCGCGGCCAGCGCGTCGGCCAGATCGGCACCGGCTCGACCGGCATCCAGGCGGCGCCGGTGATCGCCGCGACTGCCGCGCATCTGACCGTATTCCAGAGACGCCCTCAATACAGCGTGCCCGCGCGCAACGCTCCGCTACGCGAGGACTTCCTGCAATGGCTGCGCGAGCACCACGACGAAATCCGCGAAACGGTGCGCTCCACGCCGAACGGCCATCCGTTCCGCATCTCCCGGCGCAAGGCGTTCGACGTGAGCGATGCCGAGCGCGAAGAAATTTACCAGGCGGCGTGGGAGAAGGGCGGCCTGCAGTTCCGCGCGAGCTTCCACGACATGATGCTCGACAAGGCGGCGAACGACACCGCGGCCGCCTTCATCAAGCGCAAGATCCGCGAGATCGTCAAGGATCCGAGGACCGCGCAGGCGCTCGCGGACATCGATCATCCCTACGCCGCGAAGCGCCCGCCGATCGACACGAACTATTTCGAGACCTACAACCGCGACAACGTCGCGCTGGTCGACCTGCGCGCCGACCCGATCGAGCGCATCACGTCCACCGGCATCAAGACTCGCACGCGCGAGCACGCGCTCGACATCATCGTCTTCGCTACCGGCTTCGACGCGATGACGGGGCCGCTCCTGAAGATCGACATCCGCGGGCGCGACGGCGTCGCCTTGCGCGACACCTGGTCCGCCGGGCCGCGCACCTATCTCGGGCTGCAGGTTCCCGGTTTCCCGAACCTCTTCACCGTGACCGGCCCGGGAAGCCCGTCGGTACTCTGCAACATGCCGGTGGCGATCGAGCAGCACGTCGAGTGGATCACCGACTGCATCGCGCACATGCGCGAGAACGGCATCGAGTCCTGCGAGGCGGCGCCCGAAGCCGCGGCGAAGTGGGGCGAGCATGTCAACACCGCCGCGCACGCGACGCTGCTGCCGCTCGCCACGCATTCCTGGTACCTCGGCGCCAACATCCCCGGCAAGCCGCGCATGTTCATGCCTTACGCCGGCGGCATGGCCCGCTACCGCGCCATCTGCGACGACGTCGCCGCCAGGGGCTACGAGGGCTTCATCATGGGTCGCACCAAGGGCGGCGCGACCGTGAACGACTTTTCCGCCGGCGCGACGATCGCCTCGCCCGGCGTTTAGCGCGTAATCCGCGCCTCGAACGCCTCGCCCGCCGTCTGCGCGCGATGACTGGCTATCTGCTCGAGATAGTTGGCGCGGTAGCCCTCGAACGAGCGCGCATGCGCTTCCTCGGCGAGCGCGTCGAAGTCTGCGGCCGGGGACTTCTCGAAATCGAAATGACCGTAGCGGTCGACGCCGCGAACGAGAAGCGCGGGATGGCGCCGGGAGCCGATGTGGCGCACGGAGGCCGGCACATAGCTGATGCCGATGCCGATGCGCCGGTCCTGCGAACGGTTGGGGCCGGACTGATGGACGGTGAGCGTGTTGTGCAGGGAGAACTGTCCGGGCGCGAGGCAGCAGTCGACCGCGCTACCGACGTCGGCCGGGTTCGCGATCCACTGTTCGGCGTCGTTGACGCTCGCGTCCATGCCGTAGTTGTGCGGCATCTGGCCTCTGCGGTTACTGCCCGGAATGAACTGCATGCAGCCGCTTCCGAGCGAAGCGTCCGACAACGCGAGCCAGGCGGTAACGTGCTGGTCGTTGGGCTCGAGCCCGAAGTGGGTGGCGTCCTGGTGCCAGCCCGCGACGTGAGGCGTGCCCGGCTCCTTGATGAACCACGTGGTCGTGAAGACCAGGATGTCAGGCCCTATCACGTCCTCGATGGCGTCGAGAATCGCCGGGTGACTGACCAGTTCATGCGCCCAGCGATACAAGAGATAGGTGCGCGCGCGGTACTTGCGCTTGCTCGGTGTCAGCGACCCGCTGAGCCGCGTGCCGATGCGCGCCTCGAACGCTTCGAGTTCGCCGCGATAGTGGCGCGCCGTGTCCGGGCTGAACGCGGTGAACGGCAGGGCGAAGCCGTCGCGACGATAAGCAGCGACCTGGGCTTCGGTCAGCATCTTTGGCATCGGCTTGCCTTTGCGTTAGGGTCCACAATTATCACGTGCTGCGTGGCTTAGGGCCGGCTCACGCGGGACTTCGACCGCAAGAAGGGCTATTTCATCGCGCACTGGTCGGCGTAGGCGTCACCGTAGTTGGTCAGGACCGTGCCGATCAACTTGTTAACCGGCTCGCCCTTGGCGTTCTTGACGACCTGTCGGATATAAAAGTTCTGCACGGGATTATTGTTGTTGCCGAACTTGAAGGGTCCGCGTACGGACTGGAAGTTTGCGGCCTTGATCGACTTCAGGAGCGCGGTCTTGTCCTCGACGTTGCCGTGTACGCCCTTGACCGCGGAGTCGATGAGCATTGCGGTGTCGTAGCCCTGCGCAGCGTAGACCGTGGGTAGGCGGTGGTAGGTCTTCTGGAAGGCAGCGACGAATCGCTTGTTGGCCGCGTTGTCGAGCTCGTGGGACCAGTGTGCCGAGTTGAAGACGCCGACGACTGCGCCGCCGACCCCCCGGAAGGTGTCCTCGTCTGCGGAGAACGCCTGCGTATAGAGTGGGATGTCGGTGAGGCCGGCCTGGGTATATTGCTTGATGAAGTTGATGCCCATCCCGCCCGGGAGGAAGAAGTACACTGCGCCCGGCTTCTCGGAGCGGATCTGTGAGACTTCCACGCCATAGTCGAGTTGCCCCAGCGTCGTGTAGATCTCCTTCTGGATCGTGCCTTTGTAGAAGCGCTTGAAGCCCGCGACGGCGTCGCGACCGCCCGGAAAGTTAGGCGCGATCAGGAGCACGTTGCTTACGCCCTTCTCGCTGAGATAGCGGCCCATCGCCTCGTGCGGCACGTCCGTCTGCCACGTGGCATTGAAGAAGTACGGATGGCAGCCCTTGCCCGCGTACTGAGACGGTCCTGCATTGGCACTGATGTAGGGAATCTCGGCATTGAGCACCTGCGGCACCGTAGCGAGGAGGATCGGCGAATAGACGATGCCGGTGAGGAAATTGACGTGGTCGAGCTTGACCATCTTCTCGGCGAGCTGTCGGCCTACATCGGGCGTGAACTTGTCGTCGCCGACGATGACTTCGCCTGGCAACCCGCCGAATTTGTTGCCAAGCTGCTGCACGGCGAGCTGGAAGCCGTCCCGGATGTCGATCCCGATGGCGCCGTTTGGACCGGACAACGTGCTGACGAAGCCTACCTTGATGCGATCCGCCGCCTGGGATGAAAACGAGAGGACGATGGCCGCTGCCAGGACCAACCTTTTCATGGTGTTCCCTCGTTGATAGTACGCGTCACGGACGGGTCCACGTCCGTTCGCGCTGCAGCTCGGCGATACGGATGGTGTAGTTGCTGTAGATCTCGGCTTTGCCGAGCTTCATGCCGTCCAGGTGCTCCTTGTTCCGCATCCATGCACGAAGCGCGTCAGCGTCCCGCCAGTACGAGACGGTCATGATCTTCCCGGGATCGTTTCGGCCCGTGTACGTTTCTTTGCCCATGAAGCCATCGATCTTCGCCACTTCCTTCATTAGCTGCGTGACGGTTTCGATGTTTCTTTGCTCCATGCCAGGCTGAACGCCAAATTCGATGAGGCAGATGATCAAGGTGGACTCCTTCGGCCGAGGGAGCTTAGCACCCGGTGGAACCTGCGAAACGAAACAGCTGCCTTGCGGATCGTGATCAGCGCTCCGTAAGTCGTCGCTCCCCGAATTAGCGGCTACGGTATTTAGGATGCAAGGCGCGGCATCCCGTGGTGGTGTCGACTGAATCACGGCAGCGTCCTTCGGCGACGCCTGCGTAGCGCGCTCGCGACATCGGTTTCAGGCGACAGGGGCTAGCGGCAAGCAGCCTTTTGCGTCGACCATGAGCCATGCCGCCGTCCACCTCCATCGGAATGATTTGCCGCGCGATCGAGATCGTCGGCGGGATGCCCGCGCTTCGCGAGCATCTCGGTTGTTCGACGCTGGAACTGATGGCATGGATCGACGGCGTAAAGCGGGTGCCCGAGTCGATCTTGTACGGGCTGGCGGACCTCATACTCGATGAGGAAATCATGACCGCAAGGACAAGTGCCTATTCGGCCGCAGCGATATTGGTTCCGCTTGAACCTGATCAGGGAGCAAATAAATCATGACAACAGCCGGGTTTGATTTCAGCGCTTCAGGACCATCTTTTCTGCCACGCCGGCATGCGCCGCGGCCGCTGCGAATCATCGTCGCCGACGATGATCGCGACACCGTGCAGATGCTAGGCGCCATCCTGCAGGACGAAGGCCATCGCGTGCACGGCGTTTATACCGGCAAGGCAGTGCTGCCGGCAGTGCGCATCTTCTGTCCCGACGTGGTGATTGTGGATGTCAATATCCCGGGCTTGAGCGGCTACGCAGTCGCGCAAGCCGTCCGCCACGCCTTCATCGACCTTCGCATGCCGCTCCTCATCGCGATTTCCGGGGTGTGGACGGAAACGCCCGACCGGCTGGTGGCCGAACAAATGGGTTTCGAGCATCACCTCACCAAGCCGGCGGATCCCAAAGACGTTCTAGCTCTGCTGGAAGGCTTCCCCCGGCGGCGGCACCCCACACAGCAGTAAGCTTCCTCCGTTTTCGGACGCGCGCCGGTGCGTAAAGCTGAGCGAGTCTGGCTCCCTAAAGCGGCAGCGCGGCGGGATGGTTCACGCCTCGAGCGGCTGCAAAAGCGCTGCCCATGTTGGCAGCCGGGCGTGGAGGGGGGTATCGTCAAGCATGTTCGATCGAGACCAGTTCATCGCTGATTGCCGCACGACGCTAGCGGCCGATCCCTCCCACAAAGCGGTTCGAGAAGTCGTCGCCCGTGCGGTCAGCGATCCCGCGGCGGTCCTGAAGGGGCTCGGCGCACCGACCAAGGGCGGCGTGCAGAAGATCTACCACTCGCCCGAGCTCACCATCCTCAACGTCGTCTGGGCGCCTTACATGACCATCCTGCCGCACAACCACCGCATGTGGGCCGTCATCGGCGTGTACATCGGCCGCGAGGACAACATCTTCTGGCGCCGCCTGCCCCAGGATGCAGCCAGCCGGGTGGAAGCCGCCGGCGCCAAGTCGCTGTCGGAGAAGGACGCCGAGCCGCTTGGGCGCGACATCATTCACTCCGTGACCAACCCGATTCCGCGCCTCACCGGGGCCATCCACGTCTATGGCGGAGATTTCTTCGGCACCGCGCGCAGCGAGTGGGAGCCCGAGACGCTCACCGAGCGCGCCTACGACGTGGAGAAGAACATGCGCCTCTTCGAAGAGGCGAACGCGCGATCCAGCCGCTGACGAGACGCTTCCATGCCCCGCACGATCACCCTGGCAGCCGCACAGACCGGACCGGTCAACGAAGACGACTGGCGCCCGAACGTTCGCGGTGCCTGCCAGATGATCGAGGAGGCCGGCCGCCGCAAGGTCGACATCCTCTCCTTCCCGGAGCTTTTCCTCACGCCGTTCTTTCCCAACCGCCTCACGCGCGACTACGACAAGTTCTT
>DATMIG010000035.1:0-7346 GCA_035554335.1 Burkholderiales bacterium
CTCGCGAAGAGCCTCAACATGGACGAGGAGCGCTTCCCGCCGCGCGAGCTCATGTGGTTCATCAACGCCAACAAGGAAGAAGGCGTGCGGGCGCGCGATGTGCCGGTAACGGACGAGAACACGCGGCGCATGGCGGACTTCTATGCGGCGTACGACGAGCAGTGCCAGCGCGAAGGCGTGGTCGACTTCTCTGAGCTCCTGTTGCGCACGTACGAGCTGCTGAAGCGCAACGAGATCCTGCGCGCGCACTACGCGCAGCGCTTCCAGCACATCCTGGTCGACGAGTTCCAGGACACGAACCGCCTGCAATACCGCTGGCTCAAGCTCTTCGCCGGGCAGGGCGCATTCTTCTTCTGCGTCGGCGACGACGACCAGTCGATCTACACCTTCCGCGGCGCGAACGTCGGCAACATGATGGAGTTCGAGCGCGAGTTCAAGGTCGCGAAGGTCATCCGCCTCGAGCAGAACTACCGCTCGCACGGCAACATCCTCGACGCGGCCAACGCGCTGATCGCGAACAACCGCAACCGCCTCGGGAAAAATCTCTGGACCGACGCCGGCGCCGGCGAGCCGATCCGCGTCTTCGAGGGCGAGTCCGACGCCGACGAGGCGCGCTGGATCGTGGAGGAAGTGCTGGCGCTCTCGCGCGAGGGCACGCGCTTTTCGAACATGGCGGTGCTCTATCGCTCCAACGCGCAATCGCGCGTGGTGGAGCATTCGCTCTTCTCGCGTGGCATCTCCTACCGCGTGTACGGCGGCCTGCGCTTCTTCGAGCGGGCCGAGATCAAGCACGCGCTCGCCTATCTGCGCCTCGTCGCCATGCCGGACGACGACAACGCGTTCCTGCGCGTGGTGAACTTCCCGCCGCGCGGCATCGGCGCGCGCACGCTGGAGCTGCTGCAGGACGCGGCGAAGGCGAAGAGCAGCTCGCTTTACCAGGCCGCCGAAGGCAAGGTGCTCGCCTTCCGCCAGCTGGTCGACGCCATGCGCGCGGAGACGCAGGGCTTGCCGCTCCAGGAGCTGGTCGAGGTCGTGGTGGCGAAGAGCGGGCTCATCGAGCACTACAAGACCGAGCGCGAAGGCGCCGACCGCATCGAGAACCTGGAGGAGCTGGTCAACGCCGCGGCCACCTTCACCGAGGAAGACCGGGAAGTGGAGTCGGGCGAGGCGGCCGACCCGCTCACCGCGTTCCTCACGCACGCCGCGCTGGAAGCCGGCGAGCACCAGGCGGGCGAAGGCCAGGATGCGCTGCAGATGATGTCGGTGCACTCGGCCAAGGGCCTGGAATTCGATGTCGTATTCCTCACCGGCTTGGAAGAAGGACTTTTCCCGCACGAGCAGAGCGTGACCGAGCGCGACGGCCTGGAAGAGGAGCGGCGGCTCGCCTACGTCGCGATCACCCGCGCGCGCCATCGGCTGTATCTCTCGCACGCGCAGACGCGGATGCTCCATGGGCAGACGCGTTACAACATCCCCTCGCGTTTTCTGGAAGAAATCCCGCAGGCGCTGATGAAGTGGCTCACGCCGCGCTTCCAGCGGCAGAAGGCGTTCCAGCCGGATTTCTCACGCCAGACGCGCACCGTGCCAATGAACAAGCCGATGCGCAAAGAAGTGGGCGGCTTCCGTATCGGGCAGAACGTAGTGCATGCGAAGTTCGGCGCGGGCATCATCATCGATGCCGAAGGGCAGGGCAACGACGCGCGCGTGCAGGTGAACTTCGGGCACCATGGCGTCAAGTGGCTCGCCGTCTCGGTGGCGAAGCTGCAGGCGGCATAACGAGGGAGGGGAAAACGATGAGAACGCTGGTGGCAGTGTTGCTCGCGGCGATGGCGAGCGTGTGCTCGGCGCAGCAGAAGACCGTCCTGCGTTTCTCGACGGCGGCGCCGCCGCCGGACTTCCTGTCGCGCTCGCTCGCCCTGTTCAAGGCGGAGCTGGAGAAGGCGGCGCCGGAGTTCGACGTGCAGGTCTATCCCGGCAGCCAGCTCTTCCGCCAGGGTACCGAGGTGCCGGCGCTGCAGCGGGGCAACCTCGAGATGAGCACCATGACGACCTTCGAGGTGGCGCAGCAGGTGCCCGAGTTCGGCGTGTTCAACCGCGCCTATCTCTTCCGCGACTACGACCACGCCTACAGGACCTTCACCGGTCCGATCGGCCAGCGCTATGCGGACACGGTGGCGCAGAAGATGGGCATCGTGATCCTCGCGCCGACCTACCTCGGCACGCGCCAGGTCAACCTGCGCGCGCCGCGCGAGGTGAAGGGACCGCAGGATCTTGCCGGCGTGAAGATGCGCATGCCGGGCGGGCCGGAATGGCTGCTGCTCGGCCAGGCGCTCGGCGTGACGCCGACGCCGATGGGCATGCCGGAGGTCTATCTCGCGCTGCAGACGGGCGCGATCGACGGCCAGGAGAACCCGCTCACCATCCTCAACGCCGCCAAGTTCCACGAGGTGACGAAGCAGGTGGTGATGACCTCGCACCTCGTGCAGCCGGTGTTCTTCTGCATCGCCAAGCCGTACTTCGACAAGCTCTCGGCCGCTCAGAAGAAGAAGCTGGCGGATGCGGCGGTGCATGCGGCGAAGTGGAACGACGAGCAGCGCCTCGGCGACGAGCGGAAGGTGGCCGACGGCCTCGCGGCCAAGGGCCTGACTGTGAGCCGGCCGGACCTCGCGCCGTTCCGCGCCAACGCCGACAAGGTCTACGCCTCCGCCGAGCTCGCCAAAGCCTGGGACCGCAAGCTCGCGGATGAAGTGGCTGCGGTCCGCTGAGCGGGCGGCCGCGATCGTAGCGGCGGCGCTCGTCGCCGCGCTCTTCCTCGTGCTCCTTGCCGGCGTCGCCGGCCGCTACGTGCTCGGGCGGCCGCTCGCCTGGTCCGACGAGCTCGCCGTGGTGCTCTTCATCTGGCTCGTGTTCTGGACGGGCGCCTTCGTGCTCAGCATGCGCGAGCACGTCGCGTTCGACGTGGTCTACGAGCTCCTGCCGCCCCGGCTGCGCGCGGTGCTTGGCATGGCGGGCGCGCTGTGCGCCGCCGCGCTGCTCTTCTGGGCATTGCCGAAAATCGCCGACTACGTCGCTTTCCTGTGGCGTGAGCGCACCCCGGTGCTGCAATGGCGCCAGGACTTCCTGTACGCCTGCTTCCCGGCCTTCGTCGCCATGGCGGGCCTGCGCCTCCTCGCGTACACGGCCGCGCTCTTCCGCTCCCGGTGAGCGGACCATTCCTCCTTCTCGTCGCGCTTTTCCTCGCGCTCGCGATCGCTCGCGTGCCCATGGCATTCGCCATGATTTGCGCGGCGATCGCCTACCTCGTGGCCGGCGGCAAGGACGTGGGCCTCGTGGCGGACCAGGTGCTGAACACCCTCTACGCGAGCTATGTGCTGATCGCCATCCCGCTCTTCATGCTGGCCGCCAACCTCATGAACGTCGGCTCGATGAGCGACCGGCTGTTCGACGCCTGCCACGCGTTCGTCGGCCGCATGAAAGGCGGCCTCGCCCAGGTCGACGTGCTGGTGAGCGTCGTCTTCTCGAGCATGAGCGGCAGCGCCGTAGCCGATGCGGCCGGGCCCGGGCTGGTCACCATCCGCGCCATGGAGAAGGCGGGCTACCCGCGCGGCTTCGCGGCCGCGATCGTCGCGGCCTCCTCGACATTGGGACCCATCATCCCGCCGTCGATCCCGATGGTCCTCTACGCGCTGATGGCGAACGCCTCGCTCGGCGCCCTGTTCCTCGGCGGCGTCGTGCCCGGGCTCCTGATGGCGGCAGCGATGATGATCGTGGTCTGGATCACGGCCACGCGGCGCGACTTTCCCGTCGAGCCGCCGCCCGCGCCCGGGACTCGCGGGCGCATCTTCTCGCGCGCCGTGCTGCCGCTCGGCATGCCGGTCATCCTGCTGGGCGGCATCTATAGCGGCGCCTTCACGCCCACCGAGGCGTCGGCCGTGGCGGCGCTCTACACCATGCTGCTCGCGGGGCTGGTGTACCGGGAGCTGGGCGCGCGCGAGCTGTATGGCGTGCTATTGACCACGGCCAAGCAGTCGGCGGTGATCCTGCTCATGATCTGCGGCGCCTTCGCGATCAACTACTGCGTCGCCGCCGAGCAGGTCGACAAGGCCCTCGCGCGCTGGATCGGCGGCCTGGGGCTTGCGCCGATCGCGTTCCTCGTCACCGTGAACGTGCTCTTCCTGCTGCTCGGCGCGCTGCTCGATGCGACGACACTCCTGCTCGTGCTCGTGCCGGTACTCCTGCCGACCGTCGCGGCGCTCGGCATCGACCCGGTGTATTTCGGCGTCGTGATCATCTTCAACATCACCATCGGCCTGACGATCCCGCCGCACGGCCTGCTGCTCTTCGTGCTCGCGGCCATCACCAACATTCCGTTGCGCGAGATCTTCCGTGAGTCGTGGGGCCTGGTGGCGGCGCTCGTCGCCTGCCTGTTCCTGCTCGTGGCGCTACCCGATCTCGTGCTCTGGCTGCCGCGGGTCCTCGGCTACATCCGCTAGGACACGATGCGATGTCGGCGTCGGCAAGCCGGTTATCGGCGAAGCCTTCCTTATCCCGGCTCCGCCTGCCAGGCCGGCTCGAGAGGGATCGTACGCCCCGGCGGGATACGAACGGTAAAGCGGCTGCCGGTGCCGACCTTGCTCTCGATGTCGAGGCTCGCCTGGTGGCGGGCGAGGGCGTGCTTGACGATGGCGAGTCCGAGGCCGGTGCCGCCGGTCTCGCGCGAGCGGCTGCGGTCGACGCGGTAGAAACGCTCGGTAAGCCGCGGGATGTGCTCGGGCGCGATGCCGAGCCCCGTGTCCTCGACGCTGAAGAAGGCGCCGTCCGGTCCGTCGCGCCACGACAGCGTCACCTTGCCGCCGGCCGGCGTATAGCGGATGGCATTGCTGATCAGGTTGCCGAATGCGCTCGCCAGCTCGGCCTCCGAGCCCACCAGATCCACTGACGGCGTGCCGCTCACGGAGATGGCGTGCTTGCCGCCGGAGAGCGCAGTGGCATCCGCGCGCAGCCGCTCGAGCAGATGCGCCGTCCGCACGCGATCGGACGCCGGGGGCGGCGCCGATTCGAGCACCGACAGCGCGAGCAGGTCCTCGATGATGCGCTGCATGCGAGCGCCCTGCTCGCGCATCATGTTCAGGTAGTCCTTCACCCGCTGCGGGTCGAGCTTCAGCTCGCGCAGCGTCTCGAGAAAGCCGACGAGCACCGTGAGCGGCGTGCGCAACTCGTGAGACACGTTGGCGACGAAGTCCCGGCGCATGGTCTCCACGCGATCCGACTGCGTGACGTCGCGCACGAGGAGCAGCGTCTGCGCCTCGCCGTAGGGAATGAGCTGCACCGCCAGCACGCCGCCGCGCTCGACCGGGATGCGCACCGGGCCGGTCCCTTCCTCGTCCGCGGTGAGATAGTCGATGAACTCCGGCTCGCGGATGAGATTGACGATCGGCTGACCGATGTCGGCGCGCGGATCGAGGCCGAGCATCGACGCCGCGTTGTCGTTGCACCATTCGATGGCATGCCGGGCGTCGAGCAGCACGACGCCGTCGGGCATTGCCTGCGCGGCGCGGCGCAATCGCGTCAGCGCGTCGCCGAGCTCCTTCTGGCGCCGGGCGGCCTCGCGCTCGTAGCGGTGCAGGGCGGTGAGCACGAGGTCCCAGCTTCCCGTGCCTTCGGGCACTTCGCCGGGACGCGGATCCGCCGCCCAGCGTGCAAGCCGCGCGAGGTGGCGTACGTGATACGCGAGCAGCCAGGCAAGGCCGGCGGCGAGCAGCGCCCAGCCCCACGCCGCGCTCGCCAGCCAGCCGGTGAGCAGTGCTACGCCCGCGATCACGGCGAGCGCCGCGGCGGTCTTACGGTAGACGGCGCTCAATCGGCCTGGAAGCCGTAGCCGCTGCCGCGAACGGTAGTGATCAGCCGGTCGTGGCCCGTGGCGCCGAGCGCCTTGCGCAGGCGGCGGATGTGCACGTCCACCGTGCGCTCCTCGACATAGACATGGTCGCCCCAGACCTGGTCGAGAAGCTGCGAGCGCGAATAGATGCGTCCCGGATGCGTCATGAGGAAATGCAGCAGCTTGAATTCCGACGGCGCGAGATAGAGCCGCTCGTCGGCAGCGCTCACACGGTGCGCGGCCGGATCGAGCTTCAGGCCCTCGACCTCGATCACGTCGCCGGAAAGCTGCGGCGCCCGCCGGCGCAGCACGGCCTTGATGCGGGCGGCGAGCTCCTTCGGCGAGAACGGCTTGGTCAGGTAATCGTCGGCGCCGGCTTCGAGGCCGGAGATCTTGTCCTGCTCGAGCGCCCGCGCGGTGAGCATGAGGATCGGCAAGTCGCGCGTCCGCGCATCGGCACGCAGGCGGCGCGCGAAGGCGATGCCGGACTCACCGGGCAGCATCCAGTCGAGCACCACCACGTCCGGCAGCGCGGCGCGGATCGCCACCTCGGCTTCTTCCGCGGTCGAGGCGCGCCGCACGCGGTGGCCGAAATGCTCGAGGTTGATCGCGACGAGCTCCTGGATCCGCGGCTCGTCCTCGACGACCAGCACGTCCGCGCTCATTACGTGGGGCTCGCCGTGTGGCGGACGTCCGTGCCCTTTACGATGTAGATGACGTACTCCGCCATGTTCTTGGCGTGGTCGCCCATGCGCTCGATCGCCTTCGCCACCCAGATGATTTCGAGCGCCGTGCTGATGGTGCGCGGGTCTTCCATCATGTAGGTGACGAGCTGGCGCAGCACCGAGCGGAACTCGCTGTCGATCGACGCGTCCTGGCGGATCACCTCGGTCGCGGCGTTGCAGTCGAGACGGGCAAACGCGTCGAGCGCGCGACGCAGCATGGATACGGCTACTTCCGCCGCGTGACGCACATCCACCGCATGCGCCGCGCGATTGCCGCCGTCGCGCTCGTGGATGCTCTTCGCCATGCGCGCGATCTTCTGCGCCTCGTCGCCGATGCGCTCGAGGTCGGTGACCGTCTTGATGATGGCGAAGATGAGGCGCAAGTCGTTCGCGGCGGGCTGGCGCTTGACGATGACATGGCTGCAGTCGCCGTCGAGCGCGACCTCCATGCCGTTCACCTTGCGGTCGGTGTTGATGACGTCGTCGAGCAGCGCGCGGTCGCCGCTGCTGAAGCCTTCCAGCGCGCGCCGGATCTGCGATTCCACAAGACCACCCATCTCGAGCACCCGGGACCGGATCGACTCGAGCTCGGCGTCGAACTGCTTCGAAAGATGCTCGTTTACGCCCACCGTCGTGACCATTATCGCAAATGCTAGGTGGGCTTCATGACCGTTATGTGACCGCTTTCGGCCGTCACGAAACGGCAACACTGCGCGAATAGCCTCGCCTGGACTGAAAACCGA
>DATMIG010000036.1:0-4053 GCA_035554335.1 Burkholderiales bacterium
GCACGCCCGTGGTGGCGAAGGTCCACGACATGCCGGTCGCGACGCCCGCCAGGACCGACACCGCGGCCGTGGTGATCCCGGTCTGCACCAGCATGCGCATCAGGTCCTGGCGCGTGATCTCGCGATAGATCAGGAGATCCAGCACCAGCGCGTAGATGACCGCCAGCACCGCCGCTTCCGTGGCCGTCGTCACGCCGCCGAGGATGCCGCCGAAGATGACCACCGGCATGCCGAGCGGCAGGATGGCTTCCTTGAGCGAATGGCGCAGCGCCGGCCACGAGAAGCGGCCGTGCGCCGCCGGCAGCGTGCCGCGCCGTGCCTGGACGTGGATCAGGATCGAGAGCGTGAGCGCCATCAGAAAACCGGGCAGGAAGCCGGCGATGAAGAGCGCCGAGATCGAGAGCCCCGACATGGCGCCGAGGATCACCATCACCAGGCATGGCGGAATCAGCATGCCCATGCCGGATGCCGCGGCCACGATGGCGGCTGCACGCTCCGGCGGATAGCCGGCTTTGGTGAGCGACGGGATCAGGATCGAGCCAATGGCCGATGCGTCGGCGACGGAAGAGCCCGAGATGCCGGAGAACAGCACCTCCGATGCGACCACCACGATGCCCAGCCCGCCGCGGATGTGCCCGACCAGCGCCGTGGCGAGCGCCACCAGCCGCCGCGAGATGCCGCTCGTCTCCATCAGCGCGCCCGCGAGCACGAACAGCGGGATGGCGACGAATGGGAATGGCTCGATCCCGGACATCATCTTCTGCGCCACCGTCTCGAGCGGGATGTCGAGCATCCAGAAGCCGGCGATCGTGGCGAGCGCCATGCTGAAGGCGACCGGCATGCCGAGCGCGAGCAGCACGACGAGCACGATGACGAGCGTAATCACGCCCGGCGCTCCCTGAACACGGCGCAGTCCATGACCACGAACAACACGCCCGCGATCGGCAGCACGAGATAACCGGTGCCGACGGAGAACGGCAGCGTGGGATACATCTGCAGCCAGGAGTTCTCGACGATGCGCCAGCCGTAGAACACCATGAAGGCGGCGAGCGACCACACCACGGCGTGCTCCAGCCATTCGAGCGCGCGCCTGAGATGCGGCCCGAGGAAGCGCACCAGGAAATCAACCCCGTAGTGCGCCCGGTACCGGACGGCGAGCGCGGCGCCGAGGTACGAGAGCCACTGGTAGCACAGCGTGGTGAATTCCTCCGACCAGACGATCGGCTCCTTCACCGCGTACCGGTAGATCACCTGCGCGGCGACCAGCGCGCAGATGGCCACCACGAGCGCCGCGACCACCCAGCGCAGCGCCTGCTCGACGGAGCGGAGGAACAACGCGGTTACTGGATGCCTTGTTCCTTGAGCGCCTTGTCCACGAGTGGCGACTTGACGCGGTTCTTGAACGCCTGCACCACCGGCAGCGTCGCCTTGCGGAACGCCGCGATGTCGGGCTCGGTGACGGTCACGCCGCTGCCTTTCATCTTCTCCACGACGGCCGGCGTGGCGGTGGTCGAGCTGGTCGTGTAGTAGTCCGCATCGACCTTGAAGAAAGCCTTCGAGCCTTCGTCGAGCGCCTTCTTCTGGTCCGCGCTGAGCGCGCTCCACTTGCGCAGGTTCATGATCACCACGGCCGCCGCCCGCCCATGGTTGGTGACGGAGAGCTGCTTCGCCACCTCCTGGTTCTTCAAGCCATAGAGGAGCTGCACGCTCGTCGCGTTGCCGTCGATCTGGCCCTGCTGGATGGCGCTATAGACCTCGGGCGTGCCCATCGGCACCGGGATGCCGCCCATGGCCTTGATCATGTCGACCTGCATCGGGTCCTGCATGACGCGCAGCTTCAAGCCCTTCATGTCGTCGGGCGTCTTCACCGGGCGCTTGCTGTTCAGCACGGCAAGCGAGCCGCCGTCGGCGAACACCAGCACCTTCAGGCCGTGCGGCTCCATCTTCTTGCCGAGCTCCGCGACGATCGGTCCCTGCAGGAACTTGAGGTACTCCTCGTGCTTGATCCACACGAACGGCAGACCGAACACGCCGTGCTCCGGCACGAGCTGCTGGCTTACCTGCGAGGCGACCACCGAGATGTCCACCGAGCCGACCTTGGTCGCTTCCATCAGCGCTTTCTGGTCGCCGAGCACGCCTTCGGGAAAGAGCTTCACGGTCAGCTTGCCGGTCTTGTCGACCGCATCCTTGAACGCGACCATCGCCGGGTAGTACGAGAAAGTCTTCGGCAGCGCGTCGGCGAACTTGAGCTCGGTCTGCGCGGCGGCGGCGCTCGCCAGCAGCGCGGTGAATGCGAGTGCGAAACAGCGAACCATCATGGGGTCTCTCCTCCTGCGCGCAGCATACTATGAAGCGCAACGCGCGCCATGCCGTTATTCGAACGGGGCCATGCCCCGCTACTATCGCCGTCTTGAAAAAAATCCGCACCCGGCTCGCCGCCGATATCGGCGGCACCTTCACCGATGTAGCCGCATTCGACGAAGCGAGCGGCCAGCTGCTCCTCGGCAAGACGCTCACCACGCCGAGCCGCCTCGTCGACGGCATCTCGCACGGCGTCGACAAGGCCGGCGCGCGCTTCGCCGACGCCGCGCTCTTCCTGCACGGCTCGACCATCGCCATCAACACGATGCTCGAGCGCACCGGCGCCCGCACGGCGCTGCTCATCACCGAGGGCTTCCGCGACAGCTACGAGATCGGGCGCATCAACCGGCCGGATGCGTACAACCTGTTCTTCAAAAAGCACGTGCCGCTCGTCGAGCGCGCGCTGCGCTTCGAGGTGCGCGAGCGCATGCTGGCCACCGGCGAGGTGCTCACGCCGCTCGACGAGGCGCAGGTCCAGGCGCTCTGCGACCAGCTGGTCGCCGCCAACGTGGATGCGGTGGCGATCCTGCTTCTGCACTGCTACGTCAATCCATCCCACGAGCAGCGCGTGAAGGCCATCGTGCAGGAGCGCCTGCCGAAGGCTTTCGTCACCGCGTCGCACGAGCTCTCGCAGGAGTACCGCGAGTTCGAGCGCTGCTCGACCACCGTCGCCAACGCCTTCATCGGACCGCGCGTCAGCCGCTACGTCGGTGAAATCGATGCCCACATCAAGAAGGAAGGCTTCGAGGGCGCCTTCCTGCTGGTGCAATCGACCGGCGGCCTCTACCAGTCGCGCCAGGCGCAGGTCGAGTGCGTGCGCATGCTCGAGTCCGGGCCGGCGGCCGGCGTGGTGGGTGCGCAAGCCCTGTGCAGGGAGCTGAAGCTCGCCGACGCCGTCGCCTTCGACATGGGCGGCACCACCGCCAAGGCCGGCGTCATCTACCAGGGCGAGGTCCTCACCGCCACCACCGCGCTGATCGGCGGTTATAACGAAGCGCTGCCGATCCAGATCCCGATGGTGCACATCTCGGAGGTCGGCACCGGCGGCGGCAGCATCGCGCAGGTCGACGCCGCGGGCGGCCTGCGCGTCGGCCCGCAGAGCGCGGGCGCCGATCCGGGACCGGCGTGCTATGCACTGGGCGGAACGCGGCCGACGGTGACGGATGCCAATCTCGTGCTCGGCCGCCTGGCCGCCGACCGGTTCCTCGGCGGCGAGATGAAGCTCGACGAGGCCGCCGCCCGGCGGGCGATCACCGAACACGTCGCGAAGCCGCTCGGGCTCAGCATCACCGAAGCCGCCGCCGGCATCCTGCGCATCGCGGTGTCCGCGATGTCCTACGCCGTGAAGGGCGTCTCCACCGAGCGGGGGCTCGACGCTGCCGCCTTCTCGCTCATCGCCTATGGCGGCGCCGGGCCTTTGCACGCCTCGCAGATCGCGCGCGAGATCGGCATGTCGCGCATCATCGTGCCGCGCGCGCCGGGCCACTTCTGCGCCTTCGGCATGCTGCATTCGGACCTGCGCTACGACTTCGTGCGCACCTGGTTCACGCGCCTCGAGGACGCGCCGTTCGAAGACATCGAGCGCGTTTATGCCGAGCTCATCGCCCAGGGGAAGCACGCGCTGGCGCAGAGCGGCGTGCGCTTCGCGAAAACGACCGTCGCCTACGCGGCGGACATGCGCTACGTCGGGCA
>DATMIG010000037.1:0-15783 GCA_035554335.1 Burkholderiales bacterium
AACCGCCTCTACGGCGCGCTCGGCGCGGTGGTGATCCTGCTCCTCTGGCTGCTCATCTCCGGGCACGCCATCCTGCTCGGCGCGGAAATAAACGCCGAGATGGAGCGGCAGACGAAAAAGGACACTACGTAATGCCGACGTGCTTGGCGATGCGCTCGACGAGCTCCCTGAGCGCGGCAACTTCGGCCTTGAGCGTTGCGAGCTCGCTGGTCGGCCGTTCCGGCGCGACGGCTTCTTCCACCTGCGGCGTGCCGCTCAGGAGGTGCGCCCAGCGCGCTTCCCGCGATCCGGGCTGGCGCGCCAGCTGCACGACGAGCGAGCGCCCCGCGAGCTCCTGGAGAAAAGCGTCGACCGCCGAAATGTCGGCGAACCTGTGCAGCCGCTCGCAATTGATGCGCAGCTCGCCCGCGGTCTGCGGGCCGCGCAGCATGAGCACCGTCAGAATGGCGGCGGACTGCGAAGGCACCTGGATGACGCGCTCGAAATTGTGCGAATAGCGCGAGACGCGTCCGCCGCTCGTCTCCATCACCAGGTTGGCGCCCTTCAGGCTGTCGAGCGCGCCCTGCACTTCCGCGTCCGTCGCCTCCATCACCGGCGAGCGGCTCGTCTTCTGGTTGCAGCCGGACACGAGCGCATTCAGCGTCATCGGATAGCTGTCCGGCACGGTGTGCTGCTTTTCGTACAGCGTGCCGAGCACGCGGGTTTCAAGGAGCGAAAGTTCTCTCATGTCTCTGAAATTAGGGACGGACCCTAATTTAAAAATAATTAGGGTCTGTCCCTATTTATGGCCAGGCGCCGGAGGTCGCCGGAAAGGGTAGCACCGTCCAGCGAGAGGAAGAGGTGCGCGTCGGTCACGGAGAGATCGAAGGCCATGCGCCGCTCCAGCCGGGCGACGAGCCCGTCGATCATGTCGCGGTCGAAGGCATAGAGCT
Source organism: Burkholderiales bacterium (assembly GCA_035554335.1). Classification (GTDB taxonomy): domain Bacteria; phylum Pseudomonadota; class Gammaproteobacteria; order Burkholderiales; family SG8-39; genus SCGC-AG-212-J23. Next base: position 933 of record DATMIG010000037.1, read on the forward strand.
CGATCGCGTCGCCCCGATGGATGCGCTCGCCCTTGAGCGGACGCAGCAGCAGCTCGGGCGCCTTGTGCGTGTAGACGGCTACGCGCGGGGCGGCCTTGGCGGCCTTGTGCAGCCGCGCGGCGTCGGGCGTGCCGACGTCGATCCAGGCGCGCAGCTCGCCGGTGAGGTCGCGCACCGCAAGGGCCGGCTCGTCGGGCTCCGCAAGCCCGCGGGAGAAGCTCAGGCCCTCGGTGAACTCGAGGCAGTAGGCGAGCACGCGCGCAAGGAGATAGTCCTCGGCCTCCGACGGATGGCGCGCCACCTTGACCGACAGCGGCTCGTAGACGCCGCGGTCGACGTGGGAAAGCTGGATATCGAAATGGTAAATCGTCGCGCCGAGCGCCAAGGCCATCTCCGGGGAGTGCCCGATAATATAGGCGCATGAGTTACCTCGTCGGCATCGACATCGGCGGCACCTTCACCGACTGCGCCATCGTGGATCGCGCGGGCAAGCTGCTCACCACCAAGGTTCCCTCCACGCCGCCGGATTTCGCGCGCGGCATGATGGACGCGCTCGGCGCGGGCGCGCAGGCGCTCGGCATCTCGCTCGACGACTTCTGCCGCGACATCGCGTTCCTGTCGCACGGCACGACCGTCGGCACCAATACCATCATCCAGAAGCGCGGGGCCAAGGTCGGATTGATCACGACGAAAGGCCATGAGGACGCGATCCACATCATGCGCGGCTCGCGCGGCTACGGCGGGCGCGACATCCGCAAGGTGGTGCACTTCCCGGAGACCTCGAAGCCGGCGCCGATCGTGCCGAAGAAGCTGATCCGCGGCGTGTCGGAGCGCGTCGACTGCTTCGGCGAAGTGGTCGTCCAGCTCAATGAGCCGGAAGCCGAGCGCGCCATCCAGGAGCTGCTGCAGGAAGGCGTGCAGGCGATCGCCATCTGCTTCCTCTGGTCGTTTCGCAATCCCGTGCACGAGAACCGCGTGAAGGCGCTGGTGCAGAAGCTCGCGCCGCAGGTCTTCGTCACGACGTCGATCGACATCGCGCCCAAGTGGGGCGAGTACGAACGCGTCACCGCCACCGCCCTCAACGCTTACCTGGGCCCGGTGATGGGCGGCTACCTCGAGCGGCTGGATACCAGCCTGAAGAACCTCGGCTACGAGCACGGCCTGCAGATCACCCAGTGCGGCGGCGGCACGGTGCCGGTCGCGCGCGCGGGCGAGGCACCCCTCCTCACGCTCGACTCGGGTCCGGTTTCCGGCGTGACGGCGTCGATGTTCCTCGGCAACGCGATGGGCGAGAAGAACGTCATCACCACCGACATGGGTGGCACGTCGTTCGACGTGTCGATCATCTACGAGGGCAAGCCCGCCTACTCCTTCATCTCGAACACCGACCAGTACGAATACTTCCTGCCGAAGGTCGACCTGCAGGCGATCGGCGCCGGCGGCGGCAGCCTGATCCGGGTGCAACCCGAGACGCGCACCATGACGGTCGGCCCCGACAGCGCCGGCGCCTTCCCGGGCCCCGTGTGCTACAGCCGCGGCGGCAAGGTGCCGACGGTGACCGACGCGCAGCTCGTCCTCGGCTACCTCGACGCGGAGAACTTCGCTGGCGGCCGCATGACGCTGGACAAGGCCGCGGCGACCCAAGCGATAGAAAGTCTGGGAAAGCAGATCGGCATGAGCGCGATGGAATGCGCGGCTGGCGCCTGCCGCATCGTCGAGCTGCACATGGCCGACATCATCCGCAAGGTGACGGTGGAGAAAGGCTTCGATCCGCGCGACTTCGTCCTCTTCGCTTTCGGCGGCGCGGGTCCCGCGCATGCCGCGGTGTTCGCGCGCGAGCTCGGCGTGAAGAAGGTGATCGTGCCGCAGAGAAAGGCCGCCTCCACTTGGTGCGCGTTCGGCGCCGCAGCGGCCGACGTGCTGCACATCTTCGAGCACACCGAGATCATGCCGACGCCGGTTGCGGCGAAGCGCATCAACGACCAGCTCGATGCCCTCGAGACGAGGGCCAAGCAGCTGATGAAGGGCGAAGGCATCGAGGCGAAGCGCCAGCGCTTCGAGTTCTCGCTCGACGTGCGCCACAAGGGCCAGATCAACGAGGTCGAGATCACGCTTCCGTGGACGCGGCTCGCGCAGGACTATGAGGCGTCACTGCGCCAGCTGTTCGTGAAGCGCTATGAGCAGCTCTACGGCCGCGGTTCCGCCCTGCCCGGCGCGCAGCTCGAGATCGTCGTCTGCCGCCTGCGCGCGAAGGCGCTCACGCCGCAGCCGAAGCTCGTGCGCGTGAAGAAGACCACCACGCGCGTGCCCAAGGAAGCGATGCGCAAAAAGCGCGACATCTACTGGCCCGACCTCGGCAAGCGGCGCGCCACGCCGGTCTATAACGGCGAGCGGCTCGCCAACGGCAACCAGATCGCCGGCCCGGCCATCGTCGAGACGGCGGACACCACGGTCGTCGTGCAGCCGGGCAGCCGGCTGCGCGTGGACGAGCTGGGCAACTTCGAGCTGACCTTCCAATGAGCGAAACCTGCACCGTCGAGACCGGGCTGCTGAAGAAGCACGCCTGCGGCGCGCCCGCCGCCACCAAGTGCGCGAACTGCGAGCAGCCGCTGTGCGCGAAGCACGCGGCGCCGAAGATGAGCGCGGGCAAGAAGCTCTTCCTGTGCCCGGAATGCGCGAAGGCATGGAAGCAGATCGGCGATCTTCCCGCGCCGGCCGCCGCCCCGGCGGAGAAAAATCCGCCGGCGGCGCCGGCGAAGCCGGCCGCTGCCGCGCCAAAGCCTGCCGCCGCGCCCAAGCCCGCACCCGCACCGGCGGCGAAGAAACCGCAGCCCGCCGTCGAGCACAGCGGCGCGCTGGAATTCACGCCGGGCAACAAGCCGAGCGCACCGGAGAAGAAGGCCGAGCCGCCGCCACCGCCGCCGAGCACTCCGGCGCCCGCACCAGTCCCGGGCAAGTTCGAGCTCAGCATCGAGCAGAGCGCGCCGCCCGAGCCGAAGCCGGACGACAAGAAATAATCCGGCATGAATGCACCGCTGAAAAAACTTTCTGAACTGGCCGGCGTCGTCTTCGACGGCCGCCGCACCGGCTACGTGCCGCCGAAGGACCTGCGCATCTCGCCGAAGCTCAAGCTCCACCGCAAGGCGAAGAAGAGCATCGACCCGGTGACCTTCGAGGTCGTGCGCCATGCGCTGTGGAACGTGAACGAAGAGCACGGCGCGACGATCCAGCGCCTCTCCGGCTCGCCGGTGGCGATGTACGCGCTCGACCTGAATCCGTCGATCCTCACCGAGGACGCGGAGTTCGTCTATTTCGGGCCGTACATGCAGTACATGTCCGGCGTCACCGACACGCAGGTGAAGTGGACGCTCGAGAACCGCAGCGACAACCCGGGCATCCAGGATGGCGACATGTTCCTCGCCAACGACCCGTGGGTCGGCGCGGCGCACCAGATGGACGTGATGCTGCTCTGCCCGGTGTTCTGGAAGGGCGAGCTCTTCTGCTGGGTGACGAACTGCCTGCACCAGTACGACATCGGCGGCATCACGCCGGGCAGCTTCTGCCCCTCGGCGCGCGATGCGTTCGACGAGGGCATCCTGATCCCGCCGGTGAAGATCATCGAGAAGAACGAAATTCGCCGCGACATCGAGGAGATCTACCTCCGCTCCTCGCGCAAGCCGAGCGCAGTCGCCCTCGACTTCCGCGCCCAGCTCGCCGGCAACATGACGGCGAAGGACCGCGTTCTCGCGCTCATCACGCGCTATGGCGCCGACACCGTCAAGGGCGTGATGAAGAAGATCATCGACGACGGCGAGCGCGCGTTCCTCAAGAAGCTCGCCACGCTGCCGGACGGCGTGTGGCGCGACCGCACGTACGTCGAGTGCTGCCGTCCCGGCGACCGCCAGGTGCATCGCGTGCAGCTCACGCTCAAGAAGCACGGCAGCCGCCTCACGTTCGAGAACGAAGGCACCGACCCGCAGGCCGGCGGCATCAACGCCACCTATTCCGGCTGGCGCGGCGCGATCATGGTCGCGATCAACGAGCTCATGTGCTGGGAGCAGTACTACGCCGTGGGCGGTGCATTGCGCCACATCGACTTCAACCCCACGCCGGGCACGCTCAACTGCGCGGACTTCCCCGCCTCCGTCTCGACGGCGCCGGTGCAGTGCATGGAGATCTCGCTCTACCCGGCGTACAACGTGCTTTCGAAGATGATCTATCCCGCGCCGGAGCTGCGGCGCGACGTGATGTGCATCGGCGGCACGAGCCAGTGGCCGGCGACGATTTTCCGCGGCATCGACCAGTGGGGCGAGCGCTACGGCTATCTATTGGTCGACCCGATCGGCGGCGCGATCGGCGCCTTCTCGCACGCCGACGGCATCTCGACCGGCGGCCAGGCGCGCACGCCGATCTGCAAGCTGCCGAACGTGGAGCACACCGAGCAGTCCTTCCCGGTGCTGTTCCTCTACCGGAAGGAAATCGCGGATTCCGGCGGCGCCGGCAAATACCGGGGCGGACTGAGCGCCGAGTCGTGCTTCATCCCGCACGGCACCGACAAGATCACGCACGACACGCTCTCCTCCGGCAACGCGATCCCGACTTCCACCGGCATGATGGGCGGCTATCCGGGCGCGGTGAACCGGTACCGCTTCGCCCGGGATACGGACATCCTGGACCGCATGAAGCGCTCGCAGCTCGTGAGCGACATCGACCAGGTGCAAGGCAAGCGCGAAGAGCTCGGCTTGCGCCAGCAGGACTTCGCGCAGAACCCGCAGGACGTGTACGCCGTGCTCTGGTCCGCGGCCGGCGGCTTCGGCGACCCGCTCGAGCGCGATCCGCAGCGCGTGGCGGCCGACGTGGACAACGGCGACGTGACGGAGAAGGCCGCGCTCGAGATCTACGGCGTGGTGCTCGGCGACGCGGCCGCCACCGAGCGGCGGCGCAAGGAAATGCGCGCGCGGCGCATCCAGGGCCACCGCTTCGCGGCGAAGAAGCTCGACGGCAAGGCGAGGATGCTGGTGACCGACAACCTGGCGATCTACGGCAACCATTACGGCTGCGCGAAGTGCGCGCAGGACCTGGGGCCGGTCAGCCATAACTACAAGAGCAACTGCGTGCGCAACGACATGCCGATCCAGGCCTCGAACCCGATCGTCGGCGAGCCCGGCCGCTTCATCGACCCGGTGCCGCAGTTCCGCCAGTTCTGCTGCCCGGGCTGCGGCCTCCTGATCGAGAACGAGATCGCGGTGGCCGACGATCCGCTGCTGAAGGACGTGGAAATACTGTCCGGCTGATTTTGCCGCCCCCCCGTTAAGGGGGACGGCATAAGATCGCCCTATGCTCGGCGCGATTGCGGGCGACATCATCGGCTCCTCGTGGGAAGGCAGCGGCGAGAAGCGCTACGACTTCGCGCTCTTCACCAAGCAATCGCGCTTCACCGACGATACGGTGATGACCGTCGCGATCGCGCACGCATTGCTCGACGAGCGGGACTATCCGGAAGCGATGCGCGAGTATGGATTGCGTTATCCGTTCGCCGGCTACGGCATGCAATTCGCACGCTGGCTCGCCGACGAGAGCATGGGACCGTACGGCAGCTACGGCAACGGCGCCGCGATGCGGGTGAGCCCGGTGGCTTACGCCATGCACTCGATCGACGCCGTGCTCGAGGAGGCCGCGCGCTCGGCGGCGCCGACCCACAATCATCCGGAAGGCACCAAGGGCGCGCAGGCCATCGCGCTCGCCGTGTACCTCGCGCGCAACGCCGTGGAGAAGGAAGACATCCGCCGCGAGATCGCCTCGCGCTTCCACTACGACCTCTCGCGCACCGTGGACGGGATTCGCCTGCGCTACCTGCCGGACGTGACTGCCGCGGGCTCGGTGCCCGAATCGATCATCAGCTTCCTCGACGCCGATTCGTTCGAAGCCGCGGTGCGCAACGCCGTCTCGCTGGGCGGCGACACGGACACCATGGCGTGCATGGCGGGCGCCATCGCCGAGGCCTACTTCGGCGGCGTGCCGGCGCCGATCGCGCACGAGGTGCAGACCCGGCTGCCGACCGAGTTCCGGCGCGTCATCGACCGCTTTTCCGATCGCTACGGTATAAATTCCTGATATGGATTTCTCCCGCGTCCCGTATGACGAAGCCCTGCGCCGCGCGCGCGACATCGTGCCCACGCTGCGCGAGCGCGCGCAGAAGTGCGAGGACGCGCGCGTCCTCCTGCCGGAGAACGAGAAGCTCCTGCACGAGACGGGCCTCTTCCGCTACCACCAGCCGAAGCGCTTCGGCGGCATGGAGCTGCCCTTCGTCGCGATCGTCGACATCGTCGCGGAGCTGGCGCGCGGCTGCCCGTCGACGGCGTGGAACGTCGGCAACCTCGGCTGCCACCACTGGATCCTCGGCTACTACGAGCCCGAGACGCAGCACGAGGTGTGGGACGCGAACCCGGACGTCCTCATCGCTTCCTCCATCGCGCTGGCGGCGGGCCGGGGCCGCAAAACCAAGGACGGGTACGTCGTCAGCGGACGCTGGCCGTTCTCCTCCGGCGTGGACAACTCCGAGTGGAACATGCTCGCGGTCACCGTCTATGAAGACGACAAGCCGGTGGACTGGCGCCTCTGCCTCGTACCGAAGAGCGACTACCAGGTGATCGACACCTGGTACGCGATGGGCATGACCGGTACCGGCTCGAAGGACATCGAGGTGAAGGAGGTCTTCGTGCCGCAGCGGCGCGCGCTCGAGCTGCCGAAGACGCGCGGCGGGCTCGAGCATCCGGGCGCGAAGATCAACCCGGGGCCGCTGTTCCGCATCCCGATCGTCGCCTCCGCCGGACACCCGCTCTCGCCCACCGCCCTCGGCGCCGCGGAAGGCGCGCTCGAGCACGTTACGCAGTCATTCAGGACTCGCGTCGGCACCTACACCGGCGCGAAAGTTGCCGACTTCCAGGCCGTGCAGATCAAGATCGCCAGGGCGCGCGCGCTCGTCGACTCGGCCCGCTACCTCATGCGCGAGTCGGCGAAGGTGTTCGACGACTACGCCGAGCGGAACCAGGTGCCCGACCTCGAGACCAAGCTGCGCCTGCGCGTCCAGAACACCATGGCGGTCGCCCAGTCGCGCGAGGCGGTCGAGACGTTGTGGTCCTGCTACGGCGCCAACGCGATCTACACGCGCGACCCGCTGCAGCGCTACCTGCGCGACACGCAGGCCATCAACCAGCACTTCTCGTTCAACTTCGACATCGCCGGCTCGGCGTTCGGCGCCGTCGCCATGGGGGGCAAGTATGCAAACCCTTCCATGTGAATTCGGGGAATTGGCGCACTGACCCCGAATTAGATGGAAGACCTGCTGATCCAGTTCGGGTACGTCGCCGTGTTCCTCGGCACGTTCCTGGAGGGCGAGACGATCCTCGCGCTCGCCGGCTTGGCGGCGGCGAATGGCTATCTGTCGCTGGCGGGCGTTATGGCCGTAGCCGTCCTGGGAGCGTTTCTCGGCGACCAGACCTGCTTCTTCGTCGGCCGGCGCTACGGGCAGCGGATCCTCGCGCGCTTTCCATCGCTCGCGGCGAAGGCGCCGCGGGTGCACGAGCTCATCCGGCGCTGGGACGCGCCGGCGGTGGTGCTGCTGCGCTTCTGCTACGGCCTGCGCATCGCCGGGCCGATCATCATCGGCAGCTCGGGCATCTCGGCGTGGCGGCTCGCCTTCTTCAACTTCATCGGCACGCTCATCTGGGCGCCGATCGTGGCCACCATCGGTTACTTCGCCGGCCAGGCGATCCAGCACTGGATCGGCCGCATCCAGCACGTGCAGCTCGCCGTGCTGATGCTCGTCATCCTGGCGGCGATGGTGGCCTGGTTCGTCTTCCAGTCGCGGCGGCGCTAGCCGCGCCGGCCCGACACGCGGCGGTTCCACTCGCCGTAGCCGTAGGCCCAGCCGTCCATGTAGTCCTTCTCGGACGGCGCGGCGCCGAATTTCGAGCACTGCTGCGCGTAGAGGTCGATCTGCGGCCGCATGCCCATGAGGGCTTCCTGCTCGCCGCGCTGGTACCAGTTGGTCCCGCGGCACTGGTCTTCGGTTAGGAACACCGGCGACGCGCAGGCCGGCAGGAGCAGCGCCAGGACGATGGCGCCATTTCGAACGGAGATGGGAATCATGGTGGGGTTCCTCGCTAGGGCCCGCAAGCTCATGCCGCCTTCAACGATTTCGGAAGCGCCGGCATCTCGCGCAGCAGGCGTCCGAAACCGGGCACGCTTTCGGCAACGCCGATCTTCTTCAGCGCCTGCCACACCGTCATGTTGTTGGTCGTCAGCACCGGCTTGCCGACCGCGTGCTCGAGGCGCTCGACGATGCTCGCGGTCCACCAGTTGCCGCAGGCGAGGAACACCGCATCGGCGTCCTTCCGGTCGGCCTGGCGGCCGTTGTCGAACGCCGTTTCGGGCGAGAGGCGGCCGACGTCGTTGTTGCTGACCACACCCATGGCAACCTGGCTCACCACCTCGATGCCGTGCGCCTCGAGGAAGGCCGCCACCCACTTGTTGGTCGCCTCGCTCCACGCGGCGGCGAGCGCGACGCGCCGCACGTCGAGCGCGGCGAATGCCTCGAGCATCGCCGTCGCCGCGGTGGTGGCCGGCTTGCCGGAAGCGTCCTCCATCCGCTTGATGAGCTGCGCGTCGTAGCCCTTTCCCATGCGCGTGGAAGGCGCGGTCGCCGCCAGCACGACGATGTCCACCTGCGCGTCGGCCAGCTTGCGACTCTCCTTCTCCAGCTCGGTCACGAGGTTCAGCGTCGACTCGGGGTCGATGCGGCTGAGCGTGAGGCGCGTGACGTGCAGCGAGACGCACGGCGGCAGCATCTGCACGAACTCCGGCTCCTGCGTGGAGTTCGACGACGGCACGAGCAATCCGATTCGATGCGCGATGCGATGCGTCTTCTCGATGGGTTTCATCGCTATAGTAGGGACACCAAGGGAGGGATCATGATCAGAGCCGCGATTCTCGCGCTTGCGCTGGCGTTTGCGCTAGCCTGCAACGCACAAACCACCGATGAACGGAAGAAACTGGCGTTCGACACCATCGATCGCAACGCCGCCGAGCTGGCCACCATCGGCGATTCGATCTACTACTTCGCCGAGCTCGGCATGCAGGAGCACGAGAGCGCGAAGTTCCTGAAGGAGACGCTGGAAGGCATCGGCTTTCGCGTGCGCACCGGCGACGCGGGCTTTCCGACCAACGTCTGGGCCGAATACGGCAGCGGCAAGCCGAAGATCGTCATCGTCACCGAGGTCGACGCCCTGCCGGAAGGCTCGCAGACGCCCGGCTCCATCGAGCGCAAGCCGCTGATCCCGGGCGCGCCCGGGCACATGGAGGGCCACAACACGCATGGCGCGGTGGCGATCGGCGCGGCGTACGCGGTGAAGCGCGTGATGGAGCGCTACAAGCTGCCCGGCACGGTGGCGATCTCGTTCGGCCCTGCCGAGGAGCAGCTCGTGAGCCGTCCGTTCCTCGTGCGCGCGGGCCTCTTCAAGGATGCCGACGCCGCGATCCTGATCCACATCGGCGACAACTTCAGCACCGGCTACGGCCTGCTCAACTACGCGGCCATCAGCGCGAAGTTCACCTTCCACGGCAAGACGGCGCACGGGGCGGTGAATCCGTGGGAAGGACGCGACGCGGTCGACGCGGTGGAGCTGATGTCCATCGGCTACGACAAGCTGCGCGAGCACCTGCGGCCGAGCCAGCGCGGGCATCGCACCATCACCATCGGCGGCATCCAGCCGAACGTGATTCCGGACCTCGGCCAGATCTGGTGGTTCGTGCGCGACGCGAACGCGCCCTGGACGAAGGAGAACTTCGACAAGCTGGTGAACGTCGGCAAGGGCGCGGCGCTGATGACCGGCACGACGATGGACATGGAGGTGGTGGCATCCGCCTGGCCGCAGCTCGGCAACCGCGTCCTCGCCGAGGCGATCCAGGCGAACATCGATCTCGTCGGCAATCCGCAGTGGAGTGACGCGGAGCAGAAGTTCGCGCGCGACTTCCAGAGCGCGCTCGGCCAGAAGGTGGTCGGGCTCAACGCCAGCCCGGTGAAGTTCGGCGCGCGCCCGCAATCGTTCGCGTCGAACGACTCGGGCGACGTCACGTGGAACGTGCCGACGGCGCCGATCAACTTCCCGGCGAGCGTGCCCGGGGTCAACTATCACAACTGGCAGGCGGCGGTGACGCCGGCGAGCTCGATCGCGCACAAGGGCGAGGTGGCCGGCGCCAAGGCGCTCGCCGCGAGCCTGATCGACCTGCTGTCGACGCCGGCGCTCGTCAGCCGGGCGCGCGAGCAGTTCCGCCAGGACACGAAGGACACCCCCTACTTCTCGCTGCTGCCGGCCGATGCCAAGCCGCCGGTCGACCTCAACCGCGGGACCATGGAGCGCTTCCGCCCCGAGATGCGCAAGCACTACCTCGGCAAGGTGCCGCGCTTCAACTAGGCATAAAGGTTCGGGAAAGGTGCCGGGGATACCGTCCGTGGCTCACCGGAGAAAGCCATGGATACCCCGCGCAAAAGGTTCGGCACGCCCTACAACGAGATGTCGAAGCCGCAGAAGGTCAAGTTCGTGATGAAGCTGGTGCTCTGCGTCCTGACATTCGGCTTCGCTTTCCCGAACGTGATGGGGGAATAAAGGGTTCCTAGTTGGTCTGGTTCGCGCGCCGATTGAATTCGGCGTGCCCGATGTCCCAGCCCTGCATGTACTCCGGCTGGTGGACCTCGGCGCTGTAGCGCTCGCAATACTTCGCGTACGCCTCGATCCAGGGCTGGTCGCCCTGGATCGAATCGAATTCGCCGAGCGCGACCCAATCATCGGCGGGCGCGCGGCACTGCGCCTCCGTCAGCGTTGCGCAACCGGCGAGCACGAGCAAAGCCAGTACGGCTCGATACATGGTGGTGGTCTCCCTTGTTGGTTAGTGGTGGTGGGAGCGCCATTCTTATCGGCCGCGCTTGCGTGCTGCTGACCGGCGGGTGTCGCCTACCTGATTCGGCTCGCCGTCCAATGCCCGCCTGACGCGCCGCTGACTTCGCCGAACATCTGCTTGCCGCGCACGCGGCCGGTATAAACGTCGAAGCCGCCGGCGAAGCGCACGTGGTCGCCGGTCACCCGGCCCTCCACCTTCGTTTCGCGTCCATCCGGCGTGACGATCGAACCCTCGAGCGTCTGGTATTGCTGCGTGAGGCGAAGCTCGCCCGTCGGCAGCTGCCACGCGCCGCCGACCTTTGCCGGCACGAGATACAGATACGCCGTGCACCACGTGATGCAGTCGGGCAGCGTCATCTGCTTTTCCTCGACCCAGTCGTCGATGCGATAGCTGTTGGTGACGATGCGCGTGGCGGCCGGCAGCTCGAGAAACTTCGGCACCAGGCGGTTGAGGTTCGCCGGCAGGAGAAAGAGCGCGAGCACCGTCGCCTTCGAGATGTCGGCCTCGAACAGGTCGCCCTGCACGAAGGTCGCCCGGTCGGCGACGCCCGCCTCGGCCGCGCTCTTCCGCGCGAGCGCCACCATGTCGGGCTCGTATTCCACGCCGAGCGCCCGCGCCCCCCGTTTCGCCGCCGCGATCACCATGCGGCCGTCCCCCGAGCCGAGGTCGATCACATAGTCCTTGGGCGTGACGGCCGCGAGGTCCAGCATCTTCTCCGCCAGGGTGCGCGTGGTGGGGACCCAGACCACGTCCTTGCCCGGCTGGCCTTCGTACGGCTGGTACGACTGCGCCGCCGCGCCGGCGCACATCGCCCACAGCAAAACAGAGGCGGCAAGGCGGCGCAGGTCCATGGTTAAAATGATATCGACCCTGGAGGACACGCCATGCCCATCACCGAACTGAACCATTTCCTGCTGGTTGCCAAGGACCTCGAGCGCACCAAGGACTTCTACTGCCGGGTGCTCGGCATGGAAGTCGACCAGCAGCGCCCCGACTTCGGCTTTCCCGGCTACTGGCTGAAGGCGAACGGCGAGACCTGCGTGCACCTCGCCTCGCAGGACCCGAACGAGATCCGCGACAGGTTCCTGCTGAAGAAGCATCCCAAGGGCACGACCGGCTCCGGCTCGGTCGACCACATCGCTTTTCTCGCGCAGAAGGCCAACGAGGTGCGCGAGCGCATCCAGAAGAACAACGTGGAAATGCACTTCCGCAGCTTCCCGGACGCGAAGCCGCCGCTTTTCCAGATCTTCCTCAAGGATCCGGACGACGTGACGATCGAGCTCAACTTCCTCGGCGAGAAAATCAAGGAAGACGACTGGAAGGGTAAGGGCTCGGCCTCCGCCCTCTCACTGAAAAAATCCGCCGGCAAGAAAACCCAGATCGCCTGACGCCGTGCGCGGCGTCGTCTTCCTGGGCGACCGCAAGGTCGAGCTGCGCAGCTTCCCCGACCCGACGCCCGGACCGGGCGAAGTAGTGCTCGAAATGAAGGCCTCGGGCATGTGCGGCTCGGACCTGAAGTTCTACCGCTCCCCTCCGGGCGCCGCCCAGGCCGCGCTCGGCTTGGGCAACCTCGCCGAACCCTTCATCGGCGGCCACGAGCCCTGCGGTGTGGTCGTTGCGCGCGGCCCTGGCGTCTCCGAGAAGGAAGCGCCGACCGGCCAGCGCGTGATGGACCATCACTACGCCGGCTGCGGCACGTGCTCGCATTGCCGCGTCGGCTGGTCGCAGCTCTGCCGCGCCGGCATCACCGTCTATGGCGTGACGGCGCATGGCGGTCATGCCGACTATCTCAAGGTCCCGGCACGCACCATCGTCGAGCTGCCCGAAGAGCTGAGCTTCGCCGAAGGCGCGGCCGTGGCCTGCGGCACCGGAACGGCTTTTTCAGCATTGAAAAGAATGCAGATGAATGGCGGCGACACCCTCGTCGTCTTCGGCCAGGGACCGGTCGGTCTTTCCGCCACCGTCATCGGCGTTGCAATGGGCGCCCGCGTCATCGCGGTCGAGACTTCGCCCGAGCGCATGAAGATCGCCTCGCAGTTCGGCGCCAACGCCACCATCGATGCCTCGAAGGAAGATCCGGTCGCCGCCATCAAGGAGCTCACGCGCGGCATTGGCGCCGATCTTTCGCTCGACTGCACCGGCGCCGCAGCCGCCCGCCGCGCGGCCGTGCGGTGCGTGAAGACCTGGGGCACCGCGTGTTACGTCGGCGAAGGCGGTGACGTCACGCTCGACGTGAGCCCCGACCTCCTCCGCCGCCAGGTGACGCTGATCGGCTCGTGGACCTTCAGCGCCATGGGCATGAAGGAATGCGCCGAGTTCATCGCCAGGAAGCGCATCCCGCTCGAGCGCATCTTCTCGCACCGCTGGCGCCTCGAGCAGGCCGGCGAGGCCTACCAGCTCTTCGACCAGCAATCGAGCGGCAAAGGCGTCTTCCTCTTTTAATTCGGGGTCAGGGCGCTAATTCCCCGATCCCGCTGCAAAGTCCCGGAGAAAGAAAATTAGCGCACTGACCCAGAATTCGAAGCTGTTCGAAGCCATCCACCTGCGTGACGTGACGGCGCGCAATCGCGTCGTCGTGTCGCCGATGTGCCAGTACTCCGCGGACGACGGCCGCGTCACCGACTGGCATCTGGTGCATCTCGGCAAGTTCGCGCAGGGCGGCGCCGGTATCGTGTTCGTCGAGGCGACCGCGGTCGAGGCGCGCGGGCGCATCACGCACGGCGACACCGGCATCTGGTCCGACGACCACGTGCCGGGCCTGCGCCGCATCGCCGAGTTCGTCCGCTCGCAGGGCGCGCTGCCCGCCTTGCAGCTCGCACATGCCGGGCGCAAGGCGAGCATGGCGCGGCCGTGGTACGGCAACGGTCCGCTTACGCAGGCGGATACCGACCGCGGCGACAAGGCGTGGAAGATCGTCGCGCCTTCGGACAATGCGCTCGACGACGGCTGGCTGAAGCCGCATCCGCTATCGAAGAGCGAGCTCGGCGACGTGCGCGATGCCTTCGCCGCCGCCGCACGGCGCGCCGACAAGGCCGGCTTCGACGTGATCGAAGTGCACGCCGCGCACGGCTACCTGCTGCATACGTTCCTCTCGCCGATCTCCAACCTGCGCGCCGACGAGTACGGCGGCAGGCGCGAGCACCGCATGCGCTTCCCGCTCGAAGTGGTGCGCGCGGTGCGCGAGGCGTGGCCCGAAGGCAAGCCGCTCTTCGTGCGCGTCTCCTCGATCGATGACGTCGAAGGTGGCTGGTCGATCGACGATACGGTCGCGTTCGCCAAGGAGCTGAAAAAGGCCGGCGTCGACGTCGTCGACTGTTCATCCGGCGGCATCTCCGGCTCGGCGACCGCCGCGACGAAGATGCTCCTGCCGCGGGTGCCGGGATTCCAGCTGCCTTTCGCCGAGCGCATCCGCAAGGACGCGGCAATTCAGACCATGGCCGTCGGCCTGATCCTCACGCCGCAGCAGGCAGAAGAAGCGCTGCAGGCCGGCCGCGCCGATCTCATCGCCATCGGCCGCGAAGCGCTCTTCGACCCGAACTGGCCGCTGCACGCGGCGCAGGCGCTCGGCGCCGACGCGGGCATGGAGCGCTGGCCGGTGCAATACGGCTGGTGGCTCACGCGACGGGAAGGATTGCTGCGAAAACTTGGATACAGAAAGTGACGCCCGTCTATGCGCTAACGCTAGTCGCCGCCGTTATTTTCGCTGTGCCGGCGTATTGCCAAACGCCGGCGCAAACTCCCAAACGATCCGAAGCAAGGTCGCCCAAGAAGCAAGCTGCTACAACTGCAAAGATAGGTACGCCGGAGGCTCCTCTCGTCGTAAGAATTGTCGAGGTGGAAAAGAGTCCCTCGCCCAAGCATCACGATTACTTTTCCAGTGAGTGGTGGCTCG
>DATMIG010000038.1:0-2931 GCA_035554335.1 Burkholderiales bacterium
GAATACGCGGCGCTCATCAACGACCAGTCGCGTCGGCACATGACGTTCCGCGGCCTCTTCGAGTTCCGCTTCGGCAATCCCGTGCCCATCGAAGAGGTCGAGCCGGCTGCTGAGATCGTGAAGCGCTTCTCCACCGGCGCGATGTCGCTCGGCTCGATCTCGACCGAAGCGCACACCACGCTCGCTATCGCGATGAACCGCATCGGCGGGAAATCGAATACCGGCGAGGGCGGCGAGGACCGCCGCCGCTATGCGCCCGTCAAGGCCGGCGAATCCATGCAGAGCCGCCTCGGCAAGTCGCGCGTCGAAGTGGATATCCCGCTGCGCGAAGGCGATTCGCTCAAGTCGAAGATCAAGCAGGTGGCCTCCGGACGCTTCGGCGTCACCGCCGAATACCTGGCGAGCGCCGAGATGCTGCAGATCAAGATCTCGCAGGGCGCGAAGCCGGGCGAGGGCGGCCAACTGCCGGGCAAGAAGGTGTCCGAGTACATCGCCGAGCTGCGCTATTCCACGCCGGGCGTGGAGCTCATCTCGCCGCCGCCGCATCACGATATCTATTCGATCGAGGACCTGGCGCAGCTGATCCACGACCTCAAGAACAGCAATCCGGAGGCGCTGATCTCCGTGAAGCTGGTCTCCGAGGTCGGCGTCGGCACCATCGCCGCGGGCGTGGCCAAAGGGAAATCCGACCACGTCACCATTGCCGGCCACGACGGCGGCACCGGCGCGAGCCCGTGGTCGTCGATCAAGCATGCCGGCACGCCCTGGGAGCTCGGCCTCGCCGAGACGCAGCAAACGCTGGTCCTGAACCGGCTGCGCGGCCGCATCGCGGTGCAGGTGGACGGCCAGATGAAGACCGGCCGCGACGTCGTGATCGGCGCGATCCTCGGCGCGGACGAGTTCGGCTTCGCCACTGCGCCGCTGGTGGTCGAGGGCTGCATCATGA
This sequence comes from Burkholderiales bacterium, assembly GCA_035554335.1. GTDB lineage: Bacteria > Pseudomonadota > Gammaproteobacteria > Burkholderiales > SG8-39 > SCGC-AG-212-J23. Next base: position 947 of record DATMIG010000038.1, read on the forward strand.
TGCGCAAGTGCCATCTCAACACCTGCCCGGTGGGCGTGGCGACGCAGGACCCGGTGCTGCGCAGGAAGTTCGAAGGCAAGCCCGAGCACGTGGTGAACTACTTCTTCTTCGTCGCCGAGGAAGCGCGCGAGCTGATGGCGCAGCTCGGCGTGCGCAAGGTGGACGAGTTGATCGGGCGCACGGAGCTGCTCGACATGCGCAAGGGCATCGAGCACTGGAAGGCGCAGGGGCTCGACTTCTCGCGCGTCTTCGCCATGCCGAAGATGCCGGCCGAGGTGGCGGTGTGCCACACCGAGTCGCAGCAGCACGGCCTGGAGAAAGCTCTCGACAACCGGCTGATCGAGCTCTCGAAGGCCGCGCTCGAGCGGCGAGAGAAGGTGACGGTCGAGATGCCGATCCGCAACATCAACCGCACCGTCGGCACGATGCTCTCCTGGCAGATCGCCAAGCGCTACGGCCACGAAGGCCTCGCCGACGACACGATCCATGTGCGTCTCGCCGGCTCCGCCGGCCAGAGCTTCGGCGCGTTCCTCGCGAAGGGCGTGACCTTGGATCTCGTCGGCGATACGAACGACTACTGCGGCAAGGGCCTGTCCGGTGGCCGGATTTCCGTGCAGCCGTCGCCCAAGTTCCGCGGCGATCCGGCGGAGAACATCATTACCGGTAACGTCGTGCTCTATGGCGCGATCGCGGGCGAAGCCTATTTCCGTGGCGTCGCGGGCGAGCGCTTCGGGGTGCGCAACTCGGGCGCTCGCGCCGTGGTCGAAGGCGTCGGCGACCATGGCTGCGAGTACATGACGGGCGGCACGGTCGTGGTTTTAGGCTCGACGGGAAGGAATTTCGCGGCCGGCATGTCCGGCGGCATTGCCTACGTGCTCGACCTCGACGGCGAGTTCCACAAGCGCTGCAACACCGCGATGGTGGATCTCGAGCCGCTGCTGCCCGAGTCCGAGCATCAGGCGAAGCTGCCGCGCGAGCTCTGGCACGACAAGACCGCCGACGAAGCGCTGCTCAGGCAGCTGGTGGAGAACCACGCGCGATACACGGGCTCCAAGCGGGCGCAGGAGATCCTCGCCAACTGGGCGAGCTACCGCGCCAAGTTCGTCAAGGTGTTTCCGAAGGAATATCGCCGCGCGCTGGGCGAGCTCGCCGCGGCTCATAAGAAGGTCGCAGCTTAATGGGGAAGATCACCGGGTTCCTCGAGCACGAGAGGCTCGAGGAGCCGCACGAAGCGCCTGAGGCGCGCAAGAAGCACTATCGCGAGTTCTATGCTCGCCTCGCCGACGACGCCGCAGGCGTGCAGGGCGCGCGCTGCATGGACTGCGGCATCCCGTTCTGCCAGAACGGCTGCCCGGTCAACAACATCATCCCGGACTGGAACGACCTCGTTTACCGCCAGGACTGGAAGCGCGCGATCGAGGTGCTGCACTCGACGAACAACTTCCCCGAGTTCACGGGCCGCATCTGCCCGGCGCCGTGCGAAGAAGCCTGCGTGCTGCGCATCAACGAGGATCCGGTCGGCATCAAGTCGATCGAGCACGCGATCGCCGACAAGGCGTGGGAAGAAGGCTGGGTGCGCCCGCAGCGCGCGCCGCACGCGAGCGGCCGCCGCGTGGCCGTGATCGGCTCGGGCCCCGCGGGCCTTGCCTGCGCACAGCAGCTCGCGCGTGCGGGGCATGAAGTCACGGTGTTCGAGAAGAGCGATCGCATCGGCGGCCTGCTGCGCTACGGCATTCCGGACTTCAAGCTCGACAAGGGCGTGATCGACCGGCGCCTGGACCAGCTACGCGCCGAGGGCGTCAAGTTCCGCACCAGCGTCTTCGTCGGCGTAAAGGCGCCCGGCGCCGGCATTGGCAACGACGCGCGCGAGACGATCTCGCCCGAGCAGCTCAAGAACCAGTTCGACGCCATCGTCCTCGCCGGCGGCGCCGAGATGCCGCGCGACCTGCCGATCCCCGGCCGCCAGCTCTCCGGCGTGCACTTCG
>DATMIG010000039.1:0-38014 GCA_035554335.1 Burkholderiales bacterium
GCCTGCGGGTAGGTCGGGCTGGCAAAGGCGAGATGGCCGGCGCGATCGCAAAGGCCGATGGCGAAAATGCGCTCGCCCTGCATGATGCGCTCGAAATAACGCTGCACGCGCAGCTTCGCGCCGCGCGGGTCGCGCATCAGCTCCGAGAGCGGCTCCTGCGCGGTCTGCGCGATCAGGGCGCCGCGCGAGTCGAGGTCGCGCACGAACCACTGGAAGGTCAGCCGGTCGACGAGCGGCACGACGGCGTACGCGATCGCGGCGAGCGCAAGCGCAAGGGGTACGACGAATCGCAGTGACAGCGGCATGTGTTCGGCCCGGTTTAGCGCCGAAGCAAAAAGGGAGCCTCAGCGCTCCCTTTCGACCGTGATATTAGCGGAAAGCTCTACAACCTAAAAGCTGTTTCGATTCAAAAACATGCTTGTCGTTAGGCAACTACAGGCCGAAAGGCCTAGTCCTTGGACGCCGCAGTGCTGATGTCGAGGACTTTCAGCGAGCGCGCAGTTTTCTCCACCGGCTCGACCAGCTCGATGGCGACGGAGGCCGGCGCCGCGCCGAGCTCCTTGAAGCGCCGCGCACTGACCAGCACGCGCGACTCGAGCGAGCCGACGGCGCTGTTGAAGGCCTCGACCGTGCGGCCGAGGTTCCTGCCGATGTCGATCCAGTGGCCGCCGAGGTCGGCGATGCGCTTGTACAGCTCCGAGCCCAGCTCGCTGATCTCCTTGGCGTTGGCCGCGATCGCTTCCTGGCGCCAGCCGTACGCGATGGCCCGCAGCAGACCGATCAGGTTGACAGGCGTGGCGATGAGCACCTTCTGCTCGACGCCGAACTCGAGGAGCGACGGGTCCTCTTGCAGAGCGGCGCTGTAGAAATGGTCGCCCGGCATGAACATCACGACGAGCTCCGGCGTCTCCGGGAACTGGTCCCAGTACGACTTGCGGCCGAGCTCGGCGACGCGATCGCGCACCAGGCGCGCAAAAGCGGCCAGCTTGCTCTTCCTGTCCGATTCGTCCGTGGCGGACATGGCGTCCAGGTAGCTGGACACCGGAGACTTGGCATCGACCACGATCATCTTCCCGCCGGGCAGCTTGACGATCAGGTCGGGCCGCAAGCTCCCGCCCTCGGTCCTGAGCGTCTCCTGCTCGGCGAAGTCGCAGTAGTTCACCATGCCGGCCATCTCGACCACGCGGCGGAGCTGGATCTCGCCCCATTGCCCGCGCACGTTCGGCGAGCGCAGCGCCTGCACCAGGTTCGAGGTCTCCGAGCGCAGCTGCTTGCCGGTGTCGAGGAGCTGCGTCACCTGCTGCAGGAGCCCCTGGTAAGCGCCTTCGCGTGCCACCTCGAGCGCCTGGATCTTGTTCTCGAACTTGCCGAGCGCCTCCTTGATCGGGCTCATCGAGGCCTGCGCGAGCTTCAGGAACTCTTCCGAATTGCTCCTGAGCGCCGTGCCGGACAGTGCATTGAAGGCATCCGACAGCGCGGTCTTCGCCTCCTCCAGCAGCCGCAGCTTCTCCTGGAAGCCCTTGCGCTCCGCCTCGATGGTGGCGGCGAGCGCCTCCTTCTCGGTGGTGATCTCGAGCAGCGTGCGCTGGTGCTGGTTGAGCGCAAGGCTGCGCGACTCGATTTCCTTCTGCAGGTCCGGGATGCCCGCCGCGAGCGCCTCGAACGTCGCGCGGCGGCTGGATTCCTCGCGCAGCTGCTCGACCAGGGCGTCGCGCTGCTTGCCGGCCTGCTGCAGCTGGCTTTCGGCCTGCTCGGCGCGCTGCCGCATGAGCGCGACGTCGGTTTGTATGCGGGAGCGGAAGAACCAGCCGGCGATGGTGCCGATCGCCAGCCCGAGAAGAAGAACCCCTAGTAGAACACCGACTGCAGCAGCTTCCAGCATCTTGTTATGACCCCGGCCGACATTCTAGGACGATTCGCCAGCCTAGGCTTGCTGATGGCTCACCTCGTGAGCCTGTCTACGCCGATTCGCGCAGCGTGAGCGCCGGCGATGCGTGCAGCACCTTGCGCGACGACAGCCAGGCGTTCAGCGAGAGCAGCACCACGCCGGCGATGGGCCCGGCGACGAGGAGCGCGAGGCTCGGCGCCAGGTCGAGCTCGAAGACCCGGCGCGCAAGGAGCTGTCCGATCACCGCCGCGCCGATGGTGGCGAGCACGCCCGCGGTCAGGCCCATGGCGAGAAACTCCACACGCTGCGCGCCAGCGACCTGCGCTCGTGAAGCGCCGTAGACGCGCATCACCGCTGCCTCGCGCCGGCGCTCGTCTTCGGTCGCCACGAGCGCGGAATAGAGCACCAGCAGTCCGGCGCCGAGGGCGAAGAGGAAGATGAACTGCACCGCGGCGATCAGCTGGTCGGCGACGTCCTGCGCCTGCTTGAGCGCGGCACCGATGTCGACCAGCGTCAGGTTCGGGAACTGCGCGGCGAGCTGGTTGAGCGCGGCTTCGCCGCCCGGGGCCACGCGGAAGGCGCTGATATAGCTCGTCGGCATCTTCTGCAGCACCGCTGGCGGCGCGATGACGAAGAAGTTTACCTTCATCGAATCCCAGCGCACGCGGCGCAGCGACGTGATCGGCGCCGTGAAGGTTTCGCCGCCGACGTTGAAGGTCAGCTGGTCGCCCAGCTTCCAGCCGAGGCGCTGGGCGATGCCGTCCTCGACCGACAGGCCGTCCGCCGTCCAACGGCCCGCCGCGAGCGTGTTGTGCGACGGCATGGCCGCCATGTACGAGAGATTGAATTCGCGCTCGACGAGACGCCGCGCGCGCTCCTCGGTGTATTGCGCCTCGTTCACCGGTTGGCCGTTCACGGCCACCACCCGGCCGCGCACCATCGGGTAGAGGTCCGCTTCACGCAGGCCGTGTGTCGCGAGGAACCGCTTCACCGCGTCGAGCTGGTCGCGCTGCACGCCGATGAGAAACCGGTTCGGCGCGTCCGGCGGCGCGGCGCGGCGCCAGGCCTCGACGAGGTCATTGCGAGTGAACGTGAGGAGCAGGACGGCGGTCAGTCCCAGCGCCAGGCTCGCCACCTGCACCGCATTGCCGCGCGCATGACGCCGCAGGTTGGCAAGGCCGTAGCGCAGGCTGCGGATGCGCAGGCGCGAGAGCGCGTTCAGCACCACCCAGGCAGCGGCGAAGAACACGAGCACCGCCGCCGCGAAACCGCCGACGACATAGGTGCCGAGCTTGAGGTCGCCCGCCTGCCAGACGAGCAGCCCGGCCAGGAATGCAAAACCCAGCGCATAGGCGGCGAGCGCCCCGCCGCGCGGCGCGCCGGACTCGCGGCGGATCACGCGCAGCGCCGGAACATCCTTCAGCTGCAGCAGCGGCGGCAGCGCGAAGCCGAGCAGGAGCACCAGGCCGACGAGGAATCCCTGCAGCGCCGGCCACGGCGTCGGCCGCGGCAGCTCGGCGCGGATGAGATCCGCCAGCGCGGCGCCGATGGCGGACTGGGCGCCGTAGCCGATGAGCGCGCCGATCGCGCACGAAGCCATTCCCAGCAGCAGAAATTCGCCCGCGTGGAGCTGGAGCAGGCGCGATTGAGTCGCGCCGAGGCAGCGCATCACCGCGCAGCCGTCGAGATGACGCTCGACGAACCGCCGTGTGCCGAGCGCGACGGCGACGCCGGCGAGCACCGCGGCGAGCAGCGCGGTGAGCGAGAGGAAACGCTGGGCGCGCTCGATGGCGGCGCGGATTTCCGGCCGGCCCGACTCCAGGGTGTCCAGCCGCTCGCCGCGGCCGAGTTCGGGCCGAATGGATTTCTGCAATGTTTCGATCTGCTGCGCATCGCCCGCCGCATACAGGTAGTACGAGACGCGGCTCCCCGTCTGCACCAGTCCGGTCTGCGGCACGTCGGCGAGGTTCATCAGGAGGCGCGGCGCGATGTTGAAGAAGTTCGCCGTGCGCTCGGGCTCGAGCGTGAGGATGGCGGCGACGCGCAGCTCCGACTTGCCGAGCTGGAGGGTCGAGCCGACCGGCGCGCCGAGCGCGGTCACCATGCGCTCCTCGATCCATACCGTGCCTGGCGCCGGGCCGCGCTCGGCGGCAGCGTCGGGCGCGCCGAGCGCGCTCGCCATGCGCAGGCGTCCGCGAAGGGGATAGTTCTCCGTCACCGCCTTCACACCGGCGAGCTGGTTCTGCTCGCCGCGCAGCGCCATGCTGATGAAGTTGACCGCCTCCGCGCGCCGCACGCCGGAGTCGCGCACGAGCTTGGGCACCTTGCCGCTCCACGGATGGTCGGCGACCAGCACGAGGTCCGCGCCGAGGAGCTGGTGCGCGTCGCGCACCAGTGCCTGGCTGACGCGATCGGCGAAGAAACCGACGGTGGTGACGCTCGCGACCGCGATGACGAGCGCGGCGGCGAGGACGCGCAGCTCGCCCGCGCGCCAGTCGCGCTGGAGCAGGCGCAGGCTGGTCAGGCGGCGATCCTTCCGCCGACGAGGCGCACGGTGCGCGCGCAACGCGCGGCGAGCGCTTCGTCGTGGGTGACGAGGACGAGCGTGGTGCCGTATTCCCGGTTCAGCTCGAAAAGCAGCGCGATCACCGCATTGCCGGATTGCGCGTCGAGGCTGCCGGTCGGCTCGTCGGCGAGGAGCAGCTTCGGCCGCACCACGAAGGCGCGCGCGAGCGCGACGCGCTGCTGCTCGCCGCCGGAGAGATGCTTCGGATAGTGGTGCAGCCGCTCGCCGAGCCCGACGCGCCCGAGCATCGCGCGTGCGAGGTCCTCGGCGTCGGCGCGCTCGGCAAGCTCGAGCGGCAGCATCACGTTCTCCAGCGCGGTGAGCGCCGGCAGGAGCTGGAACGACTGGAAGACGAAGCCGAGCGAGCGGCCGCGCAGCTCGGCACGCTGGTCTTCGTCCAGTGCATAAAGGTCGTGTCCGTCCAGGCGCACGCTGCCAGCCGTCGGCGTGTCGAGCCCGGCGAGCAGCGCGAGCAGCGTCGACTTTCCCGAGCCCGACGCACCGACCACGGCGAGCGCTTCGCCCGGCGTGACGTCGAGATCGATGTCGCGCAGAATGACGAGGTCGCTCGTCCCGCTCTTCACCGTCTTGCCGATGCCCTTAGCGCTCAGAACGCTGCTGTTGTGCTTCATGCTGTGCCCGTTAGCGGCCAACGCTGCCGGGAAAACCATCCTCGTCTTTGGTGACAGCCTGTCCGCGGGCTATGGGCTCGCGATCTCGCGCGGCTGGGTCGCGTTGCTGGAAGAGAAACTCAAGCGGGAACGAATCGATTATAGCGTCGCGAACGCGAGCGTCTCCGGCGAGACGAGCGCCGGCGGACGCGCGCGCATCGATGCTGCGCTCGAGCGCCATCGTCCTTCGGTCGTGATCGTGGAGCTGGGCGGCAACGACGCGCTGCGCGGGCTGCCGATCGCGCAGATGAAGTCGAACCTCGCGTCGATCGTCGAGCGCTCGAAGAAAGGCGGCGCGCGGGTGCTGCTGGTCGGCATGAGGATGCCGCCGAATTTCGGCGCGGATTACATGGCGGCGTTCGAGCAAGCGTTCGCCGGCGTGGCGAAAAGCGAGAAGGTGGCGCTCGTCCCGTTCATGCTGGAAGGCTTCGGCGACGACCTCGATTACTTCCAGCCCGACCGCATCCATCCGAACGAGCGCGCGCAGCCGCTCATCCTCGACACGATCTGGCCGAAGCTCGCGCCGCTCCTAAAGTAACCTGATTACGTAACGCGCAGCTTCGGCTCGCCGGCCTGCAGGCGGCCGATGATGCGCGCGTCGCTGCCGTCATCGCCGCGGAAAGTCGCCACCACGTCGTTCACCGCCTCGGGCGCGCAGGCGACCAGCAGGCCGCCGCTCGTCTGCGGGTCGGTGAGCAGCTTGCGCTTCCACTCCGGAAAGCCGCCCGGCAGCACGACCTCGTGGCCATAGCCTTTCCAGTTGCGGTCCGATGCGCCGGTGGCGACGCCTTCCTGCGCCCATTGCGACGCCTCGGGAATGAGCGGCAGCTCGTCGAACGTGACTTCGGCGGCGAGTCGCGCGCCACGGCACATTTCGAGAAGATGGCCGGCGAGGCCGAAGCCGGTGACGTCGGTGAGCGCGTGAACGCCCGGCATGTCGCCGAGCACCTGCCCGGGCGTGTTGAGCTTCGTCGTCCAGCGCACCATCTCGCGGTAGCCGTCGGCGGAAAGCTTGCCTTTCTTGAGCGCCGCCGACAGGACGCCGATGCCGAGCGGCTTGCCGAGCACCAGCATGTCGCCCGCCCGGGCGGAGCTGTTGCGCTTCACCTTGTCCGGATGCACGAGGCCGAGCGCGACGAGGCCGTAGATCGGCTCGAGCGTATCGATGCTGTGCCCGCCCGCGACCGGGATGCCGGCCGCCGCGCACACCGACTCGCCGCCGGCGAGGATCTGCCGGATGGCGGACACCGGCAGCTTCTCGAGCGGCATGCCGACGATGGCGAGCGCCATGATCGGGCGGCCGCCCATCGCGTACACGTCGGAGATGGCATTCGTCGCCGCGATGCGGCCGAAGTCGTACGGATCGTCGACGATCGGCGTGAAGAAGTCGGTGGTTGCGACCAGCGCCTGCGAATCGTTCAGGCGGTAGACGGCCGCGTCGTCCGCCGTCTCGGTGCCGACCAGGAGATCCTGCGGCAGGCCGCGGATCGGCGAGGCGCTCAGGATCTCGGACAGGATGGCGGGCGCGATCTTGCAGCCGCAGCCGCCGCCGTGGCTGAACTCGGTGAGGCGAATTTTCTCGGGCGCGTTCATGGCGTGATTCTACAAGTGCGAAAACCGGCAAAGATGTCCGCCCGTTCCGGCAGGTAGAAGTTACGGAAGGCGGGATGTACCACGCGCCGCGGCGTGGCGAAGCTCGCGCCCTTCAGCACCTTGTGGGTATGGAACCAGGGCTGCGAATAGTCGGCGTACGGGTCGGCGCTGAAGCCGGGGAATGGCGCGAAGGTACTCGCCGTCCATTCCCACACCTCGCCCCACTGCATTCGGGACGCGGCGACCTGCCACTCGGCTTCGGTGGGCAGGCGTCGCTTCGCCCAGCGGCAATACGCCTGCGCCTCATTCCAGCTCACGTGGCGCAGCGGCGCGTTCGGCTCGAGCGGGATCCAGCGATCGAAGCGCCGCTCTTCGCGATTCTCCCGCCAGTAGCGCGGCGGCGTACCGCCCGCGGCGACGAACGCCTGGTACTCGCCGTTGGTCACCGGCCGGGGCGAGATCGCGAACGGCGCCACCTCGACCTCGTGCGCCCACTTCTCGTTGTCGAAGACGAAGCGCTCCTCGCCGCGCTCGGCGCCCATGCGCAAGCGTGCGCCGCCGAAACTCAAATCGGCCCCCGACCCCGATTGGAATTCGGGATCGGAGCCCGAATCCGGCGCCGGGTAGCCGAGGGTCTGGTGCGTGTAGTGCAGCGCCTCGGCGTGCATGTCCTCGTGCAGCGTGGCAAGGCGGACGAAGTAGCGCAGTCGTTCGTTGTCGGGCTCGCGGGCGAGCCGCGCCAACGTCAACTCGAGCACGTTCGCCAGGTACCGCCGGGTTTGCGAAAGCGTGGGCAGCGGCAGATCCCAGCGGGTGTCGTGCGGCACGTTGGAGGAATCGTAGAGCGCGTCGGCGTTCGGCAGGAGCTTTTCGCCCAGGCGTCCTTCGCGCAAACACCAGTGCTCCTGGAACCAGCCGACGTGGCCGATCTCCCAGAGCGGCGGGTTCACAATGGCGAGCTTCGGGCCGAGCAGCCGCTCGCCGTCGAGCCCGGCCGTGATGTTCGAGAAGTGATCCCGGGCGGCGAGGAGATCTGAAGATAATGTGTCGATGGCGCGCTTATTCATCGTCACGCCGGCCGCCGCGGGCACGCGCACCGGCAATCGCCACACGGCGCTGCGCTGGGCGACGCTGCTGCGCTCCGGCAAGCACCGCGTGCAGGTGGGCGTCGAGTGGAACGGTGAAGCATGCGACGCGCTCATCGCGCTGCACGCGCGCCGCAGCCATGAATCCATCGTCCGCTTCAAGCCGACCGGCAAGCCGCTCATCGTCGTGCTGACCGGGACCGATCTTTATCGCGACCTGCCCGACTCCGCCGAGGCGCAGCACTCGCTCGCGCTCGCCGATCGCCTGATCGTGCTGCAGGAGGCGGCGCTCGACGAGATCGGGCCTCATCGCGCGAAGGCCCGCGTGGTCTATCAGTCGGCCGATCCGCGCCTCGTGCACAAGCCGCCGAAGGCGCCGTTCCGCGTGGCGGTCATCGCGCACCTGCGCGCGGAGAAGGATCCGATGCGCGCGGCGGCCGCGCTCGAGCAGCTGCCGGATCGCGACCTGGAGGTGGTGCAAGTCGGCGAGGCGCTCGATTCGCGCCTCGGCGCGGAAGCCGAGCAGATGATGAAGCGCGAGCCGCGCTATCGCTGGCTCGGCAGCCTGCCGCACCGCAAGGCGCTGCAGTGGATGGCGACCAGCCACGTGCTGGTGGTGAGCTCGGTGATGGAAGGCGGCGCCAACGTGATCTGCGAAGCGGCGCGCATCGGCACGCCGGTGATCGCCTCGCGCATGTCGGGAAACGTCGGCATGCTCGGCGGCGACTATCCCGCCTACTACCCCGTCGCCGACCACACGGCGCTCGCGCGACTGCTCTCGCAGGCTAAGCATGACGCCGCGTTCTATCGGCGGCTGAAGAAAGCGCTGCACGCCCGGCGGGCGCTTTTTGCGCCGGCAGCGGAGCGTCGCGCGCTGCTCGGCGTTGTCCGGGAGCTGCTTCCTTGAGGAGCTGGTCCACCACCGCGCGCACCGCATCGCTCGTCCAGTCGAGCTCGCCGTACGCGACGTAGCGGATGCGGCCGTCGCGCCCGATGAGAAAGCTCGCGGGTAGCAGGCGCGCGCGCCATGCCTTCGCGACCGCGCCATCGCGGTCGCGCAGCAGCGGAAAATGCAGCGGCATCGTGCCGGCGAACTTCTCGATGCGCGACAGCGGCTCGGCGAGATTCACCGCGAGCACCTGGAAGGGCTTGCCGTCGAGGGCGCTGCGCAAGCCGTCGATCGACGGCATCTCCGCGCGGCACGGCTCGCACCATGTCGCCCAGAAATTCACCAGCACCACCTTGCCGCGGTAGTCGTCGAGGCGATGCACCTGCCCGGCGAGATCCTCGAGCTCGAGCGCCGGCGTCGGCCCGCCGCTCCACGGCTTGAGCTCCGCCGCGCCCGCTGCGAGCGGCATGGCGATCAGTAACGCCCAGAGGAGTCGCAACACTAGACAGAAAGCTCGCGGGCAGTGATCGTGTACTTCACGCTGTCGGGCTCGAGCTCGTCGCGCATCTCGCCGTCGCATTCGGCGTTGACGTACATGAGGAACGGCTTCTTCGGCGCCCTGATCGCGTTCGGCAGCCGGACGTCGTGCGCCGTGTTGTAGGCTAGCCAGTTCATCTCCCAGCTGCCGAAGAGGCGCTGGCGCGCGGCGAGCACCTTCGCGTCGTTCACCGCGAGGTTGCCCGGCGGCTCTTCGAGCACGACCTTGCGCACGTCGGCCGGATCGACCGGCACCCAGCCGAAGCCCTTGGCGAAAAACTCGGCGCGGCAATGCTGCGCCTTGGTGACGTTGGCGCTGGCGGCGCCGAGGCTCTTGTAGCCGTGCTTCGACGGCGCCACGCGCACGCCGTACACGTCGCGCGCCGGCACGCCGACCGAACGCGCCAGGCCGACGTAGAGCGCGTTGAGGTCGGCGCACTTGCCGCCGAGGTTGCCGCTCTCGAGAAGCGACTTCACGTCGCCGACGCCGCAGCCGCGCGTCTTGGGATCGCGGAACGTGTTGTCCACGATCCATTCGTAGATGGCGCGCGCCTTGTCGACGTCGGTCTTCGCGCCCTTCGTGATGCCGAGCGCGGTCTTGCGCACGATGCCGTCGGTGGGTATGAGCTCGGTCGGCGCGGTGAAAAACTGTCGGTCCGCCGCCGAGAGGTCCAGCTCTTTGTTCGGTGAGGCGAAATCGACGGCGCGGTCGCGCGTCACGAAGCGGCTCGTCACCTCGATCGCCGGGTTCATCTCCTTCTCGCTCCATTCGACGTACAGCAGGCCGAGGCCGTACTTGCCGTCGTGCTCGATGCGCGCCGTGCGCGCGTTGCCGCTCCAGGCATTGCCGATGGTCTTGTGCCAGTCGGTATCGGCTTCGAGCGGCAGCGGAATCCACGCCCGGGCGAGCCCGAACGCATCGGTCACCTCGACACGGGTGAGCGTCTCGAACATGCGCCAGCCGGTCGCGGCCGAGGCGCGATTCCAGGGCAGGGACTGTGCGGCGAGGGCGGCTGCGGAGGACTGCAGGAAGAGGCGTCTATTCATGGATCGCTCCTGAGGAATGACGACGAACGGCGGAGCGCGACCGGTGGGATGTCGGCACGGCGTCGTCCGGACTGCCCGATTGCCCTCCCCGGCCGCGCCGGCGGCCGCTGGCGGCGCAGCCGATCATGGCGGCGAGCGAACGGCAACTCGCGGAGACGAGGCGCTCGAGAAGGAACATGGGGACTTCGGAAGTTATAGTAGGCCGGCTTGGATTTCAAGAATTTCGACACGATCATCGATGCCCGTACTCCAGCGGAGTACGCACTTGACCATATCCCGGGCGCGGTTTCTGCGCCGGTGCTGAGCGACGCGCAGCGCGCGGAAGTGGGCACGCTCTACAAGCAAGTGTCGCCTTTCGAGGCGAAGAAGCTGGGTGGCGCGCTGGTTGCCCAGAATGTCGCGCGACACGTGGAAACGCTGTTCAAGGGCCGTGACCGCGCGTGGAAACCCCTGATCTATTGCTGGCGCGGCGGCAAGCGCTCGGGCGCGATGGCGCACATCCTGCGCGAAATCGGCTGGGACGCGAGGACGCTAGAAGGCGGCTATCGCGCGTACCGGCGATGGGTGGTGGAGCAGCTCCTGTCGCTGCCGCTCGAATTCGACTTCGTGGTGGTGCACGGCCCGACCGGCAGCGGCAAGAGCCGCCTGCTCTCGGCGCTCGCGCGCGCCGGCGCGCAGGTCCTCGACCTCGAGGCGCTCGCGGCCCACCGCGGCTCGGTGCTCGGCGGCCTGCCGCACGAGCCGCAGCCGACGCAGAAGTGGTTCGAGAGCCAGCTGCTGGAAAAGCTGCAGACGCTCGATCGCGCGCAGCCGGTCTTCGTCGAGGGCGAATCGAAGAAGATCGGCCAGATCCAGGTGCCGGAGGCGCTGATGGCGCGCATGCGCTCTTCGCGCTGCATCTTGCTCGACACCGACACCGAGGCGCGCGTCACGCTCCTCCTGCAGGAATACGAGCACTTCGTCGCCGACCGCGCCGCGCTCGACGCGCAGCTCGACTGCCTGGTCGCGCTGCACGGGCGCGAGAAGATCGGCGACTGGAAGGCGCTCGCCGCGCAAGGCCGCTGGCGCGAATTCGTCGCGCGCCTGCTCGCCGAGCACTACGATCCGGCGTATCGGCGCTCATCGCAGGCGAACTATGTGCAGCTCGCGCAGGCGCCGCGCGTGCGCATCGGCTCGGCGGACGAACCAGCCTTCGATAGCGCGGCGGCGACGCTTCTTTTAGGCGTTCAGGCCGGCGAGAACGCGAATGTGCTGCACGGCGCTACGCCCTAGCGCGGAGAGCGAATAGCCGCCCTCGAGCATCGATACCATGCGGCCGCCGGCGTGGCGCTCGGCGAGCTCCGCCACCGCCCGTGTGACCCAGCCGTAGTCGGCGTCGGTGAAGCGCAGCATCGCCATGTCGTCCTCGGCATGGGCGTCGAAGCCGGCCGAGAACAGCACCAGCTCGGGCCTGAACTCCTCCAACGCCGGCAGCCAGACGTCCTCCACCGCGCGGCGCAGCTCGCGCGAGCCCGAGCCCGCGGCGAGCGGCACGTTGTGCATGTTGGGCGCCGGGTTGTCGGTGCCGCTGTACGGGTAGAACGGGTGCTGGAAGATCGACGCCATGACGACGTGCTCGTCGCCCTCGAAGATGTCTTCCGTGCCGTTGCCGTGGTGCACGTCGAAGTCGATGATCGCGACGCGATCGACGCCGTGCACCTCGATGGCGTGGCGCGCCGCCACCGCGACGTTGTTGAAGATGCAGAAGCCCATCGCCCGCGCGCGGCACGCGTGATGTCCCGGCGGACGGACCGCACAGAACGCGCTGCTGACCTTCTTTTGCATCACCAGATCGGTCGCCAGCACCGCCGCGCCCGCCGCGCGCAGCGCCGCGTCGAGCGAATGCGGATTCATTGCGGTGTCCGGATCGAGGTGCACCGTGCCGTCCTCGGGCGCGGCGTCGCGGATGGCGCGCACGTACTCGGGCGGGTGCACGCGGGCGAGCTGCTCGTCGGTGGCGAGCGGCGCCTCGTAGCGTTGCAGGTATTGCGCGATGCCGGCGGCGATCAGCTGGTCGTCGATCGCCGTGAGCCGCGCCGGGCGCTCCGGATGATAGGCGCCCATGTCATGCCTGAGACAATCGGCATGCGTCACGAAGGCGGTGCGCATGACGGCCATCATATTCCATCGGCTACAATCGCCGCATGCTCCTGAAGAAGGCCGAAGTATCGACGACCAGCGTGCTTCGTGGCCCCATCGAGCGCGTCATCGAGTCCGCCGGCCGCATCATCCTCGGCAAGGAGCAGCAGGTGCGCCTCGCGCTCGCCTGCCTTCTCGCCCGCGGCCACCTGCTGATCGAGGACTTGCCGGGCGTCGGCAAAACCACGCTCGCCCATGTGCTGGCCCGCTCGCTCGGCCTGCAGTTCCAGCGCATCCAGTTTACGAGCGACATGCTGCCGGCCGACATCATCGGCGTGTCGATCTACGAGCGCGATACCGGCGGCTTCAAGTTCCATCCCGGGCCTATCTTCGCGCAGGTGATCCTCGCCGACGAGGTGAACCGCGCCACGCCGAAGACGCAGTCGGCGCTCCTCGAAGCGATGGAAGAGCACCAGGTCACCGCCGAAGGCGAGACGCGCAAGCTGCCCGAGCCCTTCTTCGTCATCGCCACGCAGAACCCCTCGGAGCAGGTCGGCACCTTCCCGCTGCCCGAATCGCAGCTCGACCGCTTCACGATGCGCATCGAGCTCGGCTATCCCGACCGCGGCGCCGAGCGCGCCCTCCTCATGGGCACCGACCGGCGCGACCTGCTGGCGACGCTCGACCCCTGCATGACGCCGGCGGAGCTCGTCGAGCTGCAGGGCAGCGTGCAGAAGATCCACGTCGCGCCCGCGCTGCTCGACTATGTGCAGGCGATCGTCGAGCACACGCGCCGCTCGCCCGACTACATGGCCGGCCTGTCGCCGCGAGCCGCGCTCGCGCTGGTGCACTCGGCGCGCGCCTGGGCGATGCTGGAAGGCCGCGACAAGGTGATTCCCGAGGACGTGCAGGCGATCCTGCCGGGCGTCGCCGCGCACCGCCTGCGCCCGGCGCACGACTCCGCGCGGCGCGTCGACGTCGGCGCGCAGCTCCTCGCGGCGGTTCCGATTCCCTAGTGAGGTTTCTCGTCGCCGCGCTGCTCGCGGCTGCGCGCACGGACGCGCGCGATCCGAAGGCGGCGCGCGACTTGCTACGAAAGGCCGGCGTGGAGCCTTTCGCGGAGTAGTGGTGGACACGAAGCAGGACTACCTCGAGCAGGAACCGAAGCGCGAAGAAGTCGATGCCCTGCCGGGCCCCACGCTGCTGGAATTCGGCAGCCCGTGGTGCGGCTGGTGCCGGCGCGCGCAGCCGCTCATCGCCGAGGGCCTGGCCGCGCACCCGCGCGTGCGCCACATCAAGATCGCCGACGCGAGCGGCAAGCGCCTCGGCCGCTCGTTCCGCGTCAAGCTGTGGCCGACGCTCGTCTTTCTCCGTGACGGACGCGAAACAGCGCGGCTGGTGCGTCCCGACGGTGCGAAAGAGATCACGCAGGCGCTCGCCGACGTCGACCAGTAGTGGAATAGCGACAGCGCGGACCGCTAGCCACGCAACATGGTTTCAGTAGAATCCGGCGCTTCCGACAGCGCGCCGTGAATCCGCAGTGAATGCTGTCGCTCTCTGACTCCTATGCCGCCCGGTACCCGCTACTCGCTCGAAGTCAATCCTAGGATTCCGAAGCGCCTCGCCCGTCTCGAAGAGCTGGCAGGCAATCTCTGGTACTCGTGGGATCGCGCCACGCGCGCGATCTTCGCGCGCCTCAACCCCGCGCTGTGGGACGCGGTCGGGCACAACCCGAAGGCGATGCTGAAGCGCATCGACGAGCAGCGCCTGCTCGACGCCGCTTCCGACCCCGCGTTCCTCGACAGCCTGACGCGAGTGCTCGCGGCGTTCGACGCCTACCTCGCCGAGCCGCCGTTCCGCAACCACGCCGGGCAGGTGAAGGCGGACGAGCTGATCGCCTACTTCTGCGCCGAGTTCGGCGTGCACGAGAGCCTGCCGCTCTACTCCGGCGGCCTCGGCATCCTCGCCGGCGACCACTGCAAGGCGGCGAGCGATTTCAAGCTGCCCTTCGTCGCCGTCGGCCTGCTCTATCGCCAGGGCTACTTCGTGCAGTCGATCGACGCCGAGGGGCGCCAGCGCGCCGAGTACCACGACTCCGACTTCGAGGACCTGCCGATCGAGCCGGTGAAGAAGGACGGTGGCGACCTCGTCGTCACCCTCGACTTCCCCGGCCGCAAGCTCTCCGTGAAAGTGTGGCAGGCGCGCATCGGTCACGTGCGCCTCTTCATGCTCGACACGGATCTCCCGGAGAACAGCGAGCGCGACCGCGCCATCGCGCACCGCCTCTACGGCGGCGACCGCACCACGCGGCTCGAGCAGGAGCTCGTGCTCGGCGTCGGCGGCGTGCGCGCGCTCGAGGCGATGGGCATCAAGCCCACCGTGTGGCACATCAACGAAGGCCACGCGGCGTTCCTGATCCTCGAGCGGGTGCGCGCGCTCGTCGCCGACGGCATGACCATGGAGGCCGCGCTCGAATCGGTCGCCGCGAACACGGTCTTCACCACGCACACGCCGGTACCGGCGGGGCATGACCAGTTCAACGACGGGACGGTGCAGCCTTACCTGAAATCGTGCTTCGGCGAGCTGAACGTCATGCCGCTCGCGCGCCCGCCCTCCGGCGGGGACTTCAACATGACCGCGCTCGCGATTCGCGGCTCGCGCTTCCACAACGGCGTCTCGCGCATCCACGGCGGGGTGTCGCAGCGGCTGCTGAAGGACTTCTGGCCGCAGGTCACGCCCGAGGAAAACCCGGTCGGCTACGTCACCAACGGCGTGCACGTCGCGACGTTCCTCGCGCCCGAATGGAGCGAGGTGCTCGATCGCTTCCTCGGCGTGGGCTGGATGCACCGCCTCGGCCAGCCCGGCATCTGGGAAAAGATCCGCGACATCCCCGACCACATCTACTGGAGCGTGCGGCAGGACATCAAGGCGCGCATGCTGCACATGCTGCGCCATCGCATCGCGCGCCAGCACCTGAGGAACCACGGGAGCGAGTCGCACCTCGAGCGCATGCTGCGCTTCTGCGATCCGGCCAAGCCCAGCGTGCTCACCATCGGCTTCGGGCGCCGGTTCGCGACGTACAAGCGGGCCACCTTGCTGTTCAACGACCTGGACAACTTCCGGCGCATCGTCGGCGACAAGGACCGCCCGGTGGTGTTCCTCTTCTCCGGCAAGGCGCACCCGGCGGACGAGCCGGGCCAGGACCTCATCCGCACGCTCGTGCACATGTCCGGGCAGGAAGAGTTCATGGGGCGGCTCCTCTTCGTCGAGGGCTACGACCTGCACATCGCGCGGCGCCTCGTCGCCGGCGTCGACGTGTGGCTCAACAACCCGGTGTATCCGCTGGAAGCCTCCGGCACCTCCGGCATGAAGGCCGGCATGAACGGCGCCATCAACCTCTCCATACTGGACGGCTGGTGGGACGAGGGCTACGACGGCCAGAACGGCTGGGCGATCAAGCCGGCCAGCCCGCAGGTCGACCAGCATCGGCGCGATCGCGAGGAAGCGCGCACGCTCTACGAGCTATTGCAGGACAACGTCATCCCGACCTACTACAACCGCTCGGAAGGCGGCTACTCGGCGCAGTGGATCCGCATGGCGAAGCGCTCGATGGCTTCCCTCCTGCCGAAGTACGACGCGTCCCGCATGCTCGGCGAGTACGTCTCCAAGTTCTACCTGCCGGCCGCGCGCCAGGGGCGCCGCTATGCCGAGCGGGGCAACGAGGTGGCGAAGCAGGTCGCGGCCTGGAAGAGCAAGGTGCGCGCGGCCTGGCCCGGCGTCTCCCTGCGCCGCGTCGACACGCCCGCGCGCCGCATCCAGTTCGGCGAGAGCGCGCCGGTCGAGATCGCCGCGAAGCTGAACGGCCTCGCGCCCGCCGACGTGTGCGTGGAGCTGATCCTCACGCGCGCGCTACGCGAGGCGGCGCCGGTATCGCACAGCCATGAGCTTGCGCCGACCGGCCAGCAGCGCGACGGCGAACATATCTTCCGCATCGACCTCAAGCCGGCGCTCGCCGGCCGGCTCGACTACCGCATCCGCGTTTATCCGCGCAACGAGCTCATGACGCACCCGCACGAGCTCGGGCTGGCTACCTGGCTTTGACGAGCAGCGCGAGCGAACGCGCGTCGAGCGCGTAGGGATTGGTGACCAGGCGCTGCGGCGCCGCGGTGTCGACGAGGAGCTTCCATCCCTCGCCCGGCAGCGTGAAGTCGACCGCCGCTTCTCCGGCGTTGAGGAGCAGCAGCAGGTCGTCGTCCTCGACCGGCGTGCCGTAGTCGTCGCGCTCCGCCAGCCGCTTGCCCAGGAGCAGCATGCCGAGGGTGCGCGTCGCCGGATGGGTCCAGTCGGCTTCGGTCATCGGCTTCCCCTGCGCCGTGAGCCACGATACGTCGTCCGGATTCGGATAGCTGCGCCGCCGGAAGCCCGGGTGGCGCTTGCGCAGCTCGATGAGCCGGCGCACGAACGCTTGCAAGTCCGCGTCCGGGTTCTCCCAGTCGAGCCAGGAGATCTCGTTGTCCTGGCAATAGGCGTTGTTGTTGCCGTTCTGCGTGTGGCCGAGCTCGTCGCCGGCGAGCAGCATCGGCGGCCCCTGCGAGAAAAGCAGCGTGGCGAGCAAGTTGCGCTTCTGCCGGCCCTTCAGGGCGCCGGCATCCCAGCTGCGGTTGTTGTCGGTGCCGTCGCGGTTGCCCTCGAGGTTCGCTTCGTTGTGCTTGCGCTCGTAGGAGACGAGGTCGTGCAGGGTGAAGCCGTCGTGCACGGTGACGAAGTTGACGCTGGAGCGCGGACTGCGTCCCGCGCGCTGGAAGATGTCGCTCGAGCCGGCGAGCCGCGAGGCGAGCTCGCCGACGATCCCCGGGTCGCCGCGCCAGAAAGAGCGCACGGCGTCGCGATAGCGGTCGTTCCACTCGACCCACCCGGGTGGAAAGTTGCCGAGCTGGTAGCCGCCCTCGCCGATGTCCCACGGCTCCGCGATCAGCTTCACGCGCGATAGCACCGGGTCCTGGCGGATCGCGGACAGGAAGGCGCCGTTCCGATCGAATTGATGCGCGGCATTGCGCGCGAGCGTCGGCGCGAGGTCGAAGCGGAAGCCGTCGACGTGCATCTCCTGCACCCAGTAGCGCAGGCTGTCCATGATGAGGCCGAGCACCACGCGATGCGCGCTGTTGAGGCTGTTGCCGGTGCCGGTGAAATTGAGGTAGCGGCGCGGATTGCCCGGATCCAGGCGGTAGTAGATGGCGTTGTCGAGCCCGCGGAAGCTCAGCGTCGGCCCCGTGTGGTCGCCTTCCGCGGTGTGGTTGTAGACGACGTCCAGGATCACCTCGATCCCCGCCGCGTGCAGCGTCTTCACCATCGTCTTGAATTCGCCGAGCGTGCCGCTCGCGGAATAGCGCAGCTCGGGCGCGAAAAAGCCGATCGTGTTGTAGCCCCAGTAGTTCTTCAGCCCGTGCTGCACCAGGCGCCGCTCATCGACCATCGCATGGATGGGCAGCAGCTCGACCGCCGTGACGCCGAGGCGCTTCAGGTAGTCGATGACCGGCGCGGTGGCGAGGCCGGCGTACGTGCCGCGCAGCTGCTCGGGCACGTCGGGATGGCGTTGCGTGAAGCCCTTGACGTGCATCTCGTACACGACGGTGTCGCGCCAGCCGGTGCGCGGCGGCCGGTCGTCGCCCCAGCTGAAGGCGGTGTCCACCACCTGGCAGCGGCCGAGGCCGGCGCCGATCTTGCCCTTGATGAGCTTGGCGTACGGGTCGAGCAGCACCTTGGAAAAATCGAACCGGTGTGCACCGTCGTTGGCGCCATAGGCGCGGTAGCCGTAGAGCAGTCCGGGCCGCGCTTCCGGCAGGTAGCCGTGCCAGATGAAGTCGGTGCGCTCGGCGAGCTCGACGCGCTCGATCTCGCGGCGCCCGCGCGGATCGAACAGGCACAGCTCGACGCGCTCGGCGTTCTTCGAGAACACCGCGAAATTGACGCCCGCGCCGTCCCACGTCGCGCCGAGTGGATACGGCCGCCCGCGCCAGACGGTGCTCGGTGCCACGAGGAATCGGGCAGGCGCCTCCACCGGAGGCGAGCTTACGTCGGAATGGTCTTCGCCGGATGCACGAGGCGGCAGCCGTTCGTGCGCCAGCTGCCGTCCTTCTGCCGCTGCATCGCGTAGTACGCGTGCCACACCGCGCCGGAGCGGTCGACGAGCCGCACCGCCTGCACGGCGTCGGTGCCGATGACGGTGAGACCGAGGAACGCTACCTGCGCCGGGCGATAGACCGCGCGATACGACACCCGCACGGTGTCGAGGAAGCGCTCGGGCGTGCCGAACGCCTCCTGCACGCCGGGCGAGACGAGCGCGAACGCGCTGCGCGCGTCGTCGCGC
Organism: Burkholderiales bacterium; assembly: GCA_035554335.1. GTDB lineage: Bacteria > Pseudomonadota > Gammaproteobacteria > Burkholderiales > SG8-39 > SCGC-AG-212-J23. The sequence continues at coordinate 18,762 of DATMIG010000039.1, forward strand.
TTGAAGGCGTCGATCTGGCGGTTGATGACGGCGCGAATCTCGTCGACTTCCTCGGCGGTGACGCCCGCCTGCGCCCAGCCCGAGAACAGCATCAGCGAAAGGACGAGCGCGCGGATCATGCGCCGCCGTCCTCGCGCACCACTTCCATGAGGCGCGCGCGCTCGCCGAGCACCTTCTGCGCGTACTGCGCGCGGCCGTCCCAGTAGGCGCCGTTGTAGTACTGCAGCCCCGCCTCCAGCGTGCCGGTGCGGTAGACGTATTCCTGCAGGATGAGGGCGCCGAGCCGGATGTTCGCCTCCGGGTCCCACAGCGCCTCCTCGCCGCCCAGGTCCTGCAGCTTCGCGCGGTGGTACTTCGGGATGATCTGCATCAGGCCCTTCGCCCCCATGCCGCTTTGCGCGATCGGGTTGAAGCGCGACTCGACCGAGATCACCGCCAGGAGAAGGAGCGGATCGAGGCCGACCTCGCGCGCGGCCTCGTAGGCCGCGCCCACCATGCGTTTCGTCGCTTCGTTGGCAATCAGAAAGCGTCGTGACAGGTATTTCGACAGCACGACCTGTGTCGGGTCGGGGGTCTCGGCGGCAAAGGACTCCTGCGGGGCGCAGGCGCCCAGCTCGGCCTCGGGCGGCTCCGGCGCGTAAGCGTCGCCGGCGGCGAGCGTGCACATCAGCGCGGCCGTGGTGACGGCAAAGGCGACGGGTTGGGGGCGCACGGTCGAAGCATCGTAGGGCGGGCGCTGAAACCGGACTATCACCGCGGCATGAATTTCCTGTCGACAACCGACTACGCCGGGTGGGGGCGCTGTTACAGATCAAATCATCAGCCGGCCGATAGTGCGGACCGCTACGCGTTCCTATGATCCCCGACGTCGTTCCAAAACAACCATCCGAAGGTACGCGACAAATGAAAATCGTTGCCCTGGTCCTCGCTGGCGGGGAAGGTACAAGGCTTTATCCCCTGACGGCCGAGCACGCGAAGCCGGCACTTCCTTTTGCGAACGGATACCGGATCGTCGACTTCGTCCTGAGCAACCTAGTGAATTCGAAGATCTCGACGATCTACGTTGTGGCGCAGTACAAGCCCGATTCGCTGGTGAAGCACATTCAGTCGGCGTGGGCGCCGTCGTTCCGCGACGGCGAGGGGCTGATCAAGGTGCTGTTGCCGCGCCCGAACGCGCCCTTCAGGGGCACGGCCGACGCGGTCGACCAGAACCTCGCGCTGATCCAGTCGCACAAGCCGGACATGGTGGCGGTGTTCGCCGCCGACCATGTGTATCGCATGGACGTGCGGCAGATGGTGGACTTCCATCGCCGCCGCGACGCGCACGCCACGGTGGCGGCGCTCGCCGTGCCGCTCGACAAGGCGCGCGGCTTCGGCGTGCTCTCGGCCGAGGCCGACGGGCGCGTGCGCAAGTTCATCGAGAAGCCGAAGCAGCCGCCGTCCATTCCGGGCGACCCGCGCTTCGCCTATGCCTCGATGGGCAACTACCTCTTCCAGCCGCGCGCGCTGGAGCGAATGCTCGCCGAGGCACGCGTGCGCGGCGAAGTCGATTTCGGCCGCGACATCCTGCCGCGCGTCTGCGCGCAGGATCGCGTCTACGCCTACGACTTCGCCGACAACCGCGTGCCGGGCCTGGCGGAGTACGAGGAGCGGGCCTACTGGCGCGACGTCGGCACGCTGGCGGCGCTCGCCGCCGCGCAGCAGGACGCGACCGGCGCGCGCCCGCGCTTCAATCTATGGAATCCGCGCTGGCCGATCCACGGCCGCATGCCGGAGCTCGAGGAAGAAGCCGCGGAGGTCACGCCGGTCTGGCGTGCCGCGCATAGAGATCGGCGTACTGACGAGCGGGTCCAGACCAGCTGAAGTCGCGCGCCATGCCGCGGCGCTGGATCTCCCGCCAGCGCCGCTCGTCGCGGTAGGCGGCGACGCCGCGCCGCACCGCCTCGAGGAGCGCCGCGCTCTCCGCGCGCTCGAATAGAAAGCCGGTCTCGCCGTCGGCTACCGTATCGGCCAGCCCACCGGTCGCGCGCGCGACCGGCGGCGTGCCGTAGCGCTGGCTGTACATCTGGTTCAGGCCGCACGGCTCGAAGCGCGACGGCATGAGGAAGAGATCGGCGCCCGCCTCGATCAGGTGCGCGAGGTCCTCGTTGAAGCCGATCGCCGCTGCGATGGCGTGCGGGTAGCGCGCCGCGAGCGCGGCGAGCGCATTCTCGAGCTCGCGCTCGCCGCGGCCGAGGATGCAGAGCTGCGCCGGCAGGTCGATGATTTCCTCCGCCGCCGCTGCGATCAGATCGACGCCCTTCTGCTGCGTGAGGCGGCACACCGCGCCGAGGAGCGGCAGCGCCGGATCCTCGGCGAGATTCAGGCGGCGCTGCAGTGCCGCCTTGTTCGCCGACTTCTTCTCGAGGCTGGTCCACGAATAGCGCTCCGCAATGCGCGGGTCGCTCATCGGATTCCACGCCTCGACGTCGATGCCGTTCGTGATGCCGCGCAGCACGTCGCGCCGCGAGCGCAGCAGCCCGTCCAGGCCGCAGCCGAGCTCCTCGCCCTGAATCTCGCGCGAGTACGTCGGGCTCACGGTGGTGATGCCGTCGGCGAAGACGAGGCCGCCCTTGAGGAACGACAGCCGCCCGTAGAACTCGATGCCCTCGATCGAGAACACCGCCGCCGGCAGCTCGAGGCGCCCTAACCATGACGGCTCGAAGAGCCCCTGAAACGCGAGGTTGTGGACCGTCATCACGGCCGCGGCACGCTGCCGCTCCGAGTGCAGGTACACCGGAGCGAGCGCGGTCGGCCAGTCGTTGCAGTGGACGATCTCGGGCCGCCACTCGAGCGGCGACGCCGGCGTCCCCATGAGGGCCGCCGTGCGCGAGAGCACGCCGAAGCGCAGCGGGTTGTCGGGCCAATCCTCGCCGTTTTCGTCCTGGTAGGGCCCGCCGGGGCGGTCGTAGAGCGGCGGGCAATCGACGAACAGGCACTCGCCCGACTCCAGGATCCGCACGTCGTGCTGCAGGACGCGCGCGCGAGCCACTTCCCTCGCCTGCGGCATGGCGGCCAGCACCGCGCGGTACGCCGGCAGGAACGTGCGCACATCGACGCCCTGGGCGCGCATCGCCGACGGCAGCGCCGCGCTGACGTCGCCGAGCCCGCCGGTCTTCGTGAGCGGGGCGCACTCCGGAGTCACGAAAAGTACACGCATAAAAAAAGACCCCGGTAGGGTACCGGGGTCGGATTCCTACATACGCACGAAGAAAATCGTTAGTTCGTCACCCGGGTAGCGACGGCCTCCGGCCGCGCGCGGATCGGCAGCGGAGCGAGCTTCACGCCGCCCTCGCTGCTGGCGCCGAAGTCCTCGCCAACCGGGATGTCGAGGCACGCCGAGCCGTTGATCACCTTGGCGCCGAGCGCGCGCACCAGCGCGGGCTGCTGCTTCGGCGATTCCAGCTCGATGAAGCACACGACGCGCGCGGCGCCGCGGTTGTGCACCAGCCTGAAGCTGTGGACCGGGCCGAACGGCTCGCACAGTCCGAGCACCCCCTTGGTGAGCGAGTAAAGATCGTGGGCCCCGCGTAATTGGTTGGCGACTTCGGGTCTCATGGCGAGGTCATGCTAGGGTCGGGCGCACCCACGCCATATCCTCAAAAGCATGAACCTGCTGTAGTCGGCCAACTACAGAATCAGGGCCACGCTCGCCGCCGTAAAGCACGTCGCCAGCGTCCCCGCGACGATCGACTTCAGGCCGAGGCCGACGATCTCGGCGCGGCGCTCGGGGCACATGGTCCCCATGCCGCCGATCATGATGCCGAGGCTGCCGAAGTTGGCGAAGCCGCACAGCGCGTAGGTCATCAGCACGCGGCTGCGCTCGGAGAGCTCGCCGCGCGACAGATCGATGTAAGCGACGAGCTCGTTGAGCACGGTCTTTGTACCGAGGAGCGCGCCGCCCGCCTGCGCCTCGGCCCACGGCAGGCCGCAAAGCCAGGCGAGCGGCGCGAGCACCCTGCCGAGCATCCCCTGCAGGCTGTAGGGCGCGATGACGAGATTGACGAGCGCGACCAGCGCCACGAACACCACGAGCATCGCCACGATATTCAGCAAAAGCTGCGCGCCTTCCAAGGTGCCGCGCGTGACGGCGTCCATGGCACCGCTCGCCTCCGAACGCAAGTCGATCTCGCCACCCGTCGCCTCACCCGCCGGCGGCACCATGACGAAGGAGATGGCGAGCGCCGCGGGCGCCGACAGGATCGAGGCGATGAGGAGATGCGCGACGACGTCGGGCACCGCGCGACCGAGCACGGCCGCATAAAAAAAGAGCACCGTTCCGGCGATGGACGCCATGCCGCACGCCATGATGGCGAAGAGCTCGCCGCGCGAGACGCGCGCGAGGTACGGCTTCACGAGCAGCGGCGCTTCCACCATGCCGACGAACACGTTCGCCGCCGTCGACAGGCCGACCACGCCGCCGACGCCCATCGTCTTCCGCAGCAGCCATGACAGTCCGCGCACGACGAGCGGCAGCACGCGCCAGTAGAAAAGGAGCGCCGACAGCGCGCTGATGACGAGCACGATCGGCAGCGCGCGAAAGGCGAGCACGAACGTGGCCTCGGGCGCGGAGACGGGAAACGGCGCCGGCCCGCCGCCGAGGTAGCCGAAGACGAGGCTCGTTCCCGCCTCGGTCGCCTTCTCCAGCACGAGGAGCGCATCGTTCAGCGCCATGAACGCGCTCTTCACGACCGGCAGCTTGAGGCACACGACGGCGAGCACGACTTCGAGCGCGAGGCCGGCAACGACCGCGCGCCACGGCACCGCGCGGCGCGCCTCGCCCGCCAGCCAGGCGAGGAGGACGAGACCGGCCATGCCTGCCAGGGCGTGAATAGAATCAGCCATGATCGAAGTGAGCTGCCTTTGCGCCGCATGGTGCGATACCTGCACGGAATACCGGCCGGGCTTCCTCGCGCTGGCCGGCAAATTCCCGCATGCGAAGTTCCGCTGGATCGACATCGAGGACGAAGCCGACGAGGTCGGCGAGCTGGAGGTGGAGAACTTCCCCACCATCCGGGTGACGCGCGACGGCCAGGTGCTCTTTCACGGCACGCTCCTCCCCATCCACGCGCACCTCGAGCGCCTGCTCGAGGAGCTCGTCCCTAAGCCGGAAAAATAGTCGCGATCGTGTTCTGGATCGCTTGCGCCGCGGCGCGCGGATCGGCCGCCTGGCGGATCGGCCGCCCGACGACGATGTAGTCGGCGCCATTGGCGAACGCCTGCGCGACGTCCACCGTGCGCTTCTGGTCATCGGCCGGCTTGTTCTCGACCGGGCGGATGCCGGGCGTTACCACCAGCAGGCGCTCCTTGAACTCCGCCTTGATGCGCGGCGCCTCCAGCCCGGAGGAAATGACGCCGTCGCAGCCCGCCTCCATGGCGCGCCGCGCGCGCGAGAGCACGAGCCGCTCGACATCGCACGAGAAGCCGAGGTCGTCGAGATCGCCGCGGTCGAGGCTGGTGAGGACGGTCACGGCGAGCACCTTCACCTCACCCTTCTCCGCCGCCGCCGCCTTCATCATCGCCTGGTTGCCGTGCACGGTGGCGAAGGTGATATCTCGCCCCCTCAGGTTCGCCACGGCGCGCGCCACGGTCTCCGGGATGTCGAACATCTTGAGATCGGCGAACACCTGGTTGCCGCGCTTCGCCAGCCATTCCACCAGCTCGAAATAACCGCCCGCCATGAAGAGCTCGAGACCCACTTTGTAGAAGGACACGGCGGTGCCGAGCTGCTCGACCAGCGCCTTGGCGTCGTCTGCGTTGGGAACATCGAGCGCGACGATCAGCCGGTCGCGCCTTGGGATGGAAGTCACTTCACCTCTCTCTGCAGGAAATCGCGCAACGATAAACCAAGATCGGTCTCCGGCACGCCGACGGCGTCGGCGTCGAAGATGAAGGTTCGATAGATGTCGGCGAGATGGATGGTGGCCGGGTCGCGCGAGAGCACCCAGCGGTCCTTCTCGGTGCGCGCAGCCCAGCCGAGCGCCTTGGCGCGCTCGAGGATTTCTTCCACGCGGTCGGGCAGGATGCGCAGGTCGCGGGCGATCGAGTTGAGCGGCACCATGCGCCCCTGCTGGTGCGCCTGGGCGAGCCGCGAGAGCACCCCGACCGCGTCGGCGAGCGCCTCGCCCGGCACGCGATAGCGTTCCGGCTTGCTGCGGAACGCGGGCAGCATGGCGGTCAGGATCGCCCCGGTGAGCACCACGAGCCACGACAGGTAGAGCCAGACGAGGAAGATCGGGATCGTGGCAAAGGCGCCGTAGATCAGGGTGTACGTCGGCACGCGGCTGAGGTAGACGGCGAAGCCGCGCTTCGCCACCTCGAAGCCGATGGCGGCGAGCACGCCGCCGACGAAGGCATGGCTCCAATCCACCCGCCGCGCCGGCACGAGCCAGTAAAGCAGGATCAGCGTGACCGCCGTCAGCGTGAACGGCACCAGGTCGAGCAGGAAGTCGGCGACCAGCTCGAGCTGCAGCGCCATGACCGAATGGCGCACCGCCATGTAGGTCGCGGACAGGCTCGCGCCGACGAGGAGCGGTCCCAGCGACAGCACCGCCCAGTACATGAAGATGTTCTGCGCGATGGAGCGGCGGCGCTGGACGCGGAAGATGCGGTTCAGCGCGTTGTCGATGGTGAGCATCAGCATCACCGACGTGACGACGAAGCCGCCGAGTCCGATCGCGGTCAGCCGGCCGACGTTGCGCGTGAAGGAGTTGATCTGCTCCATCACGGTGTCGACGGCCGGCGTGTCGGGCAGCACGTTCTCGAGGATGAAGAGCTGCAGCGCCGTGGTCCACTCGTCGAACACCGGGAAGGCGGTCGACACGGCGAGCGCCACGGTGAAGAGCGGGACCAGCGCGAGCAGCGTCGTGTAGGTGAGGCTGCCCGCCGTCTGCGTGACGCGCTCCTCGCGAAAGCGCATGATCAGCGCGACGGCGAACTCCCACGCGGCGCGAAGCTGTTCTTTCATTGTTGCTTTTATGATAACCGCCATGCTGGTCCGGCTCCGCGGCGTTGCTTCGGCCGCCCTCATCGCCCTCATCGCCCTGTGCCTGGCGTGGGAGCTCTTCCTCGCGCCGCTGCGGCCCGGCGGCTCGCTCGTCGCGCTGAAGGCGCTGCCGCTCGCGCTCGCGCTGCCCGGCATCGTCTCAGGACGGCGCTATACCTACCAGTGGTCGAGCCTCCTGATCCTCGCCTACTTCGCCGAAGGCGTGACCCGCACCGTCGCCGAGCGCGGCGCGTCGCAGGCGTGCGCCGCCGCCGAGCTCGTCCTCAGCGTGGTTTTTTTCGCGGCGGTGGTGGCGTTCGCTCGCTTGACTCGAGCAAGCGCCTAGCCGCGGCATAGATCGGCACTTCGATCAGCGCGCCGTCCACCCGCGCGCGGTCGCGCCCCGCCTCACGCGCTTCTTCGAACGCCCGGACAATCTTGCGCGCCTTGCCCAGTTCCGCGGTTGAAGCGGTGAAGACGGCGTTGATCGGCCGGGCGTGCGACGGGTCCACCAAGCTTTTCATGCGGTAGCCGAGCCGCTTGGCGTGGCGCGCGTCCGCGACGGCGCCCTTGGCATCGCTGAAGGTGTATGGGGCGTCGATCGCCTCCACGCCGGCCGCGCGACACTCGACCAGGAAGCGCGACCGCACATAGGCCAGCTCCTCGCCCGAGCGACTCCTCACCGTGCCAAGGTCCGCGACCATGTCCTCGCTCGCGACGAGAAGCGCACTCACCTGCCGGCTCGCCCGTGCAATCTCGATCGCGCGGACGAGCGCCGCCGCCGACTCGATGTTGGGCACGAGCTCGACGCCGGGCGGCGCCGCTTCTTCCAAGCGCCGCACCTGCTGCGCCGTCTCGACCTTCGACATGAGGACGATATCCGGGCGGGCGATGCCGGCGAGGTCGTCGGCGCCGCCGCTTTCCAGCGGGTTGACACGCACGGCGGCCAGCGCGCCGGCCTTGCGCCAGGCATCGAATGCGTTTGCGGACAGCTGCCGCGCGCGCGGCCGCAGCGGCGGCGGCGTGAAGTCCTCCAGCTCGAGAATGATGACGTCGGCGCCGGAGCGCGCGGCGGCGGCGTGCGCGGCCTCGTCGGCTCCCGGGACGAACAGCCAGCTGCGCTTCAGGGGCAGCGCGCGATCTCCCGCTGCAGGTCGGCGACCTTCTGGTCGCGCGCCGAGTCGTCCATGAATATCCGCTCCCCGCGCTCGTCGATCTGCACGAGGCGGCGGCTCGAATTCAGCAGCGTCAGCTCGCGGCGCAGGCGCCCGCAGCGCTCGGCTTGCGCCTTGCGCTCCTCGGCCAGGCTCGCGTCGCGGTCGATCTGGCGCTTGCGGAATTCGGCCTCCTCCCGCACGAGGTCTTCCGAGGGCTTTTGCAGCGCGCCGGAGATCGGCGGGCTCGGCCGGATGTCGACTTCCTTGCAGCCCGGGCCCGGCTTGTCGGTGTACTGCACGACGCCGCGCTCGTTCGTGCACTTGTACATCTGCGCCTGCGCCGGGCAGGCAACCGCGAGCAGCAGGATGGCGGCGAGCCTCAAGGCGAAGTCGAGGCGGAGCTCGAGGGATAGCGCGCCGAGGCATAGCGCACCACGAGCGTCGCCAGCGCGAGGAGCAGAATGGCGCCGGAGATGGTCAGGATCTCCCACTGCGCCGGCTTGTGCGCGCCGACGTCGCCGATCAGGAGCCGCGTCAGCGCCGTCATCGCCACGTAGATCAGGAAGCGCACCGGCATGTGGTTGGTCTTGAAGTAGATGCCGACCATCGCGCCGAGCTCGAGGTAGATGAAAAGGAGCAGGATGTCGTCGACGCCGGCGCTGCCCTTCGCCGCCATGCCCATGAAAGCGTGCACCGCCGACCAGACCGTGGCGGCGCCGATGGCGAAGAGCGCCAGGGCGTGGAAGCCATCGACGAGCAGCGTGCCGATCAACTCGGACATCCGGTTCATGCGGCGGTGGATCTGGTTGGTCTCCTTCACCGTCATCGCTGCTCCCCCTTTGTGGTCTAGGTCATAGCTGGTGCTGCGGGTTCAGGCGCTCCATCTTGCTTTCCAGCTTGTTGAGCGCGCTGATGTAGGCCTTGGCGGAGGCCACCACGATGTCGGTGTCGGCGCCGACGCCGTTCACGATGCGCCCGCCCTTCGAAAGCCGCACCGTGACCTCGCCCTGCGATTCGGTTCCAGTCGTGACCGCATTCACGGAGAACAGCAGCAGCTCCGCGCCGCTGTGCGCGATGGTCTCGATCGCCTTGAAGGTGGCATCGACCGGCCCGTCGCCCTGCGCCTCGGCGCGCTTCTCCCCGCCGTTCGATTTCATCACCACCGTGGCGTGCGGCCGCTCGCCCATGCCGCTGCCCTGGTTCATGGTGATGAGCTGCCATTGCTCGTCGGCGTGGCGCCCGGCTTCCTGCGAGACCAGCGCCTGCAGGTCCTCGTCGAAGATCTCCGCCTTCTTGTCGGCGAGGTCCTTGAAGCGCTGGAAGGCCTTGTTGTAGGCGTCCTCGCTGTCGAGGTCGATGCCGAGCTCCTTCAGCCTCTGCTTGAACGCGTTGCGTCCCGAAAGCTTGCCGAGGACGATCTTGTTCGTCGTCCAGCCGACGTCCTCCGCGCGCATGATCTCGTAGGTGTCGCGCGCCTTCAGCACGCCGTCCTGGTGAATGCCGGAGGCGTGCGCAAACGCGTTCGCGCCCACCACCGCCTTGTTCGGCTGCACCACGAAGCCGGTGATCTGCGAGACGAGGCGCGAGGTCGGCACGATGTGGGTCGTATCGATGCCGGTCTCCATGCCGAAGAAGTCGTGCCGCGTGCGCACCGCCATCACCACCTCCTCGAGCGAGGTGTTGCCCGCGCGCTCGCCGAGGCCGTTGATCGTGCACTCGATCTGCCGCGCGCCGCCGATCTGCACCGCGGCGAGCGAGTTCGCCACCGCCATGCCGAGGTCGTTGTGGCAATGCACGCTCCAGATCGCCTTGTCCGAGTTCGGCACCTTCTCGCGGATCCGGCGGATCAGCTCGCCGAACTGCTGCGGCACCGCGTAGCCCACCGTGTCCGGGATGTTGATGGTGGTGGCGCCCTCCTGGATCACCCCCTCCAGCACGCGGCAGAGGAAGTCGAGGTCCGAGCGGCTGCCGTCCTCGGGCGAAAACTCGACGTCCGGGCAATGCTTGCGCGCGAAGCGCACCGACAGCTTCGCCTGCTCGAGCACCTGCTCCGGCGTCATGCGCAGCTTCTTCTCCATGTGCAGCGCGCTGGTCGCGATGAAGGTGTGGATGCGCCACGGCCCTTTCGCCTCCTTGAGCGCGTCGATGCCGCGCTGGATGTCCTTGTCGTTGGCGCGGCACAGGCCCGCCACCGTGGAGTCGCGCACCACGCCGGCGATCGCCTTGACCGCCTCGTAGTCGCCATTCGAGGAAGCGGGGAATCCGGCCTCGATCACGTCCACGCGCATGCGCTCCAGCGCGCGGGCGATGCGCAGCTTCTCGTCGCGCGTCATCGACGCGCCGGGGCTCTGCTCCCCGTCGCGCATGGTGGTGTCGAAAATGATCAGGCGTTCTTTAGCCATATGAATGGTCCTTGGCCCTGAGGGCCCAGTGACAGCACGGATTGTAGGCAGGAGTAGTTAGCGCGCGGGGCGCAGCAGCAGGCCGCCCAGCGCGAGGAGCGCGAGCGAGAGGAGAGCGGTACGGGCCTGTTGCATGCAGGGACTATAGCGGAATAAACGGGGACAGATCAACATTGCGCCATGCGCAAGGCTTTGGACAAGCTGGAGCCCGGGCTCCCCGCCTCCTGGTACCGCGACCCGGCCCATTACCAGCGGGAGCTGGAGGCGTTCTGGTACTCGCGCTGGGTGGCCGTGGCGCGCGAAGAGGAGCTCGCCCAGCCGGGCGACTGGCGCCTGGCCCGCATCGGCACGCAGCAGGTCCTGATAGTGAAAGCCGAAAACGGCGAGCTGCGCGCCTTCCATAACACCTGCCGGCATCGCGGCTCGGTGCTCTGCACCGAAGAGAGCGGCAACTTCGCTCGGCGGCGCGTCGTCTGTCCGTACCACTCGTGGACCTATGACCTCGAAGGCCGGCTCGTCGCCACGCCGCGGCGCATGGAGACGCCGGACTTCCGCATGGAGGATTTCCCGCTTCATGGCGTGCGCACCGCCGCGTGGGGCGGCTTCGTGTTTTTGAACCTGTCGGGCAAGGGTGCGCTGGATGTCGGGGACCTCGACCGGCAGCTGAAGCCGTATGGCCTGCAGAACCTGCGCATCGGCAAGCGCATCGTCGCGGACGTGCAGGCGAACTGGAAGCTCCTCGCGGAGAACTTCTCCGAGTGCTTCCACTGCCCGCCGGTGCATCCGGAGCTGTGCCGCGTGGTCACGGCCTATCGCGACGCGGGCGCGTGGGGACTGCGCGGCGCCGAGACCAAGGCGGAATATGCGCAAGGAGCGCAGACGCTCACGCTGGACGGCAGCGCGCGCCTGCCGCCCATCCGGACACTGGGAGAGGAGGAGCGCCGCGCGCTCTACGTCCCCGCGATGCTGCCGCCCGGTCTTTTCCTCAACGCGCAGCCGGACTACGTCAACGCGCACCTGATGATCCCGACCGGACCGGAGAGCGTGCGCATCGTCTACGACTGGCTGTTCGAGGCGGACCGGCTACCGCTTGCCGAGGCGGACCTGCAGCACTACGTCGCGCTATGGGACATCACCAACCGCCAGGACGCGCGCAATTGCGAATGGCAGCAGCGGGGGATGCACTCGCGCGAGTTCCAGCATGGGGTCTACGTGCCGCAGGAGTTCGACTGCCACCGCTTCGCGCAGTGGGTGCGGCAGGGACTAGCGCGCTAGCAGCCAGCCCAGCACGCCGAGCGCAGAGAGGACGACGAGCAGCGCGCCGGTGATGCGGTAGCCGCGTCGGGCATTCGAGCGCGGAGCGGGATCGGCATCCGCGCGCGAAGGCCGCGGGTACGAGCGGCCGACGCGCGCGAACGTGGAGTTGCGGGAATCGCCTTGCATGCTGCGATGATCACCTGAGTAGGACGCCGCGACAAAGCGCGTTGAATAATGTTTACGTTCTCCTAGCCGGCCTTGATGACTCCGCATGCAATGCGGGCGCCGGAATTTCCGGTCGGCTGGGTCTTGTAGTCGTCGGGGTCCGCGTGAATGATGAGGCCGCGCCCGACGATGCTCGCCGGCCCCGGCGTGAGAGTGATCCCCTCCACGACCGTGTCGAGCTTCGCCCGGCCGTTCTTCCCGGCTTTCAGCGAGGGCAGGTCGCCCGCATGGTGCTCCGGTGTCGCGGGGTTGCCGTGAGGCTTGCCCTGCGGATTGAAGTGGCCCTTGGCGCTCATGCCGTCGCCGGAGCTGCAGTCGCCGGCCTCGTGGATGTGCAAGCCGTGCTCCTGGTTGGGCTTGAGGCCCTGGGCGTTAACCAGGATGTGCACCTTGTTGTCGCCGACCTGCTCGAAGGTCGCCTCGGCCAGCGTCTTGCTGCCTTTCGTGGGCTGCAGGCTCGCCGTAGCCCGTAGCTCCTCCGCCGTCCGCTGCGGTGCACTCTGGCAGGCGGCGAGCGCCAGCGCGCCCGCCAATATCGTTAAGTTTTTCATAAGCCTCCTCGCCGATAGAATCTACTACAGGAGGAGGACCGATGAGAAAGCTGATCGCCGTACCGGCGTGCGCGCTCGCGCTCGCCTTTGCCGCGCACGCGCAGGCGCCGAAGCCGGTGGTGCTGCGCTTCGCCGCCGACTTCTCGCCGCCGCCGCATCCCGCGGGCCTGTCGCTCAAGTACTTCCACGACCGGCTGCCGCAGGTCATCCCGGGAAGCGAGGCACGCATCTATTACGCCGGGGCGCTATACACGATTCCGGAAGCGTTCGAGGCGATGCGCGCCGGCAACCTCGAGATGGCGTGGATGCAGATGGGCAAGGCGGCGCCGGTCGACCCGTGGATGATGACCGTGGTCGGACCGGGCATCCTCACCACCCCCGGAGCGGTCGACAGCTTCGAGAAAACCAAGACCTACCAGATGCTCGTCGACCGGCTGCAGAAGAACCAGGCGATCAAGGTGTTCGGCGCCGCGCACATGAGTTTCGGCATGGGCGTCGGCGGCAAGAAGCGCTATCTCAAGCCCGAGGACTTCACCGGCCGCAAGGTGCGCAGCATGGGGCCGGCGGAGAACCCGGTGCTCGAGGCATGGAAGGCGAGCCCGGTGGTGATGGCGTTCGGCGAAGTGCCGACCGCGCTCGAGTCCGGCGTGATCGACGGCCTGATGACCTCGATCGGCGGCTGGCTCGCGGTGAAGCAGCAATCGCCCTACTACACGACCGGCGGCGCCGGCGTCGTGACCGGCGACTATTACATGGTCGCGGCGAGCCGGCGCTGGTGGGACCGCCTGCCCAAGCCGACGCAAGAGGCTCTGCAGAAGCTGGTGCTGGAAACCATCCAGGTCGAGAAAGAGCTGAACTGGTGCGTCGACAAGCTCACCTACGAGAAGTACGGCACGAAGGATCCTTCCAAGCCCGGCGTGTACTGGATGACGCCCCAGGAGTCCGCGCAGCTGACGGCCGCGCTCGGCGACGGCCCGGCGCGCTGGGTGAAGAGCAAGGTGCCGCAGCCGGCGCAGCAGTGGGTCGATACCTTCCGCAAGGAGGGCGCGGAGCTGTCGCGCGAGCATCCGATCGGCTCTTCGTGGATCGAGAAGGTGGACTGCTCGAAGTACGCCTCGCAGATCGTCATCCGCTAGGTGGAGAAGGCCTACGCCGCCTGGCGCGCCTTCCAGGACCGCTTCCTGGGGCCCGCCGCGGCGCTGGTGTTCGTCGGCGCCACGCTGCTCGCGCTGGTCGAGGTGGTGCGGCGCTACGTTCTCGGCCGCTCGTTCGAGTGGCAGCAGGATGCGGTCACCTATTTCATCCTGTCGGGGGTGTTCCTCTACTTCGGCATCTCGCAGCGGCGTGACTCGCACCTCGCCGTCACGCTGGTGCCGGAGCTGCTGAGCCACTTCGGCCTGCGGCGCACCGACGCCGCGGTCCGTCTCATCGCGCGCGTGTTCTCGCTCGTCTTCCTCGTCGCCGTCGTGTGGTGGGGCATCCCGGAGATCGAGGACGCGATCCAGTACGAATCGCGCAGCGAGAGCCTGTCGTTCCCGATGTGGCCGTTCCTCGCCGTGCTGATGGCCTCGTTCGCCTTCATGGCCATCACGATGGTGTTCCAGGTCTACCGGGCGGTGCAGGCGATGCGCGGCATCACCGTGCTCGAGGAGCCGCACGAAGCCGGAGACGCGACGCACTGATGGCGATCGTCGCCGTCGTCCTGTTCGCGCTTCTGCTGCTCGCGGTGCCGATCGGCATCGCGCTCAGCTCGGCCGCGGCGGCCTACATCCTGGTCGACCCGCTGCTCGAGCCGACGGTGATCTTCCGGCAGTTCTTCAGCTTCATCACGCGCTACTCGCTCACCGCGATCCCGCTCTTCATCTTCGCCGGCTTCCTGATGGAGAAGACCGGCTTGATCTCGCAGCTGTTCCGCTTCGCCGACTCGCTGGTCGGCTGGCTGCCGGGCGGCTTCGGCGTCGCCACCGTGATCGCCTGCGTGATGTTCGGCATGATCTCGGGCTCGAGCGTCGCCATGGCGGCGGCGATGAGCGTGATCGCCATTCCGGAGATGAGAAAGCGCGGCTACCCGGACTGGATCGCCGGCGGCATCGTCGCCACGGCGGGTGGCATCGCGATCCTCATTCCCCCCAGCATTCCGCTGCTCATCTACGGCATCGTCACCGAGACCTCGGTGGTGGGCCTGTTCTTCGCCGGCGTCATCCCGGGGCTGCTGCTCGCGGGCGGCTACATCCTGAGCATCATCGTCATCGCGCTGTGGGCGAAGCTGCCGCGTAGCGGCACGCGCTTCGACGCGCCGCGGGTGTGGCGCGAGGCCAAGGGCGCGCTACCGGCGTTCGGCATGCCGGTGCTGATTCTCGGCGGGCTGTACGGCGGCCTCTTCACGCCGACCGAGGCCGCGGCCGCCGCGTGCGGCTATGCGATGCTTTACGGGCTGATCGTCGGCCGCACGCGTTTCCTGCGCGAGCTGCTGCCCACGGCGATGCGCTCCATGAGCCTGACGGGCGTGATCATGTTCCTGATCGGCAGCGTCGGGGTGTTCCAGTTCCTCGCCGCCAACATGTACTGGCCGCAAAAGATCACCAACGCGATCGTCGGCATGGGCCTCACGCCGACGGAATTCATCTTCGCCTACATGCTGGTGCTGCTGATCCTCGGCTGCTTCGTCGATGGCGTGGCCATGATCCTGCTCACCGTACCGGTCATTTTCCCGGTGGCCCTCGCGCTCAAGGTGGACCCGATCCACCTGGGGATCCTGCTGACGCTCAACATCGAGATGGGCGTGGTGACGCCGCCGGTGGGCCTGAATCTCTTCGCGGTGTGCGGCACCTCCAAGATCCCGCTGCCGCAGGTGGTGAAGGGCACGATTCCCTTCTTCGCCGCGGATCTCGCGGTGCTGCTGCTCATCATCTTCTTTCCCGACCTCGCCACCTGGCTGCCGGACCAGGTGGTGACCGACGCCTTCAAGAAATAGCCGCTATTCCTCGGGCAGCACCGGCCGCACGCGGTGGCCCATGGCCCACATGACGTAGCCGGAGAGCGCGTAGCACATGAAGAGCGAGAACAGGACGAGCGACGGGCTCTGCGCGATGATGGACAACGCGATCACCGCCGCCAGGATCACCCAGAGCGGCACGCGCTTCTTCCAGTTCACTTCCTTGAAGCTCCAGAAGGGCACGTTCGACACCATGGTGATGCCCGCGAAGACGGCGATCGCCCAAGTTAGCGCGCCCAGCCAGAACGAATCCTCGGGCTCGAAGCCGAAGTCGGTCAGCACCCAGACCAGGCCCGCCATCACCGCCGCGCCGGAGGGGCTCGGCAGACCCTGGAAGTAGCGCTTGTCGACCACCGAGATGTTGGCGTTGAAGCGCGCGAGGCGAATGCCGGTGCCGGCGCAATAGATGAAGGCGCCGATCCAGCCCCAGGTGCCGAAGTCCTTCAGCGCCCAGGTGTAGGCGACGAGCGCGGGTGCCGCGCCGAAGGCCACCATGTCCGCGATCGAGTCGTACTGCGCGCCGAACTCGCTCTGCGTATTGGTCCAGCGCGCAACCCGGCCGTCCATGCCGTCGAGCACCATGGCGACGAAGATGGCGATGCAGCCGATATCGAAGCGGCCGTTCATCGCCTGCACGATGGCGAAGAAGCCGCAGAACAGCACCCCGGTGGTGAAGAGGTTGGGCAGCAGATAGATCCCCTTGCGGCGCAGGCCGCCGAGCGGCGGCTTGCCCGGCGGAGGCGTCTCGGTTTCTACTTCTTCGTAGTCGGGGGCGTCAGCCATGCGAGCACCGTTTCAGCAGCGTAGACCTTGTCGCCGATCGCCGCCTTGACCTGCGCATCGAGCGGCAGGTAGACGTCGACGCGCGAGCCGAAACGGATGAAGCCGAAGCGCTGCCCGCGCGCGAGCTCGGCGCCCGAGCCAACATAGCACAGGATGCGCCGCGCGATGAGGCCGGCCACCTGCACGCAGGTGACGTCGCGCCCGTCGCGCGTCTGCAGCCAGAGCGCGTTGCGCTCGTTCTCGAGCGAAGCCTTGTCGAGCGCGGCGTTGAGGAACGCGCCCGGGAAGTACCAGCGCTCCTTCACCGTGCCGTCGACCGGCGAGCGGTTCGAGTGCACGTTGAAGACGTTCATGAACACGCTCACCTTGAGCGCGTCGCGCTGCAGCCACGGATCGCGCGCCCGGCCGACCTCGACGATGCGGCCGTCGGCCGGCGACACCACGGCGCGCGGATCGTCGGGCACGGCGCGCGCCGGGTCGCGGAAGAACTGCAGCACGAAGAGCGCCACGAGCCAGAGCGGCACCGACCACCACCAGCCGACCGCGAAGCCGACGACCAGCGCCACCCCGACCGCGATGCCGACGAACGGCCAGCCCTCGCGGGCGATGACCGGATGCGGATAGGGCGTCGCCATCGACCTAGTTCTTCGACTGGTCGACGAGGCGGTTCTTGCGGATCCAGGGCATCATTTCGCGCAGCCGCGCGCCGACCTTCTCGATCGGCAGCTCCGCGGTCATGCGGCGCTGGCTGAGCAGCCCCGGCGCGCCGGCGCGGTTCTCGAGCACGAACTCCTTCGCATACTCGCCGTTCTGGATGCGCAGCAGGGCCTCCTTCATGCGCTTCCTCACGTTCTCGTCGATGATCTTCGGCCCGGTGGCGTACTCGCCGTATTCGGCGTTGTTCGAGATGGAGTAGTTCATCGTGCCGATGCCGCCCTCGTACATGAGGTCGACGATGAGCTTCAGCTCGTGCAGGCACTCGAAGTAGGCCATCTCGGGGGCATAACCCGCCTCGACCAGGGTGTCGAAGCCGGCCTTCACCAGCTCCACGCAGCCGCCGCAGAGCACGGTCTGCTCGCCGAAAAGATCGGTCTCGGTCTCTTCCTTGAAATTCGTCTCTATGATGCCGGCCTTGCCGCCGCCGATGGCAGCCGCGTAGGACAGCGCGACATCGCGCGCCTTCTTCGACGGGTTGCGATGCACGGCGATCAGCATGGGCACGCCGCCGCCGCCCGCGTAAGTGGACCGCACGGTATGGCCGGGCGCCTTGGGCGCCACCATCCACACGTCGAGGTCGGCGCGCGGCTGCACGAAACCGTAGTGAACGTTGAAGCCGTGCGCGAAGGCGAGCGACGCGCCCTTCTTGATGTTCGGCGCCACCTCCGCCGCATAGGTCGCCGCGATGTGCTCGTCGGGCATCAGCATCATCACGATGTCGGCCCCCTTCACGGCCTCGGCCACCTCGTCGACCTTGAGGCCGGCCTTCTTGGCCTTGTCCCACGAGGCACCGCCCTTGCGCAGCCCGACGGTGACCTTGACTCCGGACTCCTTCAGGTTCAGCGCGTGCGCGTGCCCCTGCGAGCCGTAGCCGATGATGGTGACCTTCTTGCCCTTGATGAGCGAAAGGTCGGCGTCCTTGTCGTAATAGACCTTCATGTGCTTCCCCTTGGAAAAAACTAGACGCGCAGGACGCGATTACCGCGGCCGATGCCGCTCGCGCCGGTTCTGACGGTCTCGATGATGGCGCCCTGGTCGAGCGCCTGGATGAAGGCGTCGAGCTTGCGCCCGTCGCCGGTGAGTTCGATGGTGTAGGTGTTGTCGGAGACGTCGATGATGCGACCGCGGAAGATGTCGGCCATGCGCTTCATGTCCTCGCGCTCCTTCTCGCCGGCCCTCACCTTGATCAGCATCAGCTCGCGCTCGATGTGCTGCGCTTCCGACAGATCCACCACCTTCACGACTTCGATCAGCTTGTTGAGCTGCTTGGTGATCTGCTCGACCACGTCTTCGGAGCCGGTGGTGACGATGGTCATGCGCGACATCGACGCGTCCTCGGTCGGCGCCACGGTGAGCGACTCGATGTTGTAGCCGCGCGCGGAGAACAGGCCCGAAATGCGGGACAGCGCCCCCGCCTCGTTCTCCACGAGGATCGAGATGATGTGCCGCATCAGGTCACAGGTCTTCGGACAGGATGATCTCGGTGATGCCCTTGCCGCCCGGGATCATCGGATACACGTTCTCGGTCTGGTCGGTGATGAAGTCGAGGAACACGAGCTCGTTCTTGCGCTCGAACGCATCGCGCAGCGCCGGCTCCACGTCCGCCGGCTTCTCCACCAGCACGCCGCGGTGGCCGTAGGCTTCCGCCAGGCGCACGAAGTCCGGCAGCGCGTCCATGTACGACTCGGAATAGCGGTTGCCGTGGAAGAACTGCTGCCACTGGCGCACCATGCCCATGTACTTGTTGTTGAGGTTGATGACCTTGATCGGCAGCCGGTATTGCTTGCAGGTGGAAAGCTCCTGCAGGCACATCTGGATCGAGGACTCGCCGGTCACGCAGGCGACGGTGGCACCGGGGTTGGCCATCTGCACGCCCATCGCCGCCGGCAGGCCGAAGCCCATGGTGCCCAGGCCGCCGGAATTGATCCAGCGGCGCGGCTTGTCGAACTTGTAGAACTGCGCGGCCCACATCTGGTGCTGGCCCACGTCGGAGGTGACAAACGCCTCGCCGCCGGTCACCTCGTAAAGCTTCTCGAGCACGAACTGCGGCTTGATGATCTTCGAGCTGCGGTCGTACTTCAGGCAGTTGCGCGCGCGCCAGTCGCCGATCTGCTTCCACCAGGCGTCGATCGACGGCATGCC
>DATMIG010000040.1:0-11297 GCA_035554335.1 Burkholderiales bacterium
TATTTTCAGCGCCATCCACAGCGCGGCGAGGCCGCATAGCATCGACGCGACGACATAGATCGCGGCCAGGCCCCACTGGCCGCGCTCGACCAGCCCGATGGTCTCGACGCCGAAGGCGGAAAAGGTGGTGAAGCCGCCGAGGAAGCCGGTGAAGACGAAGAGGCGCACCTCGGCGGTGAGGTAGTTGGAATGCTCGCCGAGGCCGGCGAGCAATCCGGCGATGGCGCAGCCGGCGACGTTGACCGTGAAGGTGCCCCAAGGGAACGGCGTGGTGCCCACCTGGCGAAGGACGAGCGCGCCGGTCTCGTAGCGCAGCACCGAGCCGATCGCGCCGCCGAGGGCGACGAGAAGGACGGCCTGCATCAGCTTTCGTACACCGAGATCTCGACGAGGTTGAGGTCCGGGTCGCGCACGTACACCGAGCGGATCGGGCCGACGGCGCCGGTTTTCTTCACCGGTCCCTCGATGATCTTCACCCTCGCCGCCTGCAGCTTCGCGATCACCTCGTCGAGCGGGCGTTCGGCGATGAAGCAAAGGTCGAGCGAGCCCGGCACCGCGACGTGCGCGCGCGGCTCGAACTCGCGCCCCCATTCGTGCAGGTTGATTTTCTGCTCGCCGAACTTGAGCGCGAGCCGCTGCGCGCCGGGCGTCTCGAAGCTCTCGAGCTTCATCCCGAGCACGTCCGTATAGAACCGGATGCAGGCCTTGAGATCGCGAGTCGTGAGGACGACGTGGTCGATGTGGTCGATCATGGCTTAATGGGGGTCAGATCAACATTCCAGGACAGGCGGATTATCTCGCTAGACGGTGCCCACGGATCTCAGCCGCTGGATGTCTGCATCCGAGTACCCGACTTCCCTCAGCACGTCCTCGGTATGCTCGCCCAGCTTCGGCGCCTGCGTGCGGATCGCGCCCGGCGTGGCCGAGAGCTTCGGGACGATGCCCGGCACCTTGAGCGGCTCGCCGTCGGCGGCGGTGATGTTTTCGATCATGCCGCGCGCCGCGAAGTGCGGGTCGGAGGCGATGTCGGCGGCGCTGTAGATGCGGCCGGCCGGCACTTCCGCCTTTTCCATCGCGGCCAGGACCTCCGCCTGGGAGCGCGGCGCCGTCCACTGCGCGATCGCCGAGTCGATGCGCTCCATCTGCGCCGCGCGGCCATCGTTCCTCGCCAGCGCCGGATCGTCGCGCAGGTCGGCGCGGCCGATCGCCGTCATCAGGCGCTGGTAGAGGCTGTCGGCGTTGCCGGCGATGAGCACGAAGCCGTCCTTGCACGGATAGAGATTGGACGGCGCGATGCCGGGCAGCGCGCTGCCGCTTCGCTCGCGCACGTAGTGCTGCGCGTCGAACTCCGGCAGCAGGCATTCCATGCAGTTGAACACCGCTTCGTACAGCGCCACGTCGATCACCTGCCCCGGCCCGCCCTTCTGCACCGCGTGCAGCGCGAGCAGCGCGCCGATCACGCCGTGCAGCGCGGCGATCGTGTCGCCGAGCGAAAGATTGGGCCGCGCCGGCGGACGATCCGGGAAACCATTGATGTAGCGGAACCCGCCGACCGCCTCGGCGATCGCCGCGAAGCCGGGACGCTCTTTGTACGGCCCGGTCTGGCCGTAGCCGGAGATGCGCACCAGCACGAGCTTCGGATTGGCGCGCGCGAGCTCGTCCCAGCCGAGATTCCAGCGCTCGAGCGCGCCGGGCCGGAAGTTCTCGATCACGATGTGCGCGCCGCGCGCCAGGCGCCGCACCACCTCCTGGCCTTCGGGCTTGCGCAGGTCGCAGGTCACCGACTTCTTGTTGCGCGACTGCACGTGCCACCACAGCGAGGTGCCGTTGCGCATGCGGCGCCACTTGCGCAGCGGGTCGCCCTCGCCGGGCGGCTCGATCTTGATCACTTCCGCGCCGAAGTCGGCGAGCGTCTTCGCGCAGAACGGCCCGGCGATGAGCGAGCCGAGCTCGAGGACGCGGATGCCGGCGAGGGGGCCGTGCAGGCGAGCCTCTCTTCCTATTTTCTTTTTAACAACCGAAGCGGGTTGTACTCGAGCACCGTCTCGACGCGCTGGTTCACCACTTTGTTGGCGAAGCGCACGAGGCCGCGGTCGCCCTTCGACGTGAGGCGGTGCTCGATGACTTCCGCCTCGACGTGGATCGTGTCGCCGACCAGCGTGGGACCTTTGATGTCCAGCGTGGCATTGAGGAACGCGAGCCCGGTGTCCTGCATCGTGGGGAGGAGCAGGCCCTCGGCGAACGAGTAGACGAGCGCCCCCGGCACCGCGCGGCCCTTGATGCTGCGCGCGGCATCGTCCTCGACGGTGAAGAGCTCCTCGGTGAGCCAGGTGAGGTTGACGAACGCGGCGAGGTCGGCCTCGGCAATCGTGCGGCGGTGGGTGCGGAAGCGAAAGCCGACGCGCAGATCCTCGAACGAGAATCCGCGCCCGACCACGGGAAGCGCATCGCCGGCCATCGACGGCGATTCTAGCCGCGTCGCCGGGCGTGCAGGATGAAGTCGCAGACCTGGCGCACCGCGCCGTAGCCGGCGCGCGCCGAGGTGACGAAGTGCGCCATGCGCCGTACGTCCTCGTGCGCGTCGGCGGGAGCGCAGGCGAGCCCGCAGCGGCGCAGCACCGCGAGGTCGACCGTATCGTCGCCCATGTAGGCGGTGCGCTCCGCTTTCAGCTTCGCCTGGCGCAGGAGCGAGAGAAACGCGCGCCGCTTGTCCTTCGTGTCCTCGTAGGAAAAGCGGATGCGCAGCTCCTCGGCGATCTTGCGCTCGGCCGGCAGCTCGCCGGTCGTGATGAGCGCCGTGTGGAGACCCGCGTCGTGCAGCCGCTGCAACCCGACGCGGTCGTGCTCGTGGAAAGCCTTCAGCTGCTCGTTGCCGTGCCGGAACCAGGTCTCGCCGCTCGTCAGCGTGCCGTCCAGGTCGAGGACGAGGAGCTGGACGCGCGCCGCGCGGCTGAGCGCACCCTGCGCGATAAACATCAGGGCGGGCCTTCGCGCCCGCAGCGCGCCTCGAACAGGCGGATCAGCTTCTCGATCGCCCGCAGGGCCGCCTCTTGCTCCCGTTCTTCTCGCTCGAGCAGGCAGAAGGTGCGCTTCACGAGCGCGCGCGCCACCTCGAGCTTCGCGACGTTCTTCGCGTAGTGGTACTCGCGCTGCCGCATCCATGTATGTTCATACAGTGGCGGCGCGGCCGCAAGCCGCGACGTGAAACTACGCCGCCGCGGCGAGCACCATCTTCAATTCCTCGATCACCGCCCGCACGCCATCGGCGAACTGCGGCGAGTCGACGACGCCATCGGGCGCCCCCTCCACGCGGGCGGCGGCGTCGGCGAGGCGGTTCGCGCCGAGGTTGAGCGCGGTCCCCTTGATGCGATGGGCTGCGGCGCGAATCGCCGCGCTATCCTTGGCGTCCATCGCCGACTGCAGGCCCTCGATGTCGCGCCGCGCGCTGCGCGCCACCGTCTCCAGCACCGTGGCGAGGCCGGCCGGGCCGCCGACGAGATCCTGGATGCGCTGGCGGTCGATGGCGTTGCCGACCGGCGGCGCGCTGCGCACGCCGGCCTCGGCGTCGAGCCAGCGCGCGAGCTTGTCGCGCAGCGTGGCAAGCTCGGTCGGCTTGGTGAGGTAGTCGTCCATGCCCGCGGCGGTGCACTGCCCGAGCGCCTCGCGGTGCGTATTGGCCGTGAACGCGACCACCATCGGTTTGGCGGCGCCCTGTTCGGCCCGAATGGCGCGCGCGACCGCGTAGCCGTCCATGCCCGGCATCTGCACGTCGGTGATGACGAGGCCGTGGCGCTCGCGCCGCCATTTGGCGAGCGCCTCGGCGCCATTGGTGGCGCTGTCGGCTTCGAGGCCGAGCACCTTGAGCTGGCGCTGTAGCATCGCGAGGTTCACCGGGTGGTCGTCCACCACGAGGAGCTTCAGCCCCGCCGGCGCCTGCAGCGCGTGCGGCGCCTTGTCCGACCGCGCCGGCGCCGGCTCGACGCCGGCTGCCTTCGTGCCCTCCAGCGTGAGCATGACCGTCACGCGCGTGCCGACGCTTTCGGCGCTCGCCACCTCGATCGTGCCGCCCATCAGCTCGACCAGCTGGCGCGATATCGAGAGGCCCAGGCCCGTCCCGCCGAAGCGGCGGCTGGTGTTCGATTCGCCCTGCTGGAACGGCTCGAAGATGCGCTGCTGCGTCTCGCGGCTCATGCCGATGCCCGAGTCCTGCACCGTGAAGCGCAGCGTCTGGCGGCGCTCGAGCGCCTCCACTACCTTCACTTCCAGGGTGACGCTGCCCGACTCGGTGAACTTGATCGCGTTGCTGACGAGGTTGCTCAGCACCTGGCGCAGGCGCGAGGGATCGAGGAGGTGCGCGGCGAAAAGGGTCTGGTCGACGCGCTGGGTGAAGAGCAGGCCCTTGCCGCTCGCCACGTGCTTGAAGGTGCTGCTCACCCCCTCGACCACCTGGCGCACCGACGCCGCCTCGGGATGGATCTCGAGCTTGCCGACCTCGATCTTCGAGAAGTCGAGGATGTCGTCAATCAGGTTGAGCAGCGAGCGGCTCGATTCGCGCGCGGTATCGAGCATCTCGCGCTGGTCGCCGGAGAGCCGGCTGTAGGACAGCAGCTCGAGCATGCCGATGATGGCGTTCATCGGCGTGCGGATCTCGTGGCTCATCGTGGCGACGAAGGCGCTCTTCGCCTCCGAGCCGGCGCGCGCCGCGTCGTGCGACTTGCGCAGCGCCTCCTCGGCCTGCTTGCGCTCGGTGATGTCGCGCACGTGCGCCGTGAAGATGCGCTCGTCGGGCGCCGGCGTGACCGTGATCGCCACCTCGACCGGGAAGCTCGCGCCGCTTCTTCGTACCGCCACCGCCTCGATGCGCTTGCCGATCAGGCGCGTCTCGCCGGTGTGCAGGTAGCGGGCGAGATTGGCGCGGAACGGCTCGCGGTGGTGCTCGGGCAGGATCAGCTCCGAAAGGTCGCGCCCGATGGCCTCGGCGCGCGAATAGCCGAAGGTGCGCTGGGCCGCCGGATTCCACTCGGCGATGGCGCCGCTCTCGTTCATGGAGATGATGCAGTCGAGGGCCGTGCGCAGGATCGCATCCTTGCGCGCCTCCTCGCGCGCCAGCGTCTGCGTGCGCTCGCGCACGCGGGCCTCGAGCTGCTCGTTCGCCTGGCGCAGCTGCTCGGCGCCGGTCGCGATGACGCCGGAGACGCGCGAGTCGTACGCGGAGAGGAGCATGGTGGCGGTGAGGATGACGAAGGTGAAGCTGCCGATGGTGTAGGCCATCCACGCCTCGTCGAGGCGCGGCCCCGAGGCGAGACAGATGGCGTCGGGCGCGAAGCGCGCCGCGGCCACGGCGGTGAAATGCATGCCCACCACGGCCGCGCCCATGACGAGCGCGGCGCCGAAATTGGTGAACACCGCCCTCTGCTTGGCGAGGTGGAAGGCGATCCAGAGCGCCGCCGTCGCCGCGCCGATGGCGATCAGCACCGAGGCGACGAAGAGCAGCGGCTCGTAGCGGATTGCCGGCGCGAGGCGCATCGAGGCGTCGCCCGTGTAGTGCATGGCCGCGATGCCGATGCCGATCAGCGCGCCGGGCAGCAGAAACTCGTGGTGCTTGCCGCTGGTGCGCCTCAGCACGACGAACGCCGCGCCGCAGGCCACGATGGCGAAGATCCAGGAGAGCGCCGTCAACGACAGGTCGTACATCACCTGGATCGGCAGCTTCAGCGCGAGCGTGGCGACGAAGTGCATCGACCAGATGCCGATGCCCATGGCGAAGCCGCCGCACACCACCCACAGCTTCCAGCTCGTCGAATGCGGGTCGCGCACCCGTGCCGCGAGGAGCAGCGTCACGTGCGACGCCGTCACCGCGACGAGATAGGACAGGAATACGAGCCCGAGATTGAAATCCTTTGGCATCCGCCTCCCTTGTTGCGCCGGCTAGCTTAGCGGCGTGCCTCGCGGCGGCTCGTCAGGGCCTGTCAGGCCGCACTGCCTATCGTGTGAAATTCCACGGTATTGGCGAAATGCTCGGCGTGCTAAGGTCGAGACTCGCTCCTGCATCGCGACGCCATGGAGAAAGCTAACAAGGCCGTCGATCCGCGCGTCTATCGCCTGCTCATCGAGCAGGCCCGCGACTATGCGCTTTTCGTCCTCGATCCCGCCGGCCGCATCCAGACCTGGAACCTCGGCGCGCAGCGCCTGAAAGGCTATGCGCCCGACGAGATCATCGGCCGGCACTTCTCCGTCTTCTACACTTCGGGGGCGGTGCAGCGCGGCTGGCCGGCGTACGAGCTGAAGGTCGCGACGAGCGAAGGCCGCTTCGAGGACGAGGGCTGGCGCGTGCGCAAGGACGGCTCGCGCTTCTGGGCCAACGTCGTGATAACCGCGCTGCGCGACGATAACGGCAAGCTGATCGGCTTCTCCAAGATCACGCGCGACCTCACGCAGCGGCGCGAGCAGGAAGAGGCGCTGCGCCAGAGCGAGGAGCGCCTGCGGCTGATGATCGAGAGCGTGCAGGACTACGCCATCTACATGCTCGATCCCGAGGGCCTGATCAGCAGCTGGAACACGGGCGCGGAGCGCATCAAGGGCTACAGCCGCGAGCACGTGCTCGGCCGCCATTTTTCGCTCTTCTACGAGGCGGCCGACGTCGAGGCCGGCAAGCCGTGGGAAGAGCTCGCGCAGGCGCGACGCGAAGGCCACGCCGAAGGCGAAGGCTGGCGCATCCGCAAGGACGGGTCGCGCTTCTGGGCGCGCTTCGTCGTCTCGCCGGTCCACGACGACGAAGGCCGGCTGCGCGGCTTCGCCAAGGTGACGCAGGACCTCACGAAGCAGCGCCATATGCAGGACCTGGAAAAGGCAGCCGCCAACGTAAGCGAGTTCCTCGGCATCCTCGCGCACGAGCTGAGGAACCCGCTCGCGCCGATCCGCCTCGCCACCGAGGTGATGGCGCGGCATCCCGCCGGCGAAGCGGTGCACGAGACGATGCGCAAGACCATCGAGCGGCAGACCACCCAGCTCGTCCGACTGGTCGACGATCTGCTCGACACCACGCGCGTCACGCGCGGCCAGCTCGCGCTGAAGCGCGAGCCGGT
Source organism: Burkholderiales bacterium (assembly GCA_035554335.1). GTDB lineage: Bacteria > Pseudomonadota > Gammaproteobacteria > Burkholderiales > SG8-39 > SCGC-AG-212-J23. The sequence goes on from DATMIG010000040.1 coordinate 7,086, forward strand.
CGACCTCGACGAGGTGGTACGCCTGGCGGTCGAAACCGCCACGCCGTTCATCGAGCAGTCGCACCATCGCCTGGAGGTCAACGTGCCGCGCGGGCTGGGCGTGATGGGGGACGCGCAGCGCCTCACGCAGGCGCTCGCCAACCTGCTCAACAACGCGGCGCGCTACACGCCGGCCGGCGGCGCGATCTCGGTCGAAGGCGGCATCGAGGGTCGGTGTGCCTTGATCCGCGTGCGCGACACCGGCCGCGGCATCGAGCCCGAAATGCTGGAGCGGATCTTCGGCATGTTCGTGCAGGGCCTCGACCCGGTGGAGCGCGTCGGCAGCGGCCTCGGCATCGGCCTCGCCCTAGCGCGGCGCATCATCGAGCTGCACGGCGGCCGGCTGATCGCGGCGAGCGAAGGCAAGGGCCGCGGCAGCGTGTTCACGCTCGAGCTTCCACTGGCAGCAGTGGAAATGACCCAGTCAGAGGGACGCGGAGCAACGCCGGTCGCTGCGCAATCGCCGAAGCGCATCCTCATCGTCGACGACAACGTGGATTCCGCGGTCACGCTGGGCCATCTGCTGCGCTCGCTCGGCCACGAGACCGAGATAGTGCACGACGGCGCGTCGGCGCTGCGCGCGGCGGAGGCATTCCGGCCGCAGATCGTCCTGCTCGACATCGGCCTGCCCGATGGCATGGACGGTTACGAGGTCGCGCGCCGCCTGCGCCACATCCGGCGCGAGGAAGGCTTCCGCATCGTCGCCATCACCGGCTGGGGCCAGGAAGCCGACCGGCAGCGCGCCCGCGAGGCCGGCTTCGACCTCCACCTCGTGAAGCCGGTGGATCCGACGGAACTCGCCGCCACGCTCCATTAAGGAGCGGCTTAGCGCAGCGGCGAAGCGGAACGGCGGTCGAAGCCCGAGCGCCGCTCGATGAACGAATGGTCCTGCATGCGGCGCAGGATTACCCCGAGCAGCACGAATCCGACGCCGGTGCCGAAGAGCAGCCAGTCGCGGCTGATGTCGTGGCGCGCGAGCGCCTCGAGGATGTTGAACACGCCCCAGCCGATCACATAACTGCCGACGAAGGTGCGCCCGGAGGGCAGCGGACCCGGGCCGCGCATCGCGGTCCAGAGGAGCGCCACGCCGGCGACGCACACCGCCCATGCCCCCAGATAGAACATGCCCGTTACCCCGTGCAGCAGGCTGCCCTCGAAGAAGGCGCCCAGGCCGAAGCCGAGCAGGAGCGCCGCCTGGATTGATCGCGTGGTCCGCATACGGATTACGACCACGGTTACGGTAGTGCGTTCCATGACTGGCGCGGCGGCGATCCGACGCGTCGCTGTCCCGACATCACGGCGCGCTAGCTACCGGTTAAATCAGGTCTGGAAGAACTCGACTTGCCCGGTTTCGAGGGAATACTCGGCGCCGACTATCGACAGGCTCCCCTTGCGGATCAGCGTCTCGAGGAGCGCGGAGCCGTGGCGGAGGTGGTCGACCGACGCGCGCACGTTGGCGCGCACGGCGTGGTGGATGAGCTCTTCCTCGCTCGCGCGCGGCCGCAGCTCGAGCAGCGTCTGCACCGAGGGCCGGATGCGCTCGACGATGGTGAGCACGTTCTCCGGGTGGTCGGCCTGGTGGCGCACCGCTTCCAGCGTGGCGAGGATGGCGCCGCATTGCGTGTGGCCCAGCACGACGACCAGCTGGGTGCCGAAGCGCTCAGCCGCGAACTCGACCGAGCCGACCTGCGACGGCGAGACGATGTTGCCGGCGACGCGGATCACGAAGAGGTCGCCGAGCCCCTGGTCGAACACGACTTCCGCCGGCACGCGGGCGTCCGAGCAGCCCAGGACGATGGCGAAGGGCAGCAGGTTGCGCGCGGCGGCGGCGCGCTGGGCGTGCGAAAGGCCAGTGTCGAGCTTCCGCTCGCCGCTCACGAAGCGGCGGTTGCCTTCCTTCAGCCGCGCGAGGGCTTCCTGGGCTGGGATCATCGGCCCCTATTAGAAGTGGCCGCGGTAAACGGCGCAACCCTTGCAGGTACGGGCTGTAGGCCTCATAGGAACGCCGCGCGGAACCTGATCGCCGACGAGGCGCCAGAAGACCGAGAGCGGCGGGATGTGGATCGAGGTCACCACCATCTCGGCGATGTGCGCCGGCGACTTGGACGTGCCGCGCAGCCGGTGCAAGCAGAAGCGCGCGGTGAGCACAGCCCGGACGACGGCGGATGCGGCTGCGATAGAGCGCCGGGGATTTCCTTCCGGACCAGGCAATTCGCGGTGACGAATTCGGCGCGCTCGAGGCCGCTTTCGTTGCGCTCGTAGTCGGTCGGCGTCGCCGGAATGGGCATCACGAGGCGGCCGCGTCCACCCCGGGGCGGAACGACGCAAGGCCGCGCTCGAGCCATTCGTCGACGAGATGATCTCCAATTTGGCTTCCGGCTGCGCAATTTCCGTTCCGGGCATGGCGGTTGCGATGGCTCTGCCGTATTCCTTCGAAAGGTGGCCCCATGGAACGGATCGAGAAGAGCATCGAGGTGCGCTGTCCCGTGCGCACCGTTTATAACCAGTGGACGCAGTTCGAGGAGTTTCCGAAGTTCATGACCGGCGTGAAGGAGGTGCGGCAGCTCGACGACACGCACCAGCACTGGCGCGCCGAGATCTGGGGCAAGGACAAGGAGTGGGACGCCGAGATCGTCGAGCAGGTCCCCGATCAGCGCATCGCCTGGCGCAGCACCACGCCCGACGCGCCGAACGCCGGCAGCGTGCGCTTCGAGCCTCTCGGCCCGGACAGCACGCGCGTCAACCTCACCATGGAGTACGAGCCGCAGGGCGCCATCGAGAAGGCGGGCGACGCCATCGGCGTGATGAGCGGCCGCGTCGAAAAGACGGTGAAGCAGTTCAAGGAGTTCATCGAGAGCCGCGGCGCCGAGAGCGGCGGCTGGCGCGGCGAAGTGCGCGGCGGCCAGAAACTGAAGTGAGGACGTCACCCCGGTGATCGACGGGCTCAGAACGCGCTGGCGGGAGCTGCGGCAGGGCGAGCCCGGCCGCCGCTTCCGCGCGCGCTACGAGCGGCGGCACGGGAAACGCCGTCACCCGGGCGGCCCAAGTGGGCGGTGATCGTCGCCGGCGCGCTGATCGCGCTGGCGGGCATCGTGCTCCTGCCGCTGCCCGGTCCCGGCATGCTGGTGATCGCGCTCGGCGCCCTCCTCGTCGCCGAGGAATCGCTGAGCGTCGCGAAAGCGCTGGACGCCCTGGAGCGGCGCGCCCGGCCGTTTATTGAGCGGTGGCGGCCTTTGCAGCGCTCCGACAGCCGTTGAGATAGCGCTCGCGATCGTCGCCTTCGAGCCGCCGCTTGTCCGCGCGGCTCGCGCAGTCCTTCATCCGCTGGTCCTCCGCCGCCGCCTGCTTGACCGGGGGCTTCTCGCACTCGCTCATGAAGCCGCGCCGCTCGGCGCCCTGCAGGCGCTTGCTGCGCGCCTGACCGGTGCAGGCCTGGCTGCGCTGCTGGTGCGGCGTGAGCTCCTTGCCGTCGCCCTTCGCGCCGTTCAGGCATGCCCGCATGAAATGGTTGCGCTCGCCCGCCGTGATGCCCTTCTGGTCCGCGCGCGTGTTGCACGCGCGCATGCGCTGCTGGTGCGGCTTGAGGTCGTCCGCGCCCCAGGCGCCCGGATGAAAGACGAGCGCGAGAAGGGCGAACGCGAACCTCATTTCTTCGCGTCGCCGCCGGCGGCAGCGTTATCGCTCTTGATGCAGTCGCGAATGAAGTCATGCCGCTTGGCCGTGGACAGCTTCGCCTCGCGCGCCTGACGGTCGCAGGCAATCATGCGGTCGCGCTCGGCGCTGCGCTCCGCCTGGCGCTCGCTGAGCCGCGGCGCCGGCTTTTTCTGCGGCTGTTGAGACTGGCCATGAGCGATGCCGGCGGCGAGCGCCGCGAGCAGGATGCTAGTGGTGGCCATTTTCCTCGTTGCTGTAGCCGCGCGCCGGGGCGCCACCGCCCGAGACATGCTCGCCCGCCTCGGCGATCTTGGGGGCCTGCTCGCGGCCTTCCTCGTACCACTTGTTGAGGAGCTTGCCCGCGAGATCGCGGCCGCCCAGGCCGAAGGCGAGCCCGAGCGCGATGGTGACGAGCGCCACGGCGCCCATGAAGAGCGTGTTGAGGAGCGTCTGCGCGATGCCGATCTGATTTACGGCGACGATGATGGCGAAGATCCAGACCGAGACGCGGCCGATGTT
>DATMIG010000041.1:0-8334 GCA_035554335.1 Burkholderiales bacterium
GCGCAGATCAAGAGCATGCTGGAAGACATCGCCGATAACCTCTTCAACCCCGACCCCTACCTGCAGCAGGGTGGCGATATGGTGCGCGTCGCCGGCCTTTCCTATGCCATTGCGCCGTCGGCCCGCGTCGGCCGCCGGATCTCCGACCTGCGCGTGCGCGGAAAGCCGATGGAGGCGAACCAGCGCTACAAGGTGGCCGGGTGGGCGCCGGTGGCCGAAGGCATCAGCGGCGAGCCGGTTTGGAACCTGGCGGTGCGCTATCTGCGCGGCTTGCGCACCGTGCCGGCGCTCAAGGCCGGCCAGCCTCGGGTGACAGGGTAAAAAAAAAGGTACCCCGAGGGGTACCTTTTTGTGCAGCGAAAGACCTGTTACGCGCCGCGGCAGGAGCCCGGCAGGTATTTCTTCGACAGGTCCGTGCCCGTACCACCGCACGTCCAGCCGTTCACGCCCGAGCCGAAGGCGGCGGTGGTCGCCACAGCGCTGCCGATCATCGGGATGAGCGTGACTTTCTTGGTGTTCACGTCGGTGTTGATGCCCTGGATCGTCGCGGTGATGACGCCGTTGTCATCGGTGCCGAGGCTGGCAACGTATTTCGAAGTCACGCCTTCGCAGCCCCAGTTGTTGGCTCCCGGGGGCGTACCGCCGGTCTGATAGAGCTCCGTGATCGACGTACGGCAGGCGCTCATGGCCAGAATCACTTCCGACATCTTGGCGCGCACCGTGTAGTCCTGGTACGCCGGCAGCGCGACGGCCGCCAGAATGCCGATGATCGCGACCACGATCATCAGTTCGATGAGCGTAAAGCCCTGTTGAAGCTGTTTCATGATGACTCCCTGGTTATGAAGGTTTGCCGCCCCTACTGGCGCGTGCACCCGACAGTCCGCAAGCGCTATGCCAGCGGCCGGGCGCCTCGCTCCGAGGCCCGCAAATCAAAGGTTTGGCGGCATCGCGTGATTTTTTCCCGGCGGGCGCCGGCTGCAAAGTGACAGAACGCGTCACCCCGCCAATCAAATTTCGGTCACCCGGAACGACATAGGTGGCAGCGCTTTTTCCTGACGCTCCCACATGGTCCGGTACGCGCTCTCGATATGCCGCCGGAAACGGTCGGTATCGAAGAGCGGAAAGATGTCACGGTTCTCGCGCAGCCGCCTTTTGTAATCGCCCAGAAGGGCGCCGTCCCGGGCCAATCTGAGCGCCAGCCTTTCGTATTCTTCCAGGCTCGTGCAGACGAGCTCCGGCAGCCCGATGGCCTGGAGCAGACTGCCCGCGACGCGCCCGGCGAAGGTGGACCCCGCAACCGTCAGCACGGGGAGCCCGGCCCACAGCGCGTCGCTGGCCGTGGTGTGAGCGTTGTACGGCACCGTATCGAGGAAAAGATCCGCCATCCGCTGGCGCGCGAGATGCTCGCCATGCGGCGCGCGCGGCGCGAACACCAGGCGCTGCGCATCGATGCCCGCTGAAGCCGCGGCGTCCCGCAGGTTGCGTGCCGCGCTCGCGTTGTCGACGAGGAGCCAGAGGACGCTGTCCGGAACGGCGGCGAGGAGCCGCATCCAGACGGCAAAAACGGCCGGCCGGATCTTGTAGCTGTTGTTGAAACAGCAGAACACGAAGGCACGGAGCGGCAGGCCGAGCGCGGCGCGATCCGTCTGGCCAGTCGCGATCGTGCGCGTCGAGTCGTTCACCTGGTAGCAATCGGGCAGGTACGCGACTTTTTCGGTGTATGCGCCGTGCTCCGCTTCCGGAATGACGAAGCGATCGGCCAGGACGTAATCGATGAACGCCGCGCCCGTGGTGCCCGGGAAGCCGAGATAGGTGACCTGAACCGGTGCCGGCCGGTAGGCGAGGATGCCGAGCCGGGCGCCGGTCGTATGCCCCTTGAGATCGACGGCCACGTCGATTTCCCGCTCGCGCAGCAGCTCGGCGATCTCCCGATCGCTCCGCGTGCGCACGTCGATGAACGCGTCGAAGGCATGCTCGAGGCGCCGACGCATCGGGCTCGCCTCCGGCTTGCCATAAGAGACAGCGAGCGTCTCGAATTGCGAGCGATCGTGCAGCTCGAACAGCCGCACCGCGAGGTACGCCGTCGCGTGCTCGTGGAAATCCGCCGACAGATACGCGAGGCGCAGGCGCCCGCGGCGCTGGCGCGTACCCTGCCAGAGGGGAGCGCGCGCCTGGGAAAGCGTGTGGCGTACATGCAGCTCCGCGCAAACCCGCTGCTCGGCCAGGGTGACCGGCAACGCAACCACCACGAACGGCGCGGCAGCAGCCTTTTCGCCGATCTGCCGGCGCAAGGCCTCGATGCGTGCCGGCAGCTCGCGCCAGCGGCAGATGGCCAGCTCATTCCAAGCGAGGTACCCGAGCGCGTACGAGTTGCCCGGCGCCCCGCGCAACGCGCTCTCGAACGCGTCGATCGCTTCCTCGTGACGTCCGAGACTCTGTAGCACAGTGCCCAGGTTGTATTGCGCATCCGCATGCCGTGGGTTGATGCGAACGACGCTCTGCAGGTACGGCAGCGCTTCCTCGTCACGCCCCAATTCGCTCAGCACGTTGGCCACGTTGTTGTTCGCCTCCTCCGAATCCGGCTCGCGGAGGAGCACCGCCTGGAACACCGCGAGCGCTTCGGCGTGTTTCCCCTGGCGCGCCAGCGCCACGCCGAGCGCGTTGTGCGCGTTCACGACCTCCGGGTGGTCGCGGACTTCCTCGCGCAGCGCCGTCTCCGCGGCGGCAAGGTCACCGACCGCCAGGAAGCAATATCCCAGGCGGTGGCGCACGCCGCGCCGGCGCAGGGACTTCGCGGCCTCCGACAGAGGTCCGAGCGCCTCCTGAAAGCGCTCCTGGAAAAGCAGCGCGCTGCCGAGCAGATACCACGCTTCGCTGTCCGCCGGCGCGCGTTGCAGCGCCTGACGCGCGAGCGCCTCCGCGTCCGCGAACTGGTCGCGTTCGAGCGCTTCCCAACCCGAGGAGAGCATTTACCGCTTGCGCCCGCGGCGCGAGGCGGAAAGCGTGAGCTGCTTGACGAACTCGTGCGTGACGACGTCGATGAAGGGCGCGGGGTAGCCGGCGTCCTTCAGGGCCCACTTGATGCGATTGCCGAAGCGGGCCTTCTGATACATGTTCGGACTGCGCTGTGCGGCGAAGCGCGTGATGTCGCCCGCCATGCGCTCGAGCGCCTTCATGGCTTTCTCGGCGGACTTGCGGGTGGAAAGATCGGTGCCGCCTTGCGGGAAGCGTTCGCGCAACTCGGCGACGATGGCATCGGCGAGGGCATCGACCTCCTTCGTGGAAAACCAGTTCACTATCCCTCGCCGATCGTGATGGGCGTCGAATTATACGCGGCGCCGCTTAGAATGGCCGTCGTGCTGGGCTGGCTGTGGAAACGCGAGCGGGCCGGTGGCCGCGACGCCGACGTCACGGCCGCCGAACAATTGGTCACGGAGGGAAACCGGCTCGAGGACGCCGGTGATCTCGCGAGCGCCTGCGAGCGCTATCGGCAGGCGCTCGCCATCGCGCCGCGATATTCGCGCGCGCACGTCGACCTCGGAGTCGCGCTGGAAGCAAGCGGCGACGAAGCAGGCGCGAAAGCCTGCTACGAAAATGCGCTGCGGCTCGACGCGGAAAACGCCGCGGCGGCGTACAACCTCGGCAAGCTTCTGTTCCTGCGCCGCAGCTACGCCGAGTCGGACCGGCTGCTGCGCCGGGCGCTGGGCAGCCGACCCGAGTTTCCCGAAGCCCGCATCGTGCGGGGCTACGTGCTGCAGGCGCTCGGCGATCTGCCGGCGGCGGCAGACGAGCTGCGGCTCGGTGTCCAGAAGCGTTCGGCGGACGCCGCGGCGCGCGGCGTTCTCACCGAGATCGCGTCCGGCTTGCTCGCGCAGGATCCGCGGGATGCGCGCGCGCTTCATGCGCTCGGCGTGCTCGCGTATCAGTCGGGCGACTTGTCTCGCGCCGTTGAACTGCTCGCGCGCTCGACCGAGCTTCGCCCGGACCACGCACAGGCGCATGCCGACCTCGCCCGCGCGCGGCTGGCGCGAGGCGAAGCCGCCGCCGCACTGGATTCGTACCGGCAGGCGCTGGCGCGCGACCCCGGCCACGCCGAGGCGCTTTTCCACATGGCGGGTATCCATGCAAGCGAAGGTCGCCTCGCGGAGGCGATCGATTGCTATCGCGATCTCCTGCGCCGGCAGCCGGAGCATGCCGCCGCGCTGTGCAACCTCGCCACTGCCTTGAAGGAGCTGGGGCACCTGCCCGAGGCCATCGAGCGTTACCGGGGCGCCATCGCGTCCGCGCCGGCGTTCGCCGAGGCGCACTACAACCTCGGCGTAGCGCTTCGCGAGGAGGGCCGCAACGAGCCGGCCATCGAGAGCTTTCGGCGCGCGCTCGAGCTGCGTCCCGCTTATGCCGATGCCGCGTTCGGACTCGGGCATGCGCTGCGCGATACCGGCGCCGGCGCCGAGGCGATCGCGTGCTTCGACCGGGCACTTGCCATCGACCCGGAGCACGCCCAGGCGCGCTGGTCGCGAGCGATTGCACAGCTCCCCGCCGTGCCGGAGCAGGGCGGGGATGTCGCGGCATCGCGTGCGCGTTTCGCCGCTGAGCTCGAGGATCTCGATCGCTGGTTCGACCCAGCTCGCCTGCGGCATGCCGCGGTGGCCGTCGGCACGGACCAGCCGTTCGAGCTCGCCTATCAGGAAGAGGACAACCGGCCGCTCCTCGAGCGATACGGCCGGCTGTGTGCCCGCCTGATGGAGCACTGGAGAACGGCGCAGCGGCTGCCCGTGCCTGCTGCCGCGCGCCAGCGTCCGCTTCGCGTCGCCGTCGTATCGGCCCACCTGCGTAACCATTCCGTCTGGTCCGCCATCACCCGCGGCTGGTTCGAGGCGCTCGACCCGCGGAGGATCGCGCTCTGCGCCTTTCATCTCGGCGTCCACGAAGACAACGAGACCGAGATCGCCAAGACCCGGTCCGCCTATTACGAGCGCGGACCGCAGGATCTGGCGAATTGGGCGGCATCGATCGCGCGCCAGGCGCCGGATGTGATCATCTACCCCGAGGTCGGCATCGACCCGATGACGGTGCGCCTGGCGAGCCTGCGCCTCGCCAGCGTGCAGGTCGCGACCTGGGGGCATCCCGAAACCACCGGCCTGCCGACGATCGACTATTACCTTTCGTCCGAAGCGCTCGAGCCCGACGGAGCGGATGCGTATTACACCGAGCGGCTGGTCCGTTTGCCCAATCTGGGCTGCCGCTTCCGCCGGGTGGCGACGGCAGCCACCGCCCCCGATCTTTCCGCCCTCCGGCTGGACGCCGACACGCCGCTATTGGTTTGTCCGGGCGTGCCGTTCAAGTACGCGCCGCGCCACGACTGGGTATTCCCCGAGATCGCGCGCCGTCTGGGCAGGTGCCGGTTCGTCTTTTTCAGGACTCGCGCCGAGCGGCTGTCCCAGCGCCTCGAGCGCAGGCTGCAGGCGGCATTCGCGGCGCATGGCCTGTCTTACGAGCGCTTCGTCACCTTCATGCCCTGGCAGCCGGCGGGCGGTTTCCTCGGCGTCCTGCAGCGTGCCGACGTTTACCTCGACACGATCGGGTTTTCCGGCTTCAACACGGCGCTGTATGCGGTAGAGGCGGGATTGCCGATCGTCTGCCGCGAAGGCCGCTTCCTGCGCGGGCGCCTCGCCAGCGCCATCGTCAAGCAGCTCGGCTTGCCGGAGCTCGTGACGCCGACCGAGGAAGCCTATGTCGAGCTCGCGGTGCGGCTCGCCGCGGATCAGTCTTACCGTCAATCGGTGCGCCAGCGCATGGAGAAGGCGCGCCCCGGCCTGTACGAAGATCCGGCTCCGATTCGCGCCCTGGAGGAATTCCTGCTTCAGGTGCGCCCGCCCGCGTGACGGAGCTCGACCGCCTGATCGCGGAGGGCAATCGCATCGAAGCGTCCGGCGATTGCGCGGCGGCCTGCGTGCTCTATCGGCGCGCCGTGGAGCTTGCGCCGGCCAGCGCGCGCGCCCACCTGAACCTCGGCATCGGCCTCGAAGCAGCCGGCGACGACGAGGGCGCGCGCCACGCGTACGAGCGGGCCCTTGACCTTGAACCGGACAATCCATTCGCCAACTACAACCTCGGCAAGCTGCTCTACACGCGAGGCGCGTATGGCGACGCCGACCAGCGCCTGACCCAAGCGCTCGCGGCGCGGCCCGACTTTCCGGAGGCGCGCATCGTGCGCGGCTACGCCCGACGTTCGCTCGGCAGATGGCGCGATGCGGGCGCCGACCTGGCGGCCGGCCTCGCGGCACGACCCGACGACGCGGCCGCCCGGGCGGTGCTCGCGCAAATCCGCCTGTCGCAGGCCGCCGAGGATCATCAGGCCGGCCGCCATGCCGAGGCGGAGGCCGGCTATCGGGCAGTCCTGGCGGACGATGCGCGCAACCTGGATGCCCTGCACCTCCTCGGCGTGCTGAGCCACGAGCTCGGGCGATTCGCCGAAGCGCGCGAATGCTATCGCCGGCTGATCGCGCTGGCTCCGCAGCGGGCGGAGACGCATTACAACCTGGGGCTCGTCGAGCGCGAGCTCGGGCAATGGGAGGCCGCGATTGCCGCGCTCGGCCAGGCGCTCGCGCTCAAGCCGGACCTGGCCAGCGCGCACCATGCGCTCGGCCACGCGCTGCACGAGCTCGATCGCATCGACGAGGCGCTCGCCAGCTACGAGCGCGCGCTGGCCCTGCAACCGGATTTCGTGGAAGCGCGCTGGTCGGCGGCGATGGCGCCGCTTCCCTCGGTGTACGAGACGCAGGAGCAGCCCGCCCGCTGCCGCGAACGCTTTGCGAGCGCGCTCGAGCGGCTCGAACGGTGGTTCGCCGCGTCGCCTTCTGTGCGAGGCGATGCGGCCGTCGGCGCGGACCAGCCGTTTCCCCTCGCCTATCAGGAGCAGGACAACCGCGACCTCCTCGCGCGCTACGGGAGCCTCTGTGCACGGCTGATGGGCCAATGGCAGGAGCGCGAAGGGTTGGCAAGGCCGGCCCGCCGCGCCACGCGAGCGCCGGAAAAGCGGCGCATCGCTTTCGTGTCGTCCTACTTCCGTAATCATTCCGTGTGGAACTCGCACCTGAAAGGCTGGCTGGAGCAGATGGATCGCCGGCGGTTTGCGCTGTTCGCATTCGATGTCGGTCGAGGCGAGGACGCGGCGACGGCCTTCGCGCGCGCCCACGTCGACCGCTACGAGGCCGGGCCCAGGGACGTGCGCGCCTGGGTGGAGGCTATCCAGCGTGTCGAGCCCGACGCGATCATCTACCCCGAGGTCGGCATGGATCCGATGAGCATGCGTCTCGCGAGCCTGCGCCTCGCCCCGCTGCAGGCGGCAAGCTGGGGGCATCCGGAGACGACCGGCCTGCCGACCATGGACTACTACCTGTCGGCTGCCGATCTCGAGCCGGCCGAGGCGGACGCCTATTACACGGAGAAGCTGGTGCGCCTGCCTCACCTAGGCTGCTATTTCGAGCGCTCGAGCGCGGCGCCGGGCGCCTTGCCGGCCGAGCTGGCGGGCGTCGATGAGCCGCTTCTCGTCTGTGCCGGCGTGCCGTTCAAGTACATGCCCGAGCACGACGCGATGCTCGCCGACATCGCGCGCCGGCTCGGCAACTGCCGGCTCGTGTTCTTCACGCATGGCAACCGCTTCCTTTCCGAGCGCCTGAAGGCGCGCCTCGCCAAAGCCTTTGCCGCGCGCGGCGTGGACTACGCGCGCCATGTCGTGTTCCTGCCGTGGCAAAGCGGCGGCGGATTCCAGGCCGTGCTGCGCGCGGCGAGCGTCTATCTCGACACCGTGGGCTTTTCGGGATTCAACACCGCCTTGCGCGCCGTCGAGTGCGGCCTGCCGATCGTCACGCGCGAGGGCCGCTTCATGCGCGGGCGGCTGGCGAGCGGTATCCTGAGACGCATGGGCCTGGAGTCGCTCGTCACCCCGACCGAAGCCGCGTACGTGGAGCTTGCGGTCAGCCTGGTGCAGGATCGCGCGCGCCGCCGATCGATCGTCGCGGCGATGGAAGAAGCGCGGCCGCGCCTCTATCAGGACGTCGAGGCGGTGCGCGGGCTCGAAGCAGTTCTTACGCAATGAGCGCGCGAGCACGCGATGAGGCCGACCGCCTCATCGCGGAAGGCAATCGCGCGGAAGACGGCGGGCGACTCGAGGAAGCGCGCGACATCTACCGCCGGGCCGTGGCCGCCGCGCCGAACCATGCGCGCGCCCACGTCAATCTCGGCATCGCGCTGGAAGCGCTCGGCGACGTGGAAGGCGCGGCGGCGAGCCACCGGGCCGCCCTCGCCGTCGATGCGTCGGATGCCTATGCC
>DATMIG010000042.1:0-6810 GCA_035554335.1 Burkholderiales bacterium
CTTGAGGCAATCCATCGCCCAGCCGGCCTGGTCGAGCTTGCCGGGCTCGACGTACACGTAGAGCTTTTTGCCCTGGTACTCGTCTTCCAGCACGTCCAGGTTCGCCGCGACCAGGGCGAACAAATAAGAGGGCTTCGGGAACGGGTCATGGAACTTCGCCCAGCCCGGCCCCGAGTCGACGAGGTTGCCGTTCGACAGCAGCACCGGATACTTCGCGCGCACGGTGGTCGTGTACTTCGCCATCACGTCGGGCCGGTCGACGAACCACGTGATGCGGCGGAAGCCCTCGGCCTCGCACTGCGTGACGAAGCCGTTCTTCGTCGCGTAAAGACCTTCGAGCTTGGTGTTCTTCTGCGGCACGATGCGGCTCACCGTCTCGAGCGTGAAGCGATCCGGCACGTCGTGGACCGTGAGCCGCTCGGGCGTGAGGTCGTACTTCACGTCGCGGCCATCGAGCTTCAGCGAGACGAGCTCGACTTCATCGCCGTCCAGGACCAGCGGTCCCGGCGCATTTCTGCGGAGGGCGAGCTTCGCACTCACCACCGCGTGGTCTTCGCGGATGTCGATGTCGAGCTCGACCGTGTCGACTTTGAACGCGGGCGGGGTGTAGTCCTTGAGGTAGATGGTGCGGGCTTGAGGTTCGCGCATGCCGTTAGTTTAAGGTGCACGCGCGGCCGCCGACGCTCCAGGACAGTGCGCGAACGCCACGAGAAGGCGCGTTTTGCCAGAAGGATCCAATGGCATGCGATTTGCGAACGCGAGGCGGCGGGAGGTCCAATGACTCCGGATCAAGTGCAGCTGGTGCAGCAGACGTGGCGCGCGGTGCTGCCGGTGGGTGATACGGCAGCGGAGTTCTTCTACGGCAAGCTGTTCAGCCTCGATTCGTCGATCCAGAGGCTCTTCCACGACGATGCGCGGGAGCAGGGCCGGAACCTGACCTCAATGATCAGTGTCGTGGTCGGCTCGCTTTCCCGTCCGGAGCGCATCATGCTCGCGGTGCGCCAGCTCGGCCAGCGCCATGCGGTGTACGGCGTGAAGCCGCGACATTACGAGCTCGCGAGGATCGCGCTGCTCTGGATGCTGGAGCAGGTGCTGGAAGAGGCCTTCACGCCGGCCGTGCGCGCGGCATGGGCGGGCGTGTACGACCTCTTCGCCACGACGATGCAGGACGCCGGGCCTTCCCCGCCTACGAAAGCTCCTCGGGCGATTCGTTTCTGAAGCGCGCGGCGCGATCCTTGACGATGTCGCGCGCGCGGCCGTAGCCCTCGCGAGCGTAGTCATAGCCTTGGCGGGCGCGGTCCATGGCGTCCGCCTGCAGGTTGCGCCAGCCGCCGGCGCGGCGCGCGGCCCACAGCAGGAAGCTGGTGATGCCGACGCCGACGACGACCGCGGCGATGGTGCCCGGATAGTCGCGGGCGGTGTTGTAAGCGCTTCTCACGCCGCGCATGGTGGAATCGCGCGCGGAGTTGTAATACGGGGTGGCCTGATCGACCAGATCGGTGAATTGCTCTCTCATGGGCACGCCTCCTAGGTGAATAGATGACCTAGTGCAAGCGGCGTGCCGCTGTCATTCCTCTGTCTGAGGCTTGCGACCGAGGAGCGCTCCGACTATGCCGGCGAAGCTGCGCTTGCGCTGGATGACCGGCGCCGGGCGCGACGGGTCGGGCTTCGGCTGCTGCGCATAGGCGGGCTCGCGCGGCTCCGAGCGGCGCGGATCCCACTGCTGCTGGCGCGAGCTCCTTGCCTGCGAGCGCGGCTGGCGCGGTGGCAACTTCTCGCCTTCCGCTGCCATGCGGGCGCGGGCGTCGCGAATCTGGTCTTCGCGCGCCGAGTCCTGCATCGGGTCCGCACGGCGCGGCTGGTCGCGGCGTGACTGCTGTCCGTTGCCCCGGAACTGCCCATTGCCGCGGGACTGTCCGTTGCCGCGGGACTGTCCGTTGCCCCGGCCTTGTCCACTCGCGCGATGGCGGTGCTGGCCGTTGCGGCGCGGCTGCTGCTGTTGCTGCCGGCGGCCGTCGTGCCGCGGCTGGCGGTCCTGCTCCTCGCGACGCGGGGCGGTGGAACCGGCCTCGAAACCTTCGACCGGACGCGCCTCGACCTTGCGGTTCATCAGCTTCTCGATCGCCGCCATGAGCGGACGGTCTTCGTGGCTGACGAGCGACACGGCTTCGCCTTCGGCGCCCGCGCGGCCGGTGCGGCCGATGCGGTGCACATAGTCCTCGGCGACATGCGGCAGGTCGTAGTTGACGACGTGCGGCAGGGCCTCGATGTCGAGGCCGCGCGCCGCGATGTCGGTCGCGACCAGCACGCGGACCTTGCCTTCCTTGAAATCGTCGAGCGCGCGGATGCGCGCGTTCTGGCTCTTGTTGCCATGGATCGCGTCGGCATGGATGCCGTCACGGGTGAGCTGCTGGGCGAGGCGATTGGCGCCGTGCTTGGTCTTGCAGAAGACCAGCACCTGCTTCCAGTCGTTGGCCTTGACGAGGTGGGCGAGCAGCTCGCGCTTGCGGCCGGCATCCACCGGGTGCTGGACCTGCGCGACGAGCTCGGCAGGAGTATTGCGCCGCGCCACCTCCACCGTTACCGGCGACTTCATGAAACCGCCGGCGAGCTTGCGGATCTCTTCCGGGAACGTCGCGGAGAAGAGCAGGTTCTGACGCTGCGCGGGAAGGAGAGCGAGGATCTTGCGGATGTCGTGGATGAAGCCCATGTCGAGCATGCGGTCGGCTTCGTCGAGCACCAGGATCTCGACCTGGCGCAGGTCGACCGTCTTCTGCTGCACGTGGTCGAGCAGGCGGCCGGGCGTGGCGACGAGGATGTCGACGCCCCGGCGCAGCGCGTCGATCTGCGGCTGCATGCCGACGCCGCCGTAGATCGTCACCGACGAGAGCTTGATGTACTTGCCGTAGGTGCGGACGCTTTCCTCGACCTGTGCCGCGAGCTCGCGCGTCGGCGTCACGATCAGCGCGCGCACCGGGTGGCGGGCGGGCGAGTGGCTCGTGTTGGCCTTGCTCGAGAGTCGCTGCAGCAGGGGGAGCGTGAAGCCGGCGGTCTTGCCGGTGCCCGTCTGGGCCGCGCCCAGAAGGTCTTTGCCGCTCAATACGACGGGGATGGCTTGCGCCTGGATCGGCGTGGGTGTGGTGTAGCCCTGCTCGGCAACAGCCTTGAGCAGTTCGGGCGCGAGCCCGAGCGAGTCAAACGTACTAATGGATATCTCCTGCAATCGGCCTGTTGAAGGCGGGCGCCTTCGACCGGTTCAGGCAGATGCTTCTAGCTTGTTATTAGTCGGACCAGGATGGCCCGCTTAAAACGGACTGAGACGCTAACCGGATGACGCGTAACAGAAAGCTTGAACGGCAGTATAGCGTACTTTTATGCCCATGGGCAAACACATTGGAATCGTGGCCTGCTCGGCCGAAGGGGCGGCGCTTTGCTACCGCACGATCTGCATCGAGGCGCCGTCTCTTCTCGGCGACGCGTGGGCGCATCCGGAAGTGTCGCTGCACGGCGAATCGCTGGCGCAGTACATGAGGCGCATCGAGCGCGGCGACTGGCAGGGCGTGGCCGAATTGATGCTGCGCTCCGCCGACAAATTGGCGAAGGCCGGCGCCCAGTTCCTCATCTGTCCGGACAACACCATCCACCAGGCGATGCGCTACGTGCGCCCGCGTTCGCCGCTGCCGTTGCTGCACATCGCGGAAGTCGTCGCCGCCGAAGCGGACCGGCGGCGGTTCCGGAAGCCGGGCCTGCTCGGCACGAAATGGCTCGTGCAGAGCGACGTTTATCCGGCGGCCTATGTGCGGCCGCGGCCGGACGAGCGCGACGAGCTGAGCCGCATCATCATGGACGAGCTGGTATGCGGCGTCTTCAAGCCGGAAGGCGTCGCGTATTACCAGCGCGTGATCGAGCGGTTGAAGGACGAGGGCTGCGACGCGGTGGTGCTCGGTTGCACCGAGATCCCGCTCATCATCAATGACTCGAATTCGCCGCTGCCGGTGCTCGATTCGACGCGGCTCCTGGCGCGCGCGGCACTCAGCCGCGCCTTAGGGCGAGCTGGTTCCGAACCGTCGCCAGCTCGTTGACGACGAGCGCGCCGAGCACGATGGCACCGCCGGTGAGCGTCGGTCGCGCCGGCACCTCGCCAGCGCCGAGCCATGCCCAGAGCGGTCCGAGGAGCACTTCCAGCAATCCGATGAGCGCCATCTCGGGCGCAAGCAGGCGGCGACTGGCGAGCACGAGCAGCAGGCAGGGCAAGCCCAGCTGGAAGACACCAAGGAAGGCGAGCAGCGCGGCGTCCTTCGCGGTGGCGTGAAAGGGCAGCGCGAGCGGCAGGCAGAGGAGCGCGGAGACCATTCCGCCGAGCATGACCGCCGAGCGCAGGTCGGTCGTCGCGGACGATGCGCGCAGCACGATGACGTTTATCGCCGAGGCGATCGGCACCGAGAGCGCGATCAGCATGCCGAGCAGGTCGCGCTGCGTATGGGCGTTGAGGTCGCTCCCGAACATCCACGCGATGCCGAGCGTCGCCGCCGCGGCCGCCACCCAGGTGCCGGCGGGCACCGGGTCCTTCAAGAACAGGCTGGCGAGGATCGTGGTGAGCAGGGGCGCGAGGCTCATGACGACCAGCGTATTGGCCGTGCTGGTGAACGAGAGCGCGATCATGAACGTCGTGAACATCAGCGCCCACAGCCCGCCCGAGATGATCGCCGGCGGCGCCATGCGCAGCGGGTTTCTTCGCAGCGCGAGAAGGACTCCGCCCACGAAGAGGAACGCGAACAGGCTGCGGTAGAACACCATCTCGAACGGCGTCGCACGCTCGACGTGGCGCGTGACGACGCCCGCCGTGCTCCACAGCACGGGCGCTGCCACCATCAGCGCTAAGGCGCCGGCGCGCGTCACGCCCGGCGTTCGGCGAGGAATGCGCTCAGCGCCTTGCCGGTATGCCCGCTCCGGAACTTGTCGGGCAAGCCCTGGTACACGACCTTGCCGCCGCCGTCACCGCCCTCGGGGCCCATGTCGATGATCCAGTCCGCTTCCGCGATCACGTCGAGGTTATGCTCGATGACGAGCACCGTATGGCCGGCGTCGACCAGGCGGTGCAGGACGTGGATCAGCTTCTCGACGTCGGCCATGTGCAGGCCGACGGTGGGCTCGTCGAGGACGTAGAACGTCTTCGTCCAGTTCGATTTGGACAGCTCGCTCACCAGCTTGATGCGCTGCGCCTCGCCGCCGGAGAGGGTGGGGCTTTGCTGGCCGAGCGTGAGGTAGCCGAGGCCGACGTCCTGCAGGAGCTTCAGGCAGCGCTGGATCGACGGGTGCGCGGCGAAGAATTCCAGCGCCTCGTCCACGTTCATGGCGAGCACTTCGCCGACGTTCTTGCCGCGCAGCTGGACGCTGAGCGTGTCGGCGTTGAAGCGCGCGCCGCCGCACGCCTCGCACGTGACGCGCACGTCCGGCAGGAAGGACATGGCGATCTTCTTCAGGCCCTGGCCTTCGCACTCCTCGCAGCGCCCGCCGCTCGTGTTGAAGGAGAAGCGGCTCGCGGTCCAGCCGCGCACGCGCGCTTCCGTCGTATCGGCGAAGAGCTTGCGGATGTTGTCCCAGAAGCCGACGTAGGTCGCGGGGCAGGAGCGCGGCGTCTTGCCGATCGGCGTCTGGTCGACTTCGAGCACGCGCTCGATCTGCTTCTGGCCCTTGATCGCCTTGCAGCCGATCAGCTGCTTCTCCACCAGCGAGTGGTAGAGGACGTCGCGCGCCAGCGTCGATTTTCCCGACCCCGACACGCCGGTGACGGCGATCAGGCGGCCGAGCGGGACGGTGACCTCGACGCTCTTCAGGTTGTGCAGCGTGGCGCCTTTCACCACCAGGCAATCGTTCGAAGCGCCACGGCGCGGGTGCAGCGGATGCTTCAGCGGCTCGCGCAGGAACTTGCCGGTGAGCGAATCGGGCTGCTCGACGAGGTCGTCGGCATGACCTTGGGCGATGACGCGGCCGCCGAGCTTGCCGGCGCCCGGTCCGAGGTCGATGACGTGCTGCGCGCGGCGGATGGTGTCTTCGTCGTGCTCGACCACCACCAGCGAGTTGCCCTTCGCCTCGAGCTTCTCCAGCACGTCGAGCAGGATCTGGTTGTCGCGGTGGTGCAGGCCGATGGTCGGCTCGTCCAGGATGTAGCACACGCCTCGCAGATTGCTTCCCAACTGGGCGGCCAATCGGATCCTCTGCGCTTCGCCGCCGGACAGCGTGGGCGCCGAGCGGTCGAGCGTCAGATAGCCGAGGCCGACCTCCTGCAGGAAACCGAGGCGCGAGCGCAGCTCGGCGAGGAGGTCGCGCGCGATTTCCGCCTCGCGGCCTTCCACCTTGATCCGGCCGAACGTCGAGTCCAGCAGTGAAACCGGGAGACGGCCATAGTCGGCGATGTTCTTGCCGCGCCAGAGCACGGCGAGCGCTTCCGGGTTGAGGCGCTTGCCCTCGCACTGCGGGCACTCCTGGTCGATCTCGAGCCACTCGATCCAAGAGTCGAGCACGTTGTCCTCGGCGCCGGTCTTCGAGCGCTCGTCGTCCCACTGCACTTCGTCGATCTGCAGGCCGGTGCCGTAGCACGCGGCGCACCAGCCGTGCTTGGAGTTATACGAGAAGAGGCGCGGGTCGAGCTCCGGGAAGCTGCGACCACACGAGCGGCAGGCGCGCTTGGTCGAGAACACCTGCAGTTCCTTCTCGAGCACGTGCACGACGCCCTTGCCGATGTCGAGCGCGGTGCGCAGGGCGTTGCGCACGGCCTCCTCGCTCTTCGCCTCGATCTTCAGCGAGAGC
>DATMIG010000043.1:0-2648 GCA_035554335.1 Burkholderiales bacterium
CCACCACCTTGGCGTCGACCAGCTTCTGCGCCACCGTGGTGCCGACCTTGGGATCGGCCTGGTCGTCTTCAGCGACCAGCACGAGCTTCACGTCCTTGCCGTCCAGCTTGACGCCGGCGGCGTTCGCCTCGTCGATGGCCAGGCGCGCGCCGTTCTCGTTGTCCTTGCCGAGATGCGCGATGCTGCCCGTCAGGGGAGCGACGTGGCCGATCTTGACCTCGACACCGCCGGCCGAGGCGGCCGGTGCGCCCTTGTCTGCGCCCTTTTCAGCTTGCGCAGCAGGCTTCTTGTCGCCGCAGCCGGCGAGCGCGACAGCCGCCGCGAGCAGCGTGACGGCGAGTTGTGTTTTCTTCATTGATCCTCCGGTGGGTCTTGGGCGGCGGATATGTTACCTCCGCCGTCCCCGGAAAATCGACCGCGAGCTACGCTACTTCTGCGACAGGATCCACTTCACGAGGGAGTGAACGTCGGCATCCGGCACTTGGGAGTTGGGCGGCATCGGCACCTGGCCCCAGACCCCTGAGCCGCCTTTCTTCACCTTCTCGGCGAGCTTCGCCTCGGCATTCGGGTCCTTGGCGTACTTGGCCGCCACATCCTTGTACGACGGGCCGACCAGCTTCTTGTCCACGGCGTGGCAGGCGAAGCAATTGTGCTTCTTCGCAAGCGCTTCCTGCGCTTGCGAGGGCGCGGCGAGGGCGACGGCCGCGATGCCTAGAAAGACTGCGACTGCTTTCATGTTTTCTCCTTGCAGGCCGCTT
Organism: Burkholderiales bacterium; assembly: GCA_035554335.1. GTDB lineage: Bacteria > Pseudomonadota > Gammaproteobacteria > Burkholderiales > SG8-39 > SCGC-AG-212-J23. Next base: position 759 of record DATMIG010000043.1, read on the forward strand.
TCAATTGTACGAAATCGCCGATCGGCGGAAGACATATAACGCCCCGGCATAGCCATCCGTTGACAGCTCCGGCGCGCGCGGGCTTGGCGAGCCCGGCGGGCAGGCCCGACGCATCGTCCGGAAGCGCGAATATCTGGGTCTCGGGCAGGTACTCGCGCGCCAGCTCGTCGCGCCAGCGGAAGACCTCGGCCGCCCGCCCGCGCAGGACCAGGAGGTTTGGCGGCCGCATCTGCTCGGCGAGCGCGATGGCCATGCCGGCGTATCCGGCGGGATAGTCGCGCATCGCCGGGTAGAAGAGGCGCAGCGTCCGCTCGGCCGCCTGCGAATAACGCGGGTCCTCGGTGATGTACGCGAGACGGCCCAGGCTCCAGGCCGCGATGGCGTTGCCGGCGGGCATGGCCTGGTCCTGCCCCGGCTTCGGACGGTGAAAGAGCCGCTCGTGGCTTTCACCGGTGAAGAAAAAGCCGCCGTCGCGGCGATCTTCGAACTCGGCGAGCAGCACGTCGGCGAGCGCCCTCGCCCACTCCAGGTCGGCGGCCGAGAAATCCGCCTGCATGAGCTCCAACAGTGCCGCGATCAGGTAGGCGTAGTCGTCGAGGTACGCGTTGAGGTGCGCGCGCCCATCCTTGTAGGTGGCGAGCAGACGCCCTTCGCGCCACATCTCGCGCCGGATGAACTCGCTCGCCCGCCGCGCAGATGACAGCCATTCCGGCCGCCCGAAGACGCGCGCCGCGTGCGCCATGCCGCGGATCGCGAGCGCGTTCCAGGAGACGAGCACCTTTTCATCGCGCCCCGGGCGCACGCGCTTCTCGCGCGCGGCGAACAGCTTGGCGCGTGCTGCATCGACGATCGGCGGGTTTTCAGCCGGCACGTAAGCATGCAGGTGCCAGTGCTTGCCCTCGAAGTTGGGCTCGCGGTCCAGTCCGAAGCGGCTCGCCAGCGCGGCGTACTCCTCCGGCGAGAGAAGCGCCCTCACCTCGTCGCGATCCCAGACGTAGAACTTGCCCTCCTCGTGCTCGCTGTCCGCGTCGAGCGACGAGTAATAGCCGCCCTCATTTTCCCCTTTGCGGGATTGCATCTCGCGCATCAGCCAGCCGGCGGTTTCGTCCGCGCAGCGCTTGAACGTCTCCGACCCGCTCACGAGCCAGGCGTCGGCCAGCAGGCCGAGCAGCGGCCCGTTGTCGTAGAGCATCTTCTCGAAGTGCGGGATCATCCATTGCGCGTCGGTGCTGTAGCGGCAGAAACCGCCGCCGAGATGATCGTAGATTCCGCCCTCGCACATGCGCTCGAGCGTGACGAGCGTCATGTCGCGCTCGCCTTCGCGCAGGCAGAGCTCCAGGTCGGTGGGGTGCGGAAACTTCGGCGACGTGCCGAAGCCGCCGAGCTGCGCGTCGAAGTTGGCGCGCAGGTTCTCGAGCATCGCCTGGATCACCTGCGGCGAGAATTCGCCGGTCTCGGCGCCGCGCGGCAGCGTGCGCTCGAATGCCTTCGCCACTTCCGCGTTCTGCGTTTCGATTTCGCTGCGCTTTTCGCGCCAGATGGCGGCGATCCGCTCGCAAAGGTCGGGGAAGCCCGGCAGGCCGTGGCGCGACTGCTTCGGAAAGTACGTGCCGCCGAAGAACGGCGCACCCTGCGGCGTGAGGAACATGGTGAGCGGCCAGCCGCCCGGGCGTTGCGCGATCATCTGGTGCGCCGCCTGGTAGATCTGGTCGAGGTCCGGCCGCTCCTCGCGGTCGACCTTCACGTTGACGAAATGGCGGTTCATCACCTGCGCCACCGCCGGGTCCTCGAAGCTCTCATGCGCCATGACGTGGCACCAGTGACAGGCCGAGTACCCTATCGAGAGCAGGATCGGCTTGTCCTCGCGCTTGGCTGCCTCCAGCGCTTCCG
>DATMIG010000044.1:0-1506 GCA_035554335.1 Burkholderiales bacterium
ATCGGCGGCGGCTCCACCGAGTTCATCATCGGCACCGGATTCGATCCGCAGCTCACCGAGTCGCTCTACATGGGCTGCCTTTCGTACAGCCTGAAGTATTTCCCCGACAACAAGGTCGACAAGCCGCGCATGAAGGCGGCCGAGCTCGCCGCGCGCCAGGAGCTCGCCGGCATCGTGCACGCGTATCGCGCCGCCGGCTGGGACCAGGCCGTCGGCTCGTCGGGCACCGCGCGCTCGCTCGAGAATATCCTTCGCGAGAACGGCTTCGCGCAGCACGGGCTCACGCGCGAAGGCCTCGAGCGGCTGCGCAGCCTCGTCATCAAGCAGGAGAAGGCCGACCCCGATCGCATCGCCGGCCTGCGCCCGAACCGCGCGCCGGTGCTGCTCGGCGGCCTCGCCATCATGAACGTCGTCCTCGAGGAGCTGGGCATCGAGGCGATGAAGGTGTCCGACGGCGCGCTGCGCCACGGCGTGCTGTACGACCTGCTCGGCCGCGTCGAGCACCGCGACATGCGCGAAGTGACGGTCGCGCAATTCATGCGCCGCTATCACGTCGACCTGGCGCACGCCGAGCGTATCCGCCAGCTCGCGCTCACCATCTACGACGCGCTTACGCCGGGCGCCGACCGCGCGGAGGACCCGGACCGCGAGATGCTCGACTGGGCGGCGCGCCTCGCCGAGATCGGCCTCTCGATCGAGCACGCGCAGTACCACAAGCATTCCGCCTACGTGCTGTCGAACGCCGACATGCCGGGTTTCTCGCGCATGGAGCAGGCGCGCCTTGCGCGCATCGTGCTCGCCCATCGCGGCAAGCTGCGCAAGATGCAGGACGAAGGGCTCGACGGCGCCGACTGGAAGCTCGTCTTCGCGCTGCGCGTCGCGGCGCTCATCCTGCGCAGCCGGACCGATTCGAGGCTGCCGTTCCTGCGCGTGGCCGCCGATCCCGGCGGCTTCGCCATCGACCTGCCGCAGTCGTGGCTGGACGAGAACGCGCTATCGGCCGACGCGCTCGAGTCGGAGACCGGTCATTGGAAGTCCGTCGGCATGAAGCTCGCGGTCAGCGGCCTCTCCGACAAGAAGGTGTCCGTCCTGAAACTAGGCCGGTGAATCTTCGGCTCGACTACAGCAGGTCCGTTGACAGCCAGGCTTTGATCCGCCCGCCGGCGAACCAGACGATCGCGCCTTTCTCGATCGGCCACTCGCCGGTAGCACCGGCCAGCTTCGCCGCGGCTTTGCCGAGGTCCGGCTGATGGCCCACCACGATCGCCAACCCCTTGTGCCGCTCCGCGGCGGTGGTGATATCGCTGACGCTCGCGCCGGGAGCGAGCGTGATGTCGGTGACGATGCTCGCACCGAGCGCCTGCGCGGTCTCGCGCGCGCGCACCGCCGGGCTCGAGACGAGCGTGTAGTCCTTCGGCAGGTGGTCGCGCAGCCATTTCGCCATCGCGGCCGCCTGCTCGCGCCCCTTCGGCGTCAGCCGGCGGGCGAGGTCGTCGGCGCCGTCTT
>DATMIG010000045.1:0-7368 GCA_035554335.1 Burkholderiales bacterium
GGCGCAGGCGCTGATTTCAGCGGCGCCGGACCGGCTGATCTGGGGCAGCGACTATCCGCACCTGTCGTTCGCGGACCAGGTGGGCTCGGACGAGCTCTTCGGGCTGCTCGCCGACTGGGCGCCGGAGGCGGGGCTGCGGAAAAAAATCCTGGTGGACAATCCCGCCCGGTTGTTCGGCTTCTAGCCTTTTTCCCTCGGCCGCGCCGGATCGGCGATCCACTCGCTCCACGAGCCGGCGTAGAGCTTCGCGCCCCGCAGGCCGGCGATCTCCATCGCGAGCAGGTTGTGGCAGGCCGAGACGCCCGAGCCGCAGTAGTTCACCACGTCCGCCGGCTGGCGGCCGCCGAGCGCCTTCTCGAATTCGCTCTTCAGCTGCGCCGCGGGCTTGAACGTCCCATCGGCGGCGTTGTTGTCCGCGCTCGAGCGGTTGAAGGCGCCGGGAATGCGACCCGGTTCCGGATCGATCGGCTCGGTCTCGCCGCGCCAGCGCGGCGCGGCACGCGCGTCGAGCAGCGCCTGCTGGCCGAGTCGGCGGTGCACGGTGCGCACGCTCACTGCGGCATCCTCCTGCAGGTCGATCGCATAGTCGCTTGGCGTCGGCACCGGAATTTCAGCCGTCACGGGGCGGCCTTCGCTCTTCCATTTCGCAAAGCCGCCGTCCAGCACGGCGACGTTGCGATGTCCGACCCAGCGCAGCATCCACCATAGCCGCGCGCCGTACAGGCCGTTCGCGCCGTCGTAACAGACGACCTGATCTTCGGGCTTGAGACCGGTGCGGCCGAGCCAGGCGGCGAAGGCGTCCGGATCCGGCAGCGGATGGCGGCCGTTCTTCCCGGTCTTCGGCGCCGAGAGATCGCGATCGAGGTGGGCGAAGACCGCGCCGGGAATGTGCGCTTCCCGGTATTGGCTCTCGCCCCATTCCGGCTTCATGAGGTCGTGGCGGCAATCGAAGATGCGCCAGTCGCGCAAGTGAGCAGCGAGATCGGCGGTGCTGACAAGGGTGTTGAAAGCCATTACCTACAATAGCACCGTGAACCGAGCGCGCATCGCGGAGATCGAGAAACTCATCCGGCCCCATGTGCGGCGCACGCCGGTCATCGAAGCCGAGGGCCTGGTGCTGAAGCTGGAGCTGCTGCAGCATTCCGGTTCGTTCAAGGCGCGCGGCGCCTTCGCCAACCTGCTGACGCGCGAAGTGCCCGCGGCCGGCGTGGTCGCCGCGTCCGGCGGCAATCACGGTGCGGCGGTCGCGTATGCGGCACAGAAGCTCGGCAAGCCGGCGCGCATCTACGTGCCGACGGTCTCATCGCCGGCGAAGATCGAGCGCATCCGCTCCTACGGCGCCGATCTCGTTGTGACGGGCGAGCGCTATGCCGACGCGCTGGCCGCGTCGGAGAAGTGGGCGGCCGAGAGCGGCGCGATGCAGGTGCACGCGTTCGACCAGGAGCCGGCATTGCTCGGGCAGGGGACCGTCGGTCTCGAGTTCGAGGAACAGGCCCCGGCGCTCGACACCATGCTGGTCGCCGTCGGCGGCGGCGGCCTCATCGGCGGCATCGCCGCGTGGTACGAGAAACGCATCCGGCTGATCGGCGTCGAGCCGCGCCTCGCGCCGACGCTCACGCGCGCGCTGGAAGCCGGCCGTCCAGTCGACGCAGAGGCGGGTGGCGTCGCCGCCGATTCACTGGCGCCGAAGCGAGTCGGCGAGCTCATGTTCCCGCTCGCCCAGAAATATGTCGAGCGCGTGCTGCTGCTCGAGGACGATGCGATTCGCGCCGCTCAGCGCGCGCTGTGGGAGTCGTTACGGATTGCGAGCGAGCCGGGCGGCGCCGCCGCCTATGGGGCGCTGCTATCGGGGCAATACCAGCCGAGAAGCGGCGAGCGCGTCGGCGTGCTGGTGTGCGGCGGCAATACCACCGCGGTGGATTTCTCGCGTTAGCGGCCGAGCTTGGCGTGCAGCCACTCGTGGAAGTGCACCTCGGCATCTTCCATCGGTGACTGGTACGGGCCCTGGTCGTCCAGGCCGGCTTCGTAGAGGGCGCGGCGGCCGCGGTCGAGCTTCTCGCAGATGACGTTGTCCTCGATGGCGGTCTCGACGTAGGCCGCCTGCTGTGCCTCGACGAACTCGCGCTCGAAATGGACGATCTCTTCGGGGTAATAGAACTCGACCACGTTGGTCGTCTTCGTCGGCGAGCGCGGGATGAGGCGCGAGACGATGAGCACGTTCGGGTACCACTCGAACGTCAGGCCCGGGAAGTAGGTCGCCCACAGCGCGCCGTGCTTCGGCTCGGCGCCGTCCAGCTGCTTGAGGCAGGCCTCGTGCCATTTGCGATAGACGGGCGTGCCGGGACGGCCGAGCGCGGCCTTCGGCGCCACGATCTGCACCGAGTACTCGTCGCCGTAGTCGACGGTGAAGTTGTCGCAGTCGGTGAAGTTGCCGAGACCCGGATGGAAGTAGTCGACGTGATAGACCTCGAGATAGGTCTCGATGAAGGTCTTCCAGTTGATGTTGTATTCGTCGATTCGGACCGAATCGAGGACATAGCCGCTGAAATCCCAGTCGGCCATCGTCGTGACCTTGGCGAGATCCTTGCGCGCGTCGCGCGGGCCGGCGAAGAGCAGGCCGTTCCAGCTGTGGAGCGGCGTCGAATGGAGCTTCACGCACGGCTGCGACTCGAAGCGCGGCGCGCCGAGCAGCTGGCCCTTCAGGTCGTAGGTCCAGCGATGCAGCGGGCAGACGATGTTCTCCGCGTTGCCCTTGCCCTCGAGCATGATCGCCTGGCGATGGCGGCAGACGTTGGAAAGCAGCTCGACGCCGCCCGCGTTCCTCACCAGCATCTTCGAGTGATCGGTCCACGGCAGCGTGTAGTAGTCGCCGACGTTCGGCACCATCAGCTCGTGGCCGACGTAGTTCGAGCCGGCATCGAAGAGCAGTTTTTTCTCGAGCGCGAAGATCTCAGGATCGAAGTACCAGGAAACCGGCAGCTGAGGCGCGGCCGGCTTGATCCTGCGGTGCGAGAGAATGTCTGCCATTCGTTGTAAAGACCCCGGAAAAACAGTATCTTAGCAAAAGATGAGCCAGCCTTCAGAGCTGTCCTTCGAGAAGGCGCTCGCCGAGCTCGAAAAAATCGTCGCCCGCATGGAATCGGGCGAGCTTTCGCTGGAAGAAGCGCTGGCCACGCACAAGCGCGGGCTCGAGCTCGCGCGGCTGTGCCAGAAGCAGTTGGAGGCGGCACAGCAGCAAGTCAAGGTGCTCGAGGGAGAAATCCTCAAGCCGCTCGCCAAGTCGGAACTTTCCGAGGGTGACTGAGCCGGGTTTTCAGGCCTGGATGGGCGAGGTCCAGGCGCGCATGGAAGGCGCGCTTTCGCGATTGCTGCCCGCGGCGCACGTCGCGCCCTCGCGGCTGCACGAGGCGATGCGGTACGCCGCGCTCGAGGGCGGCAAGCGCGTGCGACCGCTCCTCGCTTTCGCCGCCGGCGAGGTGACGCAGGCGCCGCCGGAAAGGCTGGAGATCGCCGCCGCCGCGGTCGAGCTGATCCACGCGTATTCGCTCGTGCATGACGACCTTCCGTGCATGGACGACGACGTGCTCCGGCGCGGCAAGCCCACGGTACACGTCGAGTACGACGAGGCGACCGCGCTCCTCGTCGGCGACGCGCTGCAGACGCTCGCCTTCCAGCTGCTGGCGGAGCATCGCCTCGCGCCCGACGCGGCGAGGCAGCTCGAGATGGTGAAGCTGCTCGCGGTCGCCGCCGGGTCGCGCGGCATGGCCGGCGGGCAGCAGATCGACCTCGAGAGCACCGGCAAGACGCTCACCTTGCCCGAGCTCGAGTTCATGCACATCCACAAGACCGGCGCGCTCATCCGCGCAGCGGTCCTGCTCGGCGCCGCCTGCGGCGAGCCCCTCGGCGAAGCCGAGCGCGCGAAGCTCGACCACTATGCCAAGGCGCTCGGTCTTGCCTTCCAGGTGGTCGACGACCTGCTCGACGCCGAGGCCAGCACCGCCACGCTCGGCAAGACGGCCGGCAAGGACTCGCGCCAGGGCAAGTCGACCTACGTTTCCCTGCTCGGCACTCACCGGACGAAGGAGCTCGCCCAGGAGCTGCGCGCCGACGCCCAGACTGCCCTCGAAGGCCTGGGTTCCCGAGCGAGACGCCTTTCTTCGCTCGCAGACTTCGTGGTTCTGCGAAAATTCTAGGTTCATGGCCACCCTCACCGGCGATCTCCCTTCCACGGGAGCTGCCGCCTCCTATGACGCCGCGATGTACGAGCTGCTGAAGACGATCGACGATCCGGCGCGACTGCGCGCGCTCGAGCGCCGGCAGCTGCAGCAGCTCTCCGACGAGCTGCGCGCCTACGTGCTCGAATCGGTCTCCAAGACCGGCGGGCATCTCTCGTCGAACCTCGGCACGGTCGAGCTCACCATCGCGCTGCACTACGTGTTCGACACGCCGGAGGATCGCATCGTGTGGGACGTCGGCCACCAGACCTACCCGCACAAGATCCTCACCGGCCGGCGCGAGTCGATGTCGCGCCTGCGCATGCTGGACGGCATTTCCGGCTTCCCGCGCCGCGTCGAGTCGAAGTACGACACCTTCGGCACCGCGCATTCGTCGACCTCGATCTCGGCCGCGCTCGGCATGGCGGTGGCGGCGAAGGCGAAGGGCGAAAAGCGCCATTGCATCGCGGTCATCGGCGACGGCGCGATGTCGGCCGGCATGGCGTACGAGGCGATGAACAACGCCGGCGCCATGGACGTCGATCTGCTCGTGATCCTGAACGACAACGAGATGTCGATCTCGCGGCCCGTGGGCGCGCTGACGAACTATCTCGCGCGCCTGCTCTCGGGCCGCGTGTATTCGAGCGCACGCCGCGCGAGCGAGCACCTGCTGAAGCGCATCGGCGCCTGGGAGCTTGCGCGGCGTGCCGAAGAGCACGTGAAGGGCATGGTGACGCCCTCGACCCTCTTCGAGGAGTTCGGCTTCAACTACCTCGGCCCGATCGACGGCCACGACCTCGACGCCCTCGTGCCGACGCTGCAGAACATCAAGAAGCTGAAGGGCCCGCAGTTCCTGCACGTCATCACGCGCAAAGGGCAGGGCTACAAGCTCGCCGAGGACGATCCGATCGCCTATCACGGGCCGGGGAAGTTCAATCCCGCCGAGGGCCTGCAGAAGGTGACGGGCGCGCGGCCGACGTACTCGCAGATCTTCGGCCAGTGGCTGTGCGACACGGCGGCGCGCGAGCCGCGGCTCGTGGCGATCACGCCTGCGATGCGCGAGGGCTCGGGCATGGTCGAGTACTCGGAGCGCTTCCCCGAGCGCTACTTCGATGTCGGCATCGCCGCCGAAGGGCTGCGGCCGGTGGTGGCGATCTACTCCACGTTCCTGCAGCGTGGCTACGACCAGCTGATCCACGACGTGGCGATCCAGAACCTGCCGGTGCTGTTCGCGCTGGACCGCGGCGGCCTCGTCGGCGGCGACGGCGCGACGCACAACGGCGCCTTCGATTTCGCGTACCTGCGCACGGTGCCCAACCTCACCGTGATGGCGCCTTCGGATGCCGAAGAGTGCCGCCAGATGCTGACCACGGGGCTGCAGCTGAACGGTCCCTCCGCCGTGCGCTATCCGCGCGGCGCCGCGCTGGGTGATGCGACCCCGGAGCTGAAGACCATGCCGGTGGGCAAAGGCGTGGTGCGCCGGCAAGGGAAGCGCGTCGCCATCCTCGCGTTCGGCGCGATGCTGAAGCCGGCGCTCGAGGCGGCGGAGGCACTGGATGCCACCGTCGCCAACATGCGCTTCGTGAAGCCGCTCGACAGCGAGCTCGTGAAGCAGCTCGCCGAATCCCACGATCTGATCGTCACCGTCGAAGAGCACCAGGTCATGGGCGGTGCCGGCAGCGCGGTCTGCGAAGCCCTTGCTGCCATGAGGGTTGAAAAGCGCGTGTTGCTGCTGGGCCTGCCCGACCGTTTCATCGACCACGGCGACCCGGCCAAGCTGCTGGTGTCGGTCGGCTTGGACGCCGAAGGCATCCGCAAGTCCATCGCGAAAGCAATGTCCGACTAATTTAGTCGGGATGGTAAAATCCGTGTTGATGAAAGCACGCGACCTGCAAAACATTCCAGACGTCCAGGCGAGCCCGGATTCGCGCAAGCTCGCCATCGACCAGGTGGGCATCAAGGCGATCCGCCACCCGGTTCGCATCAGCGAGCGCTCCGGCGGCGCGCAGCACACCATCGCGATGTTCAACATGTACGTCGGCCTGCCGCACCACTTCAAGGGCACGCACATGTCGCGCTTCGTGGAGATCCTCGCCGCGCATGAGCGCGAGATCACCGTGGAGACCTTCCAGGTGATGCTGCGCGAGATGGTGCAGAAGCTCGAGGCGGAGGAGGGACGCATCGAGATGTCGTTCCCGTACTTCATCGAAAAGAAGGCGCCGGTCTCGGGCGTGAAGAGCCTGATGGACTACGAAGTGACCTTCACCGCCGAAAGGAAGAAGGGCCGGCAGAGCTTCACCATGAAGGTGCTGGTCCCGGTGACCAGCCTGTGCCCCTGCTCGAAGAAGATTTCCGAGCGCGGCGCGCACAACCAGCGCTCCCACGTCACGGTCACCGCGCGCACCAACGAGTTCGTGTGGATCGAGGAGATCGTGGATCTGGTGGAAAAGCAGGCCTCCAGCGAGCTCTACGGGCTCCTCAAGCGGCCGGACGAAAAATTCGTCACCGAGCGCGCCTACGACAATCCGAAGTTCGTCGAGGACCTGGTGCGCGACGTGGCGGCGGTGCTGAATCTCGACGAGCGCATCGACGCCTATGTGGTCGAGTCGGAGAACTTCGAGTCGATCCACAACCACAGCGCCTACGCGCTGATCGAGAAAGACAAACGAGAGGGCTAGGCCTCCTCTTCGGCGCCGTGGTCTTCTCCTCCGGCCCGCAAGCAAACGCAGACGATTACGCGGCGCGCCGCGCGCGCATGGTGGCGGAGGTCGACGCCATGTACGCGCAGACCGAGCGCGACACGGGCCTGCCGTCGATGTCGCCAGCCGTGCGCGCCGCGCTCGGCAAGGTGGAGCGCCACCGCCTCGTACCGGCGGCACAGCAGGACCTCGCGTATCACAACCGGCCGCTGCCCATCGGCAACGGCCAGACCATCTCGCAGCCGTATATCGTCGCGCTGTCCACCGATCTGATCGCGCCGCACGCCGACCATCTGGTGCTCGAAATCGGCACCGGCTCCGGCTATCAGGCTGCGGTGCTGGCCGAGACGGTCCGGCAGGTCTACAGCATCGAGCTCATCGAGTCGCTGGGGCGCCAGGCGGCGGAGCGTCTCGCCGCCATGGGACATCGCAACGTGGCAGTGCGCATCGGCGAC
>DATMIG010000046.1:0-3657 GCA_035554335.1 Burkholderiales bacterium
CGCGCATGCGCTCGGCGAGGTGATGCGTCAGCAACACGACGACCAGTCCGTAGAGAAAGGTGAGCGACGCGATCGTCGCGGCCATCGCGCCGAACGTCGCCAGACCCTGGTGGCGCGACGGGTCGACGAAGAGCGGGAAGAACGCCATGTAGAACACGATCGCCTTCGGGTTCAGCAGCGTGATCAGCATCGCCTGCTGGAAGAAGCGCCGCGGCTCCATCTTCAGCACCGGCGCGTCGCCGGGCTTGGAGAGGATCATGCGCACGCCGAGGTAGGCGAGGTAGATGGCGCCGGCGTACTGCACGAGGCCGAAGACGGCCGGGTTGGCCGTGAGCACGGCGGCGACGCCCGCGACGGCGAGCCACATCAGCACCTGGTCGCCGACGATGACGCCCAGCGTGGCCGCCAGTCCGCCGGCGATGCGGCCCTTGCTGGTGGAGGTGATGATGGCGAGGTTGCCGACGCCGGGAATCGCCAGGAACACGATCACCGCGGCGACGAATGCCCAGTAGTCGGCGATGCCGAACATCTATTTCTTGCCGAGCACCAAAAATTCGAGCAGCGCCTTCTGCGTGTGAAGGCGGTTCTCCGCCTCGTCCCACACCACGCTCTGCGGGCCGTCGATCACCTCGGCGGCGACTTCCTCGCCGCGGTGCGCGGGCAGGCAGTGCATGAAGAGCGCGTCCTTTTTCGCCGCCTTCATCATCTCGCCGTCGACCTGCCAGTCCTGGAAGGCGCGCTTCCGCTCCTCGTTCTCCGCCTCGAAGCCCATCGAGGTCCACACGTCGGTGGTGACGAGGTCGGCGCCGCGCGCCGCTTCCATGGGATCGGTGAACGCCTCGGCGTTGCGGTTCATGCGCTCCGGCTCGATCTCATAGCCGGGCGGCGTGGAGATCTTCAGGCGGAAATCGAACGTCGCGGCCGCCTGCAGCCAGGTGTTGCAGACGTTGTTCGAGTCGCCGATCCAGGCCACCGTGCGGCCCTGGATGGCGCCGCGCTGCTCGATGTACGTGTAGACGTCGGCGAGGATCTGGCAGGGGTGATACTCGTCGGTGAGGCCGTTGATCACCGGCACGCGCGAATTTCCCGCGAAGCGGTCGATGATGTCCTGCTCGAAGGTGCGCACCATGATCACGTCGCACATGCGCGAGATCACCTGCGCGGCATCCTCGACCGGCTCGCCGCGACCGAGCTGCGAATCGCGCGAGTACAGGTAGATGGCGGCGCCGCCGAGCTGGTGCATGCCGGACTCGAACGACATGCGCGTGCGGGTCGACGGCTTCTCGAAGATCATCGCCAGGGTGCGGTCCTCGAGCGGCCAGTAGCGCTCGTAGCGCTTGAACTTGTCCTTGATCGCCTTGGTGCGCGCGAAGAGGTATTCGTGCTCTTCGCGCGAAAAGTCGTTGAACTGGAGGAAGTGCCTAACCTTCAAGCGGTGACGCGGTTGCCGACGAAGGCCTTCACCAGCGGGACCAGTCGCGCGAGCACCTCGCGCGCTTCCGCTTCCTTCATGACCAGCGGCGGCAGCAGGCGCACCACCTTGTCGACCGTGACGTTGACAATCAGGCCGCCTTCCAGCGCCTGCTTCACGAGTTCGCCGCAGGCCTCCTCGAGCTCGACGCCGATCATCATCCCCATGCCGCGCACTTCGGCGACGCCTTTCACGCCGGAGAACGCTTCCGCGAGACCGTTGCGCAGGATGCCGCCGACGCGGTCGGCGTTCTGAAGGAGGCTTTCTTCCTTCATGGTGTCGATGGTGGTGCGCACGGCCGTCATGGCGAGCGGGTTGCCGCCGAAGGTCGAGCCGTGATTGCCGGGCTTGAAGACGCCCTTGGCGCGGCCGCCGACCACGCAGGCACCGACGGCGACGCCGGAGCCGAGCCCCTTGGCGAGCGGCACGACGTCGGGCAGGAAGCCCGCGTGCTGGTACACGAACCACTTGCCGGTGCGGCCGAGGCCGCACTGCACTTCATCCGAGATGAAGAGCCAGCCCTTGCGCTGGCACAATTCATGGAGTCCGCGCAGGTAGTCGAGCCGCGAGACGTTGATGCCGCCTTCGCCCTGGATCGGCTCGATCATCACCGCGCAGATGTTGCGGTTGTGCTCGCCCGCCTGGCGCACCGCCTCGAGGTCGTTCAGCGGCACGCGCACGAAGCCGGAGACGAGCGGCTCGAAGCCCGCCTGCACCTTGCGGCTTCCCGTGGCGGACAGCGTGGCGAGCGAACGGCCGTGGAACGCCTTCTCCAGGACGACGATCGCCGGCTCCGCGATGCCTTTGTCGTGGCCGTACTTGCGCGCGATCTTGATCGCGCACTCGTTCGCCTCCAGCCCCGAATTGCAGAAGAACACTTCGTCGAGGCCGGTGATCTCGGCGATACGGTCGGCGGCCGCCTCCTGGTCCGGGATGCGCCAGAGGTTGGAGGTGTGGATCACGCCGCTCTCGACGCGGCGGCGCAGGGCTTCGGTAAAGCGGGGGTGGTTGTAGCCGAGCGTGTTGACCGCGATGCCGGCGAGGGCGTCGAGGTACTGCTTGCCTTGCTCGTCCCACAGCCAGACGCCTTCGCCTTTCACGAAGGCGACGTTCTGCCGGGCGTACGTGTTCATCACATGCGACATGCCAACCCCCAGAATGCAAAACGGCGGCCCAAGCCGCCGTTGCAGAAAATGTAGCAGATTTTGTCTAAGGCAGGCGCTGCAGGCTTTTTTCTTCGGCCGGCTTGAGCACCCGGATGCAGGGCAGGTAGCCCTCGTAGACGATGCCGTGCATCTCCATCTGCTTGTGCGAGTGCAGGAGGTCGCCGACGTAGCGCGCGATCGGCCGCGTGATGACCTGGCCGGGCACCAGGACGGGAATGCCGGGCGGGTAGGGCACGATCTGGTCGGCGGCGACGCGGCCGGCGAGCGAGCGGTTGAAGCGCTCGCGCTCGTCGAACACCGGCACCAGCTCCCCGCCGCAGTAATAGGCGTCGCGCGGCAGGTAGCGCAGCTTGGTGAAGCCCGGGATCTCCGGCGTCTGCACCAGGCGCCGCGGCGGCCGTCCTTGCCGGGCGATGCGCATCAGCGCGTCGTATAGACGCGAAACCTTGGAGCGCGTGGTGCCGATGGTGAGGAGCAGCGTCAGCGTGTTGAAGGTCGATTTCTCGACCTGGATGTTGTAGCGCTCGAAAAGCTCCTTCTGCAGGTCCTCGACGGTATAGCCGCAGCCCGAGATGTCGATCGTCACCTTCGTCGGGTCGAGCCGGATGCCGTCGTCGCGCACATCGGCCGGCAGCAGGTCCTCGAGCTCGAGCACGCGGAACACCTTGGTCGTGTTGACGAGCTTGCGCACTTCGCTCGCCAGCTCGAGCGTGCGCGAGAGCAGCTTGTAGCCTTCCATCATCGCCTGCTTGCGCGCGATGTCGAGGCTCGCGATCAGCCCGTACTGCGGGCTGGTCGAGGTGTGCATGTTGAAGTTCTCGCGGAAGAGGTGCTCGCGGAACGTGGGGTCGTTGACGTGGATCATCGACGCCTGCGAGAAGGCGGAGAGCACCTTGTGCGTCGACTGCGTGGCGTAGTCGGCGCCCGCCTCCAGGGCCGTGGGGCGGAATTCCGGATGGAAGCGCGCGAACCCGTACCAGGCTTCATCCACGATCACCTTGATGCCGCGCTTGTGCGCGG
>DATMIG010000047.1:0-10180 GCA_035554335.1 Burkholderiales bacterium
CGGCATGGCTCTGCTCTATCACCTCCGGGGACGCGGTCGCTACCGCGGACCGGTTAACCGCGCGAGATAAACTTACCTCGACTATGCAAACGGACTACGTTCAGCGTTTCCTCTTCGAGAACCTCGACATCCGCGGCCGCCTGGTCTGCCTCACCGGGGCCTGGAAGCAGATGCTCGACGGCCGCGGCTACCCCGAGGACATCGTGTCGCTGCTCGGCCACACCACTGCGCTGAACGTTCTCCTCGGCGCCAACCAGAAGGGCGCAGGCCGGGTGACCCTGCAAGTGCAAGGCACGGGCCCGGTCAAGCTGCTGGTGGCCGACTGCACCGCCGAACTGCGCATCCGCGGCATGGCGCACTACGACTCGGACGACGTGCCGCAGGACAGCCAGCGAAGCCTGCTCGGCGACGGCCGCCTCTCCGTCACCCTCGAGGACCTGAAAAGCGGCAAGTTCTATCAGAGCCTCGTGCCGCTCGAAGGGGAGACGATGGAGGAGATCTTCGCCCACTACCTCTCCCAGTCGGAACAGCTGCCCGCGTTCCTGCGGCTCTTCGCCGACGGCGAGGCGCTCGCCGGACTGCTGCTCGAGAAGCTGCCGGGCGCCGACAGCCGCGATCCCGACGGCTGGAACCGCGTCATGCACTTCGCCAACACCCTGACCCTCGACGACACGCGCGACACCCAGCCGTACGACCTCCTCACGCGCGTCTTCCCCGAGGAGCTGATGCGGGTGTTCCGCCTGTATGCCGTGGAGTACCACTGCCCGTACGATGAGGATAAAGTGAAGGACATGCTGCGCGGCCTCGGCCGGCAGGAAGTCGAATCGATCCTTGCCGAGCAGGGCGAAGTCGTAATAAGAAACGAGATGTGCAACCATGAATACCGGTTCGATGCCGATGCGATAGCGCGGCTGTTTGCGACAACACATTGAGCCCTTGAGGGCGGGAGGTGGGGAAAATGAAGAAGATTCTGGCGCTGGGCCTCGCGCTCGGCTTTATTGCTGCGTGCTCCGAACCGCCGCCGCCCCCGCCGCCCAAGCCGGTCGCCAAGGCCGAGCCGAAGCCCGCGCCGAAGGTGGAGCCGGTGCCGCTGAAGCCGGAGGCGCCGAAGCCCGACCCGAACAAGGAGCTCGCCGCCAAGGTGAAGCAGACGCTCGAGGCGCCCGACTCGAAGCTCCCTTCCGGCGCGATCGACGTCACCGCGCAGGACGGCAAGGTCACGCTGTGGGGCGCGGTGCCCACCAACGCGATCAAGAACCGCGCCGGCCAGATCGCGTCGAAGGTCGAAGGCGTCACCGGCGTCGACAACCAGCTGAAGATCGTCAAAGGCTCCTGATTCGGGGTCAGGTTCACCATTCACGGGGTCAGGCCGGGACACAATCCCGAACCTGACCCCGAATTGTTTCGGCAATGAAGATCGCCACCTGGAACGTGAACGGCATCCGCGCCCGCGCCGGGCAGGTGTGCGAGTTCCTCGAGCGCGAGAACCCGGATGTGCTCTGCCTGCAGGAGCTGAAGGCCAACATCGACCAGGTGCCGCTCGAGTGCCGCGTCAGCGGCTACCACATCTACTGGCACGGCTCGACGATGAAGGCGTATTCGGGCGTCTCGCTGCATATCCGCGACACCCTCGGCGAGAAGCCCGCCTTCACGCATCCCGCCTTCGACATGGAGTCGCGCATCGTCGCCGGCCAGGCCGGCAACACCGTGTTCGCCTCGGTCTACGTGCCGAACGGCGGCAAGGACTACCCGGCGAAGCTGCGCTTCCTGCAGCAGATGCGCGACTGGGTGAAGCAGGTGCACGACGAAGGCCGCGAGCTCGTCGTCTGCGGCGACATCAACATCGCGCGCACCGAGCGCGACGTGCATCCGGTCGAGCGCCGCAACGTCATCGGCCAGCTGCCCGAGGAGCGCGCGCTGTTCGAAGAGCTGCTCGGCGAGCACCTCGTCGACGTCCATCGCCAGCTCGATCCCGACAACGAGCGCCTCTTCACCTGGTGGGCGCCGTGGCGCAAGATGCGCGAGCGCAACATCGGCTGGCGGCTGGATTACGTGCTGGCCTCCAAGGCGATAGCGGCAAAGGCGCAAAGCTGCACGGTGCAGCGCGAGTTCGGCACGAGCGACCATGGCCCGGTGGTGATGACCAGCCAATAGGCGCTTCGAATCAGGCGGCTAGCAGCCGCAACTGCGCTCGGCCTGCACCGGCGGGCACTTCACGGAGCCATAGGAGCAGAACACGCAGCAGTCGCCGGCCTTCGGCTTGAGCCGCGCGCCGCAGGCCGCGCAGTCATAGAAGAACTGGCAAGCGTCGGTCGGCATGCGCTCCGTGGTCTGCGCGCCGCAGCGCGGACAGGTAAGGGTGGACTCAAGCGACACGGACTTCATGCGTCAAGCTTAACAGCGGCTCGGGCTCATGCCGCGGCACGCGTCGCGCATGCTAAGTCATGTCGAGGGCGAGGCCGGACCAGGTGAATTCGCGCGCGCCGTGGCCCTCCCCGGTCAGCGGATCGTAGTACTCGCGGAAGCCGCTTTTCTCGATCGCGGTCCGCACGGCGCGGCGCAGCTCCGCGGCGTGCGCGACGAAGGCGCGCTTCTTCAGCGCGTGGTAGAGGAACCAGTTGACCACCGCCCACGTCGGTCCGCGCCAGATGAAGGGCGTGGCCCCGGGGTAGAACGCCGCATCGCTCATCGCGACCGATGGCACTGGCAGCGGCGCGCGGAACTCGCGCTCGCTCGCGAAATGCGCGTCCAGCACGCCGCCGGCGATGTCGTCGGCGAGCTCGGCGATGGCGAGCGGAAAGAAGATGGTCGGCGTGAGCACGCGGAGCTTGCGGCCGCCGGGCTCCCAGAGGTCGTAGAAGGCGCGCGCGTCCGCGTCGTACATCCGCGCGAGCATGCTCTCCAGCACGCGGCGCCGGCGGCGCGCGTACGGCGCCGGGTCGTCGCCGGCGATCGGTGCGAGCTTTTCCATGCACTCGAGATCGAGCGCATAGATCGCATTGAACCCGGCATCCTTGACGCAGAAGCGGGCCGCGCCGCGGATGCGTGACAGATCGTAGCGGTGCACGAAGTTCGCCACATCGACCGACACGCCCTTCCAGTACAGCGCGCTGGTATACAGCCGCCGGGGTGTCGTGCGCTGGCGATAGCCGAGCACCGGGTCGTAGCTCGCCTTCCAGTCCATGCCCGACTCGAAGGGACTGATGATGGTGAGCAGGCCGTCGCCGTCGAAGTCGCGGTTCGCGGCCAGCCACTCGTGGTAGCGCTTCACGCGCGCGTACATTTCGCCGAGGTAGACGCGATCGTGCGATTCCTCCCACAGCGTGTGCAGGGCGATGGCGGCAAAGGTCGGCTGGATGAGCGCGCTCATGTGCGGCCGCAGCGCCTGCCAGGTCGGCCGTGCCTGCACGACGTCGCTGACCCGCTTGGGCAGCACCTGCTTCCAGAAGATCATGTGGCCGACGAAGCCGTTGTCCTCCTGCATGGCGAACAGGCTGCGCAGGTTGCGCTTGGCGAGGTCGTGCTCGCCCAGGCGAGCGAGCATGATGACGTGGAAGCAGGTGTCCCAGAACCACTGGAACGGATAGTCCTTGAGCGCGGGCGCGATATAGCAGTAGCTCTGGCCGAGGAGCCCCGAGTAGCCGTCCTTGACGTTGCGCAGGAGAAGCGCCCGCACTCGCGCCCGCAGTTCTTCTTCGCTCATCCACGTCCATGGACAGCGCGAAGCGCGGCGGGTTCGACTTTGCGCGCCGCGCAGCCCCCTAGAATCACGGGGTGGCCAGCATCCCGCTCGCTTCGCTTCCTTCCGTGGACCGGCTGCTGCGCGCGAGCGCGGCGGCGCCGCTTCTCGCCGTGCACGGCCGCACGGCGCTCACCGACGCCATCCGGCATGTGCTCGGCGAGCTGCGCGCCGAGCAGGAGGGCGACGCCTCCGAGCACGCGATCCTGGCGCGGGTCGCGGCGCGGCTCGCTGCCGCCGCGACGCCGAGCCTGCGGCCGCTCTTCAACCTCACCGGCACGGTGCTGCATACCAATCTTGGCCGTGCGCCACTCCCCGAGGAGGCGATAACGGCCATGGCGGCGGTGGCGCGCGCACCGAGCAACCTCGAGTACGACCTCGCCGCCGGCCGGCGCGGCGAGCGCGACGAGCACGTGGAGAAGCTCCTGTGCGCGCTCACCGGCGCCGAGGCAGCGACGGTGGTCAACAACAATGCCGCGGCGCTCCTCCTCGCGCTCAACACGCTCGCGGCGAGGAAGGAGGTGCCGACCTCGCGCGGCGAGCTGATCGAGATCGGCGGCTCCTTCCGCCTGCCGGAGGTGATGGCGCGCTCGGGCTGCCGCCTGCGCGAAGTCGGCACCACGAACCGCACGCACCTCGCCGACTTCGCCGGCGCCATCGGCGCGAAGACGGGCGCCATCCTCAAGGCCCATACCAGCAACTATTCGATCGAGGGCTTCGCCGCCTCGGTGCCGGAGAAGGATCTCGCGCAGCTCTGCCGCCAGCACGGCGTGCCGTTCGTCGTCGATCTCGGCAGCGGCGCCCTGCTCGACCTGCGCCGCTTCGGCCTGCCGCACGAGCCGACGGCGGCCGAAGCGCTGGCGAACGGCGCCGACCTCGTCACCTTCAGCGGCGACAAGCTGCTCGGCGGCCCGCAGGCCGGCATCATCGTCGGCCGCGCGGCGCTCATCGCGCGCATCCGCCGCAACCCGCTCAAGCGCGCACTGCGCGTCGACAAGCTGACCCTCGCCGCGCTCGCTGCGCTGCTGCGCCTTTATTCCGATCCCGATCGCGTCGTCGAGCGCATCCCGGCCTTGCGCCTGCTCGCCCGGCCGCTGGCCGAGATCCGCGCGCAGGCCGAGCGGCTGCAGCCGCTTCTCGAGGCCAAAGTGAAAGGCCGCGTGGCGATCATCGATTGCGAAAGCCAGGTCGGCAGCGGCGCCGCGCCCTCGCGGCATGTGCCGAGCGCCGGCCTCGCCATCCGCCCGGGCAATGCCAAGGTGGCCGCCGCATTCCGCGCGCTGCCGCTGCCCGTGATCGGGCGCATCCACGACGGGGCATTCATCCTCGATCTGCGCTGCCTGGAGGACGAGGCCGCGTTCGTCGCGCAGCTCGACAAGCTGTGATCGTCGCTACCGCCGGGCACGTCGACCACGGCAAGACCAGCCTCGTGCGCGCGCTGACCGGCGTCGACACCGATCGCCTGCCGGAGGAAAGGCGCCGCGGCATGACGATCGACCTCGGCTTTGCCTACGCCGGGCCGCTCGGCTTCGTCGACGTGCCGGGGCACGAGCGCTTCGTGCACAACATGCTCGCCGGGGTCGGCGGCATCGATTGCGCGCTGCTGGTGGTCGCCGCCGACGACGGCGTGATGCCGCAGACCCGCGAGCATCTCGCGATCCTCGATCTCCTCGGCATTGCCCGCGGCGCGGTCGCCGTCACCAAGGTGGACCGCGTCGCCGCCGAGCGCGTCGCCGAAGTGCGGGACGAGGTGGCGGCATTGCTCGCGGCGACCGCGCTCGGCGGCGCGCCGCTGTTTGCGCTCTCGTCGACGACCGGCGAAGGGATCGACGCGCTGCGCCGGCATCTCGAGCAGGTCGCGCAGTCGATCGGCGAGCGCAACGCGGCCGGCAACTTTCGCCTCGGCGTCGATCGCTGCTTCACGATCGCCGGCGCCGGATTGGTCGTCACCGGCACCGCGCTCAGCGGCGAAGTGAAGATCGGGGACGAAGTGCATGCGCTCCTCGCCGGGTCGAGTGCGCGCGTGCGCTCGATCCATGCTCACAACAAACCGGCGGAGCGCGGGCGCGCCGGCCAGCGCCTCGCGCTCAACCTGGCGAACGTAAAGAACCCCATCGCGCGCGGCGAGTGGATCGTCGCCGGCAACGTCCCGCCAGCAGTCATGAGGTTCGACGCGCGCCTGCGCAGCATCGGCGAGCCGATCAAGCATTGGACGCCGGTGCACGTGCACCTCGGCGCGACCGACGTGCTCGGCCGCGTGGCGCTATTGGACGAGGCAGGCCTGGTGCAAATGGTTCTCGAGCAGCCGGTGGGCGCGGTGCAGGGCGACCGCTTCATCGTGCGCGACCAGTCGGCGCGCCGCACCCTCGGCGGCGGCGTCGTCATCGACGTCTTCCCGCCGCCCAAGGGCCGCGCGAAGCCGGAGCGCCTCGCCTGCCTGCGCGCCATGGAGGCCGAAGACCTCGACGCGCTACTCGAAGCGTCACCGCTGGGTGTCGATCTCGCGCGCTACAGCGCGAATCGCAACCTGCCGGCTATGAGCGGGTGGCGCTTCGCGCCGGTGCATTGGCAGACCTTGAAGCAGGGCGCGCTCGAGCGCATCGCGGCCTGGCACCGCGACTTCCCGCAAAGCGGCGCCATGCCGCAGGACCGCATAGCGAAGGCAGCGCGCGAAGTGCAGGCCATGCTCGTCGAGGCGCTCGTGCGCGAAGGCGCCGTCGTGCGCGAGGGCGCGGGCCTGCGTCTAGCCGGACACCGCGTCGAGCTCGCGCCGGCCGACGCGAAGCTGTGGAGCCGCCTGCGCCCGCTGCTCGAGCAAGGGGCGCTGCGCCCGCCGTCGGTGGCCGAGCTCGCGGCCGCGCTTACCGAGGACGCGCGCAGGCTCGAAGCCGCGCTCGCGCGCCTGGCGGCCCAAGGGCTGGTCGTGCGCGTATCGAAGACGCGCTTCTATCTGCCGGCGATGGTGCGGCGCCTGGAGGAGATCGCCGCGGAGGAAGCGGGCGCGAGCGGCGCGATCACCGCCGCGGGGTTTCGCGACCGCTCGCAGATCGGCCGCAACCTCGCCATCGAGGTGCTGGAGTACTTCGATCGGATAAAATTCACGCGCCGTGCAGGGGACAAGCATGTCCTCGTGCGCGGCATCCAGGGAAGAGATTCGCACCCCGGCGGGGCGCCTGGACTTCAAATCCAGTGAGGGGCTTTTAGAGGTCCCTGGTGGGTTCGACTCCCACTCTTTTCCGCCATCCCGTGCACGCACGCCTACTTCGGCTTATGGCCCATGAAGGGATAGCCGTAGACCTCGAACTTGCGCGCGTTCTTCTCGCCGGAGGCGCCGCCGAAGGTGTCCGCGGGCGCGCCGACCTGCACGTCGACGAAGCCGATCTCCTCCATCATCGCTTTCCAGCCTTCGCACGGAAGGCCGCCGGCGATTCAGGCGGTCCAGAGATCGATATTTCGCAGCGCCGAGCTCGGCACCGGCTTGCCGTTGGCGATATCGGCGAACTGCAGCCGCCCGCCGGGCTTCAGCACGCGCCAGATTTCCTGCATCGCCTGCTTCTTGTCGGCGCAGAGGTTGATCACGCCGTTCGAGATCACGACGTCGGCCCAGCCGTCGGGGACCGGGATCTTCTCGATGATGCCCTCGCGGAACTCCACATTGTCGAGCTCGAGGCGCTTCGCGCTGGCGCGCGACTTCTCCAGCATCTCGGATAGCATGTCGACGCCGACCACGCGCCCGGTGGACCCGACCAGCTGCGCGGCGATGAAGCAGTCGAAGCCGGCGCCCGAGCCGGCATCCACCACCTTCTCGCCTTTTTGCAATGGGCGCAGGGAAAACGGGTTTGCGACGCCGGCGAACGATTCCACCGCCTGGTCGGGCATGCGGTCGACGAGCGCAGCGTCGTAGCCGAGCTTCTTCGCCGCCATGCGGCCGGTGTGGAAGTGGTATTCGCCGTGCGGATTGGTGGCCACCTCGCGGTACTTGCTCTTGACCTCTTCGCGCAAGGCGACCGGGTCGACGGGCAATTCGGCGCTCATGAGTCCTCCTGGGCCTAGAAGCTCAACGTAGCGGCGCCCTGCTTGATCTCCTCGTGCATGACGCTCGCGCCGGTGATGATAACCCCCTCGATGAGATCCGTCTGCTCGTAGCCGCGCGCCTTCACGCAGGGCGTGCAGGCCCACACCTTGCCGCCGCGCTTCATGAAATCCTGCAGCAGGTCCTTCAGCGGGCTGAGCGGCGGCACCACGGTGCTGTCGATCGCGCGCTTGCGCACGAGGTCGACCGCCGCGCTCGTCAGGAAGATCGAGACCTTGAGGCCGGCGGTCAGCCCGCCGCAGGCAATCGTGAGCGCGACCGACGAGAGCTCGTGATCGGCGCCGTGGGTGACGAGGACTACCAGACTGCGGCTTGCGTTTTCAGCCATGCCTTCCTCCTATGCGAGCTAATTTAGCCGATCGCTCGGCGGACGGGCAGTCACCAGAACGGCGACGACCTCGGCCTGCGCGCAGAGAACGCCTCGCGAAGTGACCGCGCAGGTGATGATGGACTTGCGCCTTGTAAATTCCGTCTCCCGGGCGCGCAGCTCGACCGCCTGCTCGATCGGCACCGGCTTGCGGTAATCGACGCGTAGCGACGCGGTAACGTATGCATACTCGAGCGTGCCGCTCATCTCCCGCCCGGCGCGCCGGTAGGCGTGCGCCGCGGCGGTCCAGATGCAATGGCAGTCGACCACGGAGGCGATCAGCCCGCCGTAAAGGGCGCCCGGATGCCCGATATGCTCGGCGCCGGGCCGCCAGACGCACACCACCTCGTCGCCCGCCCAGAAGCTCTTGATCTGCAGGCCGTGCGGATTGAGGCTGCCGCATCCGTAGCACTGCACCTTGACCCGGTCCTGCATTGCGCTCTCGTCTCTCGCCAGCACTGTCATGGCTCTCTCCGGTGCCCGATGCGCACAGGGTGCCCGTGGCGAGCGTGGTTCGACGATCGGGCTCACGCCCCAGGACTGCAGCAAAAACGCCGGCTGAGCCGGGACCGTGGTCCCAGCCGCGTCACGCGGAGCGACCCATGCCGGCGTCACGCGCCTTGACGATCGCCTGCGCGCGGCTTTCCACCTGCAGCTTTTCGAACACGCGGGTGATGTGGTTGCGCACCGTCTTCTCCGACACCTCGAGCCGCACCGCGATCTGGGCGTTGTCCAGCCCGCGCGCGATCAGCTCCAGCACCTGCGCTTCGCGCTCGCTCAGCTGCGAAAAGGGCGCTGCGGCGCCGGGCGATGCGCCGGGCAGGAACGCCCGCAGCTCGTCGAAGAACTGCTGCCACGCCTTTTCATGCGGCAGCAGGATGTGGTTGCGGCCCTCGAGCAGCCCGAAGCGCGAGTTCGGAATCATTCCGGCGATCAGCCGTCCTTCCTCGAACGGCACGCTCGCGTCGCCTCTCGCGTGCAGCACCAGCGTCGGGCACTGCACTCGCGGCGCGAGGTCGGCCACGTCGAGCTTGCCGACGGACGAGAAAATCTTCGCCGCACATTCGGCCGACGTGCACATGCGCTCGAGCTCGTTGAAGCTCGCCGCCTGCTCGGGACTGCTGTCCGGAATCAGCAACGACGTGAATACCTGCCGGTAGGCCGGGTTCTCCTTGCCCCAGCCGATGCCGGCGAGCTTGACCAGCGTGCGCATCTCCTCGATCTGCGCCGGGCTCAAGCTGCGCTTCATCACCGGCCGCGCCCAGCCGCCGAGCAGCACGAGGTGACTCACGCGCTCGGGATGGCGCGCCGCATACGCGATGCCGATCGCCGCGCCCTGCGAGTGCGCGAAAAGCGGGAAGCGCTCGAGGCGCGCGGCATCCACCACGGCTTCGAGGTCGCCCACCCAGGTGTCGAGCGACAAATCGTCGGCCTGGTGGTCCGACAAGCCGCAGCCGCGCGGGTCGTAGCGCACCAGCCTGCGGCCGCGGCCGAGCTCGATCAGGAACGGCTGCACGACCGGACTGCGCCAGTCGTACTCGAGATGCGTGAGGAAATTGGCGACCTTGACGAGCGGCGCGCCGCTGCCCGAGAGGGCATAGCCGAGATTGACGCCGCCCGCGCCCTTGCAGAAGCGGATTTCCTGTTGCATCAGCCTTAACCGCCGCGCAGCCGGTAGAACTCCTCGACCCCCGCGGCCTGGCGGATCTCCGGCCGGTCCTGACCGCCCGCGGCGTTCTCGTACGGAATGCCGGTGGCGTCGGCGAGGCGCACGAAGCCGTGGAACGCCGCTACAGTTGCCGCGGCATCGACGAGCCCGGCCTCGCCGAGCGCGGCGCGCAGCTTCGCGCGCGCTGCCGCGGTGCGAGCCTCGTCGCGCAGGACGACCGCTTCGGCGAATTCCAGCAGCTCGGCGGCGTGCGGCAGCGGCACGCCTGCGTCATCGCCGCGCGCGACATGACCGAGGTCCACCGCCTTGCCT
>DATMIG010000048.1:0-3035 GCA_035554335.1 Burkholderiales bacterium
CGGCTGCCTCTATACCGGCGCCGGCGTCGGCACGCTGCTCGGTCCCTGGCTGGCGGGCGCGGCTTACGACGCGCTCGGCTCGTACAACGTACCGATCCTCGCTGCCGCCGCGCTTTCCTTCCTCGCGGCCCTCTCCGTTGCCCCGCTCATCCCGAAAAAAGTCCGGCTCGCACATCGCGGTTAGCGACTCCGGCGGCTACCGCACGATGCACGTCGGCGGCGAAGCCATCCAGAGCCTGATGCGCATCAACGACCCGCATGCGCTCGCGCTCGACTACACGCGCTGCATGATGAGCTTCCTCCTCCTGCATCCCGAGCCGCGCGAGGCGCTGATGATCGGGCTGGGGGGCGGGTCGCTGCCGAAGTTTTTTCATCGCAATTTGCGCAAGACGAAGGTCAGGGTGGTGGAGCTAGACCCCGCGGTGGTCGCCGCGGCGCGCCAGCACTTCTCGCTGCCGCCCGACGACGAACGCCTCACGGTCGAGATCGGCGACGGCGCGCAAGCGCTCTATCCGGAGTGCTGCGACGTGCTCGTCGTCGACGCCTACCACGACGAGCTGCACGTGCCCGAGCTCGCGTCGGCCGAGTTCTACGAGGGCGCCTTCCTTGCGCTGCATGAACCGGGCGCGCTGATCATCAACTTCATGAACGACGACCCGAAGTTCGATGATTACCTGCAGCGACTCGAGCGAGCTTTCGGCGGCGCCGTGCTCGCCATGCCGGCACTGTACGATCCGAACATC
The DNA here is from genome assembly GCA_035554335.1 of Burkholderiales bacterium. Lineage (GTDB taxonomy): Bacteria > Pseudomonadota > Gammaproteobacteria > Burkholderiales > SG8-39 > SCGC-AG-212-J23. The sequence goes on from DATMIG010000048.1 coordinate 744, forward strand.
CTCGTCTTCGCCTTCCGCGGCGTGCCGGCTTCGGTCGCGTGGAGCACGCTGCGCTCGCGCGCCGAGAAGCTGGAGGCACGCTATGGCTTGCCTTTCACTCGGTATGTACCGCGCCTTCGCTCGATGAATCGCAGTACGACACAGGAGCTTCTAATTACCGACCTGACCCCGAATTCATGAACGAGGCCGTGCTTGCCGCGATCGCCTTCCTCGGCGCGCTGATCTTCGGCGTGACCGGCTTCGGCTCGGCGCTCGTCACCATTCCGCTCGCGACGCAGCTCGTGCCGCTCAAGTTCGCGCTGGCGCTGTTCGCGCTGGTCGACCTTTGCTGCGCGTTCAGCGTCGGCCTCGAGAATCCGAAGAACGCCGTGAAGCAGGAATGGACGCGGCTCGTGCCGATGATCCTGGCCGGCACGGCGCTCGGCGTGACGGTGCTCGTCAACCTGCCGCGCGCGGCGGGGATGCTCCTGCTCGGCGCGTTCATCGTGAGCTACGCGCTCTACAGCCTGCTGCGCCGCGCGCCGATGAAGGTGATCGATTCGCGCTGGGCGTGGCTGGCCGGCCTTTGCGGCGGCATCACCAGCACCCTCTTCGGTGCGGGCGGCCCGCCGTACGCCATCTACCTCTCGCAGCGCGGGCTGACGAAGGAGCAGTTCCGCGCCACGATGGGGCTCGCCACGATGTGCAGCATCTCGATCCGCGTCGCCGTTTTCTTCATCACCGGCATGCTGCTCGTGCCGGCGGTGTGGATGGCGGTGCTCTTCGCGGTGCCGGCGGCGCTGCTGGCCCTGTTCATCGCGAAGAGGCTCGTACACCGCATTTCGCGCGAGGCGGTGCTGCGCGCGGTGGCGCTGATCCTGCTGCTGTCGGGCAGCGCGCTTATCCTGCGCGCGATCCACGCTTAACGCGCGCTTTTCGCGGCCTTCAGGGTCTCGGACGGCAGCTCGCCGTAACGCGCGCGATAGTCGCTCGAAAACTTGCCGAGGTGGCTGAAGCCCCAGCGCATGGCGATGGTCGTGACGGCCTCGCCCTTCGCCGACAGCAGGTCCTCGCGCACGCGGGCGAGGCGAATGTCCTTCAGCCGGCGCATCGGCGTCACGCCGAGGTGGCGGCGGAAGCCGCCGAAGACCGAGCGGGTGCTGATGCCGAGGTGGCGCGCAAGGTCGTCGACCGTTACCGGGCCCGCGGCATGGGACTGCAGGAAATCGTCCGCCTCGCGCACCTGGTGAGGCGCGCAATGCTGCGGCGCGCGGCGCAGCAGGTGCGAGTGGCTGTGGGGCTGGTGAAGCAGGAGCGAAGACAGGAGGAGCTCCCCGGCCTGGGCCGCCGCGAGCGGCGACACGAAGAGGCTGCCCGCCTTGTCGAGCTCGCCCAGAACGTACGAAGTCAGCCGGGCCCACGGCGAGGACGGCGTGCCGTCCATCGGCATCTCGATCGTGAATTCGACGCCGTGGAAATCCCCGGCGCCCGCTCCGTCGCCGACGTGGGCGGCGAGCGAGCTCGCCACATGCGGTGCGCCGAAGCGCACGAGCACCATTTCGCAGTCCGGAGAGCGCCGCTGCCGCAGCGAACGCTCAGGCCCTATGACGGAGAAAAGGCGCCGGTTGAGGAGGTGCCGCGAGCCGCCCTCGCCGCCCAGCCGCAGATCGTTGTGGCCGGCGAGCGGCATCTGCACCATGTAGGCATTCACCCGGTCGATCTCCACCATGACGTCGGCATGGAAGGCGACCCGGCTGACCGAAACCCCCGGGCCGCAAGGCAAATGGTGCAGGCGGAAATCGAAGCCCGCGCGGCTCGTCACGTCGAGCCGGAACTGCGGCTCGAAAAAGCTCGCCATGACGCTGTACGCGTCCTGCGGGCGGCGCGACTTGAAGTCGAAGCGCGCCGGGCGCTGGTGAGAAGGCTCCACCGGCGTACTGTAGCACTGGCGGGATAATGCCTGCGCTCAGCGGCTAGCGCGCTACCGGGACCTGTTCCTACCATCAGGGTCCGTTTATGGAGCGCAGCATGACCAACCACTCCGACAGCAATGTCCCGGTCCTGATCGTCGGCGGCGGGCCCATCGGCCTCGCGCTCGCCGCCGATCTCGGCCGCCTCGGCATCGAGGCGCTGCTCATCGAGCGGCGCATCGACAAGCTCGGCAGCGCCCGCATGCTCGAGGTCGGCGTGCGGACCATGGAGTTCTGCCGGCGCCTCGGCGTATCCGAGGAAGTGCGCAACTGGGGATTCCCCAGGCACTTCAATCTCGACAGCGTGTTCGTCACCCACCTCGACGGCTACGAGATCAGCCGG
>DATMIG010000049.1:0-3924 GCA_035554335.1 Burkholderiales bacterium
CTTTCAGCTTCGCCACGCTGTCGCAGTCGGGCGAGGGCCCGCCGAGGTAGTACTCGCCGAGCGGCTGCTGGAAGAGCCACACCACGCCGGCGCGGTCCATCTCCTGCCGGTAGACCGGGAACTCCTTTACCACCTTGCCGAGGACGTACATCGCCTGCTTGCTGGTGGCGAAGGTGAGCGGGAGCTGGAATGCGCGCCAGTAGTGCAGCTGGTCGGGGTTGTAGCCCGGCGCCGTCGCCGTCATGTCGATCGCGCCCTTCGCGGTGAGCATGAGGAGCTCGGTCGTCTTGCCCAGGCCCTGGGCGAAGGTGATGTTGATCTTCACCTGGCCGTTGGTGCGCTTCTCCATCTCGGTCGCGAAGTCCTTCTCGAGCTGCACGAACGGGCTGTCGGCCAGATAGTGGCCCCAGCGCAGGTTGTACTTCGCCTGCGCGCTGGCGTCGCCGGCCGCCAAGCCGAACGCGCCTAATAGGGAAAGCAGCAACGGAAGCTGGCGTTTCATGATCCTCCTCCTCTCGATTTCACAAGCGCCGGCAGCGCCATCGACGTCAGCGATAGCTGTTATCGACTGAAGCAATAGTGGATGCGGCGGCTATCTTCCGCTCTCATACTTCCGCCGCCCCTACCAAATGTCAAGCCATACCCAAGCCATAGAATCGGGTTCGATGCTCGGGGACGTTCTTTCCGGCGCGCTTCTCCTATGGGAGGTCGCCGGCACCGTCGAGGCGGTCGAAGACGGCCTGCTCGTCACCGTCGGCGCCACTGCGCTTCGCATCGTGCCTCGCGCGCCGCATGGCTGGCGGGTCGCTCGCGAAAGCCAGACGCTCGGCGAGCATGCGGGCGTGGCGGGGCTCCTGCGGCACCTGCGCGACGAGCTCGCGCCGCACGCGAAGCGCGGCCGGTTGATCATCGGCGCGCCATGAGCGCACTGCCGGTCTCGGTGATTACCGGTTTCCTCGGCAGCGGCAAGACCACCCTGCTTTCCCGCCTGCTGCGCGACCCGGCGTTCGAGCGCACCGCGGTGATCATCAACGAGTTCGGCGCGGTCGGGCTCGACCACCTGCTCGTCGAATCGAGCGACGAGACCATACTGACGCTCGAAGGCGGCTGCGTGTGCTGCACGGTGCGCGGCGACCTGGTGCGCACGGCGGGCGACCTGCTCGCGCGCCGCGCGGCCGGCACGGTGGCGCCGTTCGAGCGCATCGTCATCGAAACGACCGGCCTCGCCGATCCGGCGCCGATCGTGCATGCGCTGATGACCGATCGCGACATCGCCGAGCGTCTGCGCCTCGAATCGGTGATCACCACGGTCGACGCCGCCGCCGGCGCGGCGACGCTCGACGCCCATCCGCAATCGGTGAAGCAGGCGGCGCTCGCCGATTGCATCGTCGTCACCAAGAGCGATCTCTGCGATCCCGGGGAGATCACGAAGCGGCTGCAGGCGCTCAATCCCGGGGCGGCGAAGCTGACGGCCGTTCACGGAGCGGTGGATGCCGCGCAACTCTTCAATAAACGCAGTCAGGCGCTGATCGATGAGGCGTGCGCACACCACGACAGCGGCATCAACACCTTCTGCCTGCGGCGCGCAGAGCCGCTGCATGCAGTGACCCTCGGCCTCTTTCTGCAGGTGGTGGCGGAGCATTGCGGCGCGAGGCTGCTGCGCCTGAAGGGCCTCGTCGACGTCCTCGAAAGTCCCGGCCGGCCCGCGGTCATCCACGGCGTGCAGCACGTGTTCCATCCGCCGGCGTGGCTCGACGCGTGGCCCGATGAAGACCACGGCACGCGCATCGTCGTCATCTCGCAGGGGCTCGAGGCGCGCTGGCTGCACAATCTCCTCGAAGTGCTCGAAGAAGAGGTGAAAGCATGTTCGATCTCTTGATCCGCGGCGACCGGGTGGTGACTCCGCACGGCGTCGGCGCGTGGGAAATCGGCGTCAAGGACGGCGTCATCGCGGCGCTCGGCGCGCCCGGCACGCTCGGCGCGAAGGCCGGGCGCGTCATCGACGCCGGCTCCGGCATCGTGATGCCCGGCGGCATCGACCCGCACGTGCATTGCGCCTGGTACATCCCGCCGCACCGCCCCGGCGATCCGCCGGGCACCAGCGGGCCGCCCGAGCAGGTGAGCCGCGCGGCGCTGTGGGGCGGCACCACCACGCTTATCGACTTCGCCGCCTGCAAGCCCGATCGCGCGGGCGACGAATCGTCGACGCAGAGCATTCGCGACGCCATCGAGGCGCGCGACAAGGACTGGGCCGGCAAGTGCTACTGCGATTATGCCTACCACGTGATGCTGCGCGGCAAGGTGCCGCCGGCGACCATCGCGGAGGTGAAGGAAGCGGTGCAGGCCGGCTACGCGACGGTAAAGATCTTCACCACCTACATCACGCCCAGCCGCGCCGGCCGCATGGTGCGCTTCGGCGAGATCTGGGAAATCTTCAAGGTGCTGTCGCGCGAAGGCGGGCTCGCCGTCATCCATGCCGAGGACGACGACATCGTGCGCTACATGTACGAGAAGCTCTTCCGCGAGAACCGCACCGGCTTCGAGCACCTGTCCGAGGTGCATAACGCGCTGTCCGAGGATCTTTCCTTCCGCCGCATCATCCGCCTCGCCGAGACCATCGAGGGCATGGCGCTCTACATGATGCACGTCAGCGCCGCGAGCGGCGTGCAGGCCATCGCCGAGAGCCGTGGGCGCGGCTATCCGATCTACGGCGAGACGCTGCACCAGTACCTGCTCTACACCGACGAGGACTATAAGAAGCCCAACGGGCAGATCTACCACACGTACCCATCGCTGAAATCCAGGCGCGACCAGCAGGGACTGTGGGACGGCCTCGAGCACGGCCACCTGCACTGCGTCGGCACCGACGAGGTGTGCTGCAACCTTTCGGTCAAGGTACGCGGCAATCGCATCGACGACACCACCGGCGGCAACTCCGGCGTCGAGCCGCGCGTGGCGGTGATCTACACCGAGACGGTGGAGAAGCGCGGCTATCCGCTGGAGAAGTTCGTCGACGTGGTGTCGACGAACGCGGCGCGCATCCTCGGGCTCTACCCGCGCAAGGGCGTGATCGCCGTCGGCAGCGATGCGGACCTCGTGGTGCTCGACACGAGCAAGCGCCGCGTCGTGCGCGCCGAAGAGCTGCACGAGACCGACTACACGCCCTGGGAAGGCAAGGAAGTCGGCGCCTGGCCTTCGGTGACGGTGCTGCGCGGGAAAGTCATGGTCGCCGACGGCAAGTTCCACGGCGACCTGAAGGATGGGCAGTATCTGAAGCGCACGATCCCGGACAGCGTCCGCGCGCGAGCCGTTAAATAGGGGTCAGACCCCAATTATTTGAGGAGAGCCGGTGAAGGTCGCGTGGTTCCACAAGTTCGGCGGTCCCGAAGTTCTCGTACACGAGGAAGCGGCGAAGCCCGCGCCGAAGCCCGGCGAAGCGCTGATCCGCGTGCGCGCGGTCGGCATCAACCACGTCGACCTCGACCATCGCGCCGGCACCTCGCGCATCCCGGTCAAGTTCCCGCACATCCTCGGCCGCGAGTTCGCCGGCGAGGTGGCGGGCCTGAATGGAGCGAGCGAATTCAAGGAAGGCGACCGCGTCTGGGTTACCTGCCGCATCCCGTGCCGCAAGTGCGAGTTCTGCCTCGCCGGCCGGGACAATCTCTGCGTGCAGGAAGGCTACTTCGGCCTGGACATCCCCGGCGGCTATGCCGAGTACGTGTGCGTGCCGATCGCGAATCTCAACGCCCTTCCCTCGCATGTGAGCTTCGAGGATGCGGCGGCGGCGCAGATCGCCTTCGGCACGGCATGGCACGTGCTCATCACCCGCGGCTTCCTGCAGGCGGGCCAGACGGTGCTCATCCAGGCCGCCGGCTCCGGCATCGGCAGCGCCGCGGTGCAGGTGGCGAAGCTCGCCGGCGCCGG
>DATMIG010000050.1:0-11072 GCA_035554335.1 Burkholderiales bacterium
CGACGTCGCGCTCGAGAAGATGTACGAACAGGTGCATGCCGATCCGTCGGCGAAGACGCAGGTGCTGCAGGCCAACGGCGACGCGAAGGCGGCTTTCTCCTCCGCCGCGAAAACCCACAAGGCCGAATTCCGCAGCGACTATGGCTACCACGCGCAGATGGAGCCGCTGAACGCCGTCGCGCGCCTGAACGAGGCCGGCAACCACATCGAGGTGTGGGAAGGCACGCAGGATCCCGCTTCCTCGCGCACGGCGATCGCGCAAGCGCTCGGCTTCAAGGAAGAGCAGGTCACGCTGCACCAGTGCTATATGGGCGGCGGCTTCGGCCGGCGCTCGCTCGGCGACTATTCCGCCGAGGCCGCGCGCATCGCAAGAGAAGCGAAGCGCCCGGTGAAGCTCGTCTGGACCCGCGAGGACGACCTGCAGTACGGCATGTTCCGCCCACAGTCCTTCCAGTGCCTGCAGGCGGCGCAGGATGCGAGCGGCAAGGTCACCGGCTGGTCGCACTGCGTGGTCGGCGACGGCGGCGTGCTGCTGCAGACCGGCATCCGCCCGACCTACTACCAGATCGCCAACACGCACATCGAGTCGCGCGGCACGCCGCACGGCATCCGCCTGAAGCACTGGCGCGGCGTCGGCCACGTGTTCAACGTCTTCGCCATCGAGTCGTTCGTCGACCAGATGGCGGTCGACGCGAAGATGGATCCGATCGAGTTCCGCCTCGAGCGCATGAACCCCACGCCGCGCGCCCGCGCGGTGTTCGAGAAAGTGCGCGACCTGTCGAACTGGAGCGCACCGCGTCCCGAAGGTCGCGCGCTCGGCGTATCGGTGACGGAGCGCTCGGGCTCGCTCGGCGCCGGGGTCGCCGAAGTTTCGCTCGACAAGTCGACCGGCAAGATCACGGTCCACAAGGCCTGGGTCGCGGTCGACGGCGGCCTCGTCGTGCAGCCCGAGATGGCCCGACGCAACATCGAGAGCGGCATCCTCTATGGCCTCTCCAGCGTCCTGCACGAGCGCGTGACGATCAAGGACGGCGAAGTGCAGCAGTCCAACTTCCACGACTATCACGTGCTGCGGATGTCGGACATCCCGGAGACGATGGAAGTCGTTTTCGTCGACCGCGACGCCCCGCCCTCCGGCCTCGGCGAGATCGGCAACCCGTGGGTCGCCGCCGCCGTGGCGAACGCCGTTTTCCGCCTTACGGGCAAGCGGCTCAACCACATGCCGTTCACGCCGGAGCGCGTCAAGGCGACGCTCAACGCATAGGCATCCGGGGAAGATAAGAAAAGGCCGCGTATGCGGCCTTTTTCTTTATAAAGTGGCTTGGAGGACGCCGGTCGTTCCGACGATCGCGGTATTAATCTTGGTCATCGTGGCCACAGTTTTTTCGTTGGCCCGCTAAAGTACGGGGAGCGTCATGCCGTTCTACGAAAGAGGTCCCGTCCGCATCCACTACCAGGAAGCCGGCTCCGGCTTCCCGCTGATGCTCATCCCCGGCGGCGGGCTGAACTCGACGATCTCGAAGCTCAACAATCCGTTCGATGCCATCGGCGAGTTCAAGGGCGAGTACCGCTGCATCGCGGCGGACCTGCGCAATGCGAATGACGGGCAGTCGAGCGGGCCGCTCGAGGTCGACCGGCCGTGGGATGCGTTCACCGACGACCACCTCGGCCTCATGGATCACCTGCGCATCGACCGGTTCCTCGTGATGGGCTTCTGCATCGGTGGCCCATTCATCTGGAACCTGCTGAAGCGCGCGCCGGACCGGGTGGTCGCGGCGGTGCTCGCGCAGCCGAGCGGGTCGCGGCCGGAGGCGCGCGATCTCTTCTATGAAGGCAACATGAAGAACTGGGGTCCCGAGTTCGTGAAGCGCCGGCCCGAGATCGGCATGGAGGCGGTGGACCGCTTCCTGACCAGGATGTACCGTACGAACGCCGACTTCGTCTTTACCGTGACGCGCGACTTCGTTCGGAAATGCCAGACGCCGGTGCTGATCCTGCCCGATGACATTCCGCAGCATCCGTACGCGGTAGCGATGGAATCCGCGATGCTCGCGCCCAAGGCGGAGGTGAGCATGTTCCCGTGGAAGGAGCCGAAGGAGCGCATCCCGCTCGCCGTGCGGCAGATCCGCTCGTTCCTGCGCGCACACCGGCCGGTGACCGCATGAGGGAAATCGTTTACCGGCAATACCCGTACTGGCTGTGGCTCGCCGGCCTCGCGACGCTGCTGCTCGCCGCCGGCGTCATCGAGGACGTCTGGGACCGCACGCTGCTCGCCGTGATCGGCATGGGGTTCATCGTGCTGCCGTCCACGCTCACCGTCACGATCGACCGGCGCTCGGGAACCGTCGGCGTGCATCGCCGGTCGCTCCTTCAGTCGAGCAGCAAGGAATTCCCGCTGCGCGATATCGCCTCCGTGAGGGTGGCGGAAGAGCGCGAGCGCATGTACCGGGTGCAGCTCGTGCTGCGCTCGGGCGACGTGGTTCCGCTGGAAAAAGGTTCCTCCGTCGGCAAGGCGCGCAAGGAGCGCACGGCCGAGCGGCTGCGCGACACGTTGCACGGCCTGCTCGCCGCCTTGCTGTTTTTCGCCTGGATGGACGAGGGCATGGCGCAGACCTATCCCTCGAAGCCGATCACGATGGTGGTGGGCAAGGATCTCGGCGCGTTCCAGAAGGCCGAATAATCAGGTGCGCTGCTGCTTCGGCTCGCCGAAGCCGATGTGGTGGCGGCGCAGGAAGTCCTCCACCGCCGGCAGCCAGGCGCGCTCGCCGTCGGGATCCGTGAAGACGAAGTGCCCGTTCGCCTCGAACGCCGGCTGCACGACGAGCTCGGCGTTGGGCGCGCCCTCGCGCAGGCGGCCGTACCACATGCGCGCCGTCGCCGGCCCGAAGAAGAGGTCGTTCTCGGCGTAGTAGAGCAGCGCCGGCACCTTGATCGACTTGCCCATCTCGGCGAAGAGCGCGCCGAGCTTGGCCGCTGCGCACGGCACGCCGGGTTTCCCGCTGGCATCGGCGCCGCGCCCGGCGGCGAAAGCGATCACCGCCTGGAGTCCCGGCGGCGACTCGCTCGCGGCATAGAGCGATACCACGCCGCCGGCCGACTGGCCGGCGAGGATCATGCGCGTCGGGTCGGCATACGGCAGCTTCTGCGCGAAGGCGTACGCGGCGAGGACGTCGGCCGCCGCGGCGCGCTCGCCGTGGCGGAAATCCGGGTCGCCGCACGTGCCCGGGCTCTCGGCATAGTCGCCGCCCGTGCCGCCGAAGCCGCGGCGCAGCGGCATCACCACGGCGTAGCCGCGCTCCGCGAACGCGGCGGCGCTGCGCAGGAAAGGCTCCGGCGACTCGAGCAGCCTCGCCTCGCGCGTGGCGCCGACGCCGTGGTTGAGGACGACGACCCCGAAGGGACCGCGTCCCTTGGGCCGCAACACGGTAACCTCGATGTTGTAGTCCGAGACCGGAACGAAGAAGCTCTCGACGACGAAGCGTCCGCCCGGATCGGCGGGAACGAAGATGAGCGCCACCGCCGCCGTGACGAGCAGCGCGAGGAAACCGAGGAAGATTCTTTTCGCCATTTCCGTCAGCGTTGTATTTAACGCGCGAAGCGCAGCGTGGATGACATTTTCCCGAGGAGAAGAACATGGATACACAGGACCTGCTTAAGCGCGGCTTAACGGTGCGCAGGGAGATCTTCGGCCCCGAGGCCGTCGACAAGCGCATGGGCGCGCTCGGCGAGTTCGGCCAGCCGCTGCAGGAGCTGATCAATACCTACGGCTATGGAGACATCTGGTCGCGCCCCGGGCTCGCGCGCAAGGTGAGGAGCCTGGTGGTGATCGGCATGAACGCCGCCATCAATCGCCCGGCGGAGTTCAAGGTGCACGTCGCGGGCGCGCTCAACAACGGCTGCACGCCGGACGAGATCCGCGAGGTGTGCCTGACGGTCGCGCTCTACGCCGGCATCCCGGCGGCGAACGACGCGCACCGGATCGCGCTCGAGGTCTTCAGGGAACGCGGATTGAAGGTCTGATGCTCCGGCCGGTCCCTGCCTGGGTGGCCATCCTCGTCCTCGCCGTGCTGAACGGCGTCGTGCGCGAGGCGCTGCTATTGCCCCGTTTCGGGCGCGGGGCCGCCTACCTTTCGAGCGGGCTGGTGATGACGGTCATCTTCGAGTTCGGTTTCGGCCTGCTTCAACACAAGCCTTGGCCGCAGATCCTTGCCCCATATGCGTTCGCCGACGGCAACATCTGGCCGCTGGTGCTGGTCGTCGTGCTCTTCGCTCCGTGGCTCGCGTGGCGGTTCCGCGCCGCATCGTAGGCTTCCACCAGGACGAGGAAGGCCACTGGGTGGCGGACCTCGAATGCGGCCACGGCCAGCACGTGCGCCACGAGCCGCCATGGCAAAGCCGGCCCTGGGTGACGACACCCGAGGGCCGCGCCTCGCATATAGGGCGCACGCTGCGCTGCGTGAAATGCGCTGCCGAGCGCTAGGTAAGAAAGGCGGCGACTACCACCGCGACGATTACCGCGGCCGCTACGACCAGCACGATCGTCGTCCACGACATCGCCTTCTTTTCCGGGCGATCGTAGACGCCGACGGTCCTCTGGATCTTCTCTTTTGCCATTCGATGTCGCCGGGTGCCGCCGATGATCAAACCGGTCGGCGGCGCCCGGCGCTCCGTTCTACTGCAGCGTGCGGCGACGCTCGATGCCCGCGTAGCCCTCGGACACGGAAATGCGCCGCTCCGGCCCGTCATAGGACGCTGCGTTCATCGCTTCGCCTTCGTGCTCCACTTTCACGTCGGTCGAGCGGACCGTGTCGCGCACGGTTTGCTCGCGCTGCGTCTGCTCCTTCGCCACGCGCACTTCCTCGACGACCCGGCTGCGCTTGGCGATGACCGGCTCTTCCGCGGTTTCGCTCACTTCGATGGTGCGATCGCGGAACGCGTCGTCCGCCGCGCTGACGGGACGATCCACCGGCCGGCGGTCGACCTTCGCGCGTTCCTCGCGCAGAGCCACGGTTTCCTCGACCGGCGTCTCGACGACGTGGCTGTAGACGCGTACCCCGCCCTTCGAGACCTGCCGCTTGCCGACCGCGAGCTCCTCCTTCACGACCGGCAGCACCTCGCCTTCGCCGAACCTGCCGCTCCAGCCTTCGTTGCGCCATTGCGAGCCACGCTCTTCGATGTCGACGGCACCGTGCTGCTGCATCACGCGCTGCGCACACTCGGCCGCCCCATCCGTCTCCGCGCGCACCGTGATCAGCGTGCCGCCGCGTCGCACGCCCTCGGCGTAGTAATGCGCATGCTCCTCGGGCACGCCGAGATTGGCGAGCGCGCCGATGATGCCGCCCGCCGCCGCGCCGATGCCGGCGCCGGCGAGCGCGGATGCGATCGGCCCGGCGGCGATGATCGGGCCGACGCCCGGAATGGCAAGCGACGCTACGCCGGCCACGAGGCCGAGCACGCCGCCGATCGCGGCACCCGTACCCGCGCCTTTCATCGCGCCCGCGCCGACATCGCCTTCGCGGGCCTTGCTGCGCGATTTGCGGCCGGATGGGCGCTCACTCTCGCTCCCGCGCGCCATCAGACCGATGTCCGATCGGTCGCAGCCGCAGCTCGCCGTCAGATCCTCCACCACGCGTTGCGCTTCCGCTGCCGACTCCATAAGGCCAACGACTGTCTTCGCCATTTGATTTCCTCTCGTGTATTGCGCGGGCATTTGCACCCGCATTGGATGACTACGAGCGCGACGTGGCGCAAGGACCATGCCTTCGGAATTTGCCCGCAGCGTGTCGCAAAGACCGGCGATCGACGCACCCGCTTACATTGCGCCGACGCGCTATTACATGTGGGGAAATTGACTACCGCGCCTTGAAGCCGCCCATCACCACCGGCAATAGGGCCGAAAGGCCGCAGTGCGAATAGGCCGGCATGGGCACGCGGCTTGCCGCCGCGGCCAGCAATGAAACCCACTGAAGAATTCATTCCCGTCGCGCGCGAAGAGCTCGCCGTCGGCAAGCGCACGGTCGAGGCCGGCCGCGTCGTCGTCCGCAAGACCGTGAGCCAGGAAGAACAGAAGGTGGAAGTTCCGCTTACGCACGAGGAAGTCGATGTCGAGCGTGTCGCCATCGACCGCGTGGTGGAGGAACCGCCGGCGCAACGCTACGAGGGCGACGTCCTCGTGATTCCCATCATGGAAGAAGTCGTCGTCGTGAAAACGCAATGGGTGCTGAAGGAGGAGCTGCGCGTGCGCAAGCGCGCAGTGCGAACCGTCCACGAGGAAACGGTTGCCCTGCGCGCCGAGCACGCGGCGGTCGAGCGCACCAAAGCTAAGCCCTGAGCCGCGGGATCAGGCGCTCGGCGTTGCCGCTCTCGATCGCGGCGACCTGCGCGCCGGTCAGGCCGAGCGTCTCGATCGCCTTCACCTGGGTGTCCATCGGCACGTACGGATAGTCGGAGCCGTAGGTCACCTGCGTATCGGGGATCAGCTTGAGGAGCGATGCCATCGACGACGGATGCGTAGCGTTCGCCGTGTCGTAGTAGAGGCGCTGGAATTCCGCTTCTATCCCGTTCGGCGCGAACTGATCGCGGTCCTTGCGGAAGTTGAAGAAGTACTCCATGCGCCCGGCGAGCATCGGCACCGTGCCGCCGGCATGCGAGAGGAGCCACTTGATGTCCCGGTAGCGTGCGAAGGTACCGGAGAGCAGCAGGCTCGCCACCGCGCGCGTCGTGTCGTGCGGCACTTCGATCACCGCCGGGAAGGTGCCCACCGAGAGGCGCCCGCAGCACGAGGCGACGAGCGGATGGAAGTACACCACCGCCTTGCGGCGATTCAGCTCCTCGAAGATCGGCCGATACGCGGGGTCGCCCGGCCACTTGTCGCCGTAGTTGGTCTGCAGGCCGAAGCCATCCGCCTTCAGCGTGCCGAGCGCGTAATCGATCTCCTTCAGGCTGGAATCGACGTCGATCATCGGCAGCGTGGCGAAGAGGCCGAAGCGCCCCGGATGATCGCGCACCATCTGCGCGCCGAAGTCGTTGCAGAGGCGTGCCATCTTCGCCACGTCCGCCGCCGGCTGGTCGAACCACACGCCGGGCGTCGAGGCGAGCGAGAGGATGCCGGTGCGCACGCCCGCCTTGTCCATGTCCTCGACCGCCTTCGCCACCGACCAGTTCACCTGGCTCTGGAAATGCGGGATCTTGCGCTGGTCCTCCCAGTCGAGCCATGCCTTCTGGTAGGCCGGCGCGTAGAAATGGTGGTGCGTGTCAATAACGCGCTTCGCCGCCGCCGGCGACTGCGTCGCGCAGCCGGGCAGCGCCGCTGCCGCACCGATCGCGCCCAGGGCGCCGAGGACTTCCCTTCGCTTCATCTGCTTTTCTCCTTTGCGTACCGAACTACGTTCTCGAATGCTTCGCCGAAATAGGTCTCGAAGGTTTCGAATTCCGCCCAGCCGGCGTGCGGCGTGGCGAGCACGTTTGGCAGGTTGAGGAGCGGATGGCTCGGCGCCACCGGCTCCTCCTCGAAGACGTCGAGCGCCGCATAGCCGGGGCGGCCGCGCTTCAGCGCCTCGACCAGCGCACCGGGCTGGATGAGCTCCGCCCGCGCCGTGTTGACGAGGAGCGCCGTTGGCTTCATGCGCGCGAGGTCGGCGGCTGTCACGGTGCCTTTCGTCTCCGCATTCAGCCGCAGATGGAGCGACAGCACGTCCGACTCCGCGAAAAGCTGTTCCTTGCCGGTGGCGATGTCATAGCCCGCTTTGCGGGCAGCGGCGAGCGACCCTTCGCGTCCCCACACCAGCACGCGCATGCCGAGCGCGGGGCCGATCGGCGCGACCAGCGCGCCGATGGTGCCCAGGCCGTAGATGCCAAGCGTGCCGCCGCGCAGGCGATGCGACATGGTGACCGGCAGCGCGCCGCGGCGCATGCGCTCGGCCTCGATGACCACGTTGCGCCGGGCGGCGAGGATCAGCGCGATGGTGAGCTCCGCCGGGGCGATCGGCGAGGCGGAGCTGCCCGTCGCCACCTGGATGCCGAGCGCCTTGCAGGCCTCGAAGTCGATCACCTTCGAGTAGCGGCCGACGAGGGAGATGAGCTTCAGCTCCGGCACCAGCCGCTCGAGCAGCTGGCGCGGAAAGGCGACCCTCTCGCGGATCGCCACGATCACCTCGGCGCCCTTCAGGCGTTCCGCCAGTTCATCCAGGTTGCGCGCCGGCTGCGTGTAGCGGATAACTTGGTGCCCTTGGAGGAGGTCGTAGCACTTCAGGCGGTGCACGACGTCCTGGTAATCGTCGGGGATCGCTATGCGCATCGCTGGGGTTTTAATCGCTCTCTTCGCCGCCGCGCAAGCCGTGGCGCAAACGTATCCGGATAAGCCCGTGCACCTCATCGTGCCGTTCTCGGCCGGCAGCGCGGTCGACACGCTGGCGCGCGTTCCCGGCCAGAAGCTCTCCGAGCTCTGGGGGCAGCCGCTCGTCATCGACAACCGCACCGGCGCGAACACCATCATCGGCACCGAAGCGGCGGCGAAGGCGGCGCCGGACGGCTACACATTGCTCCTCACCAACGACGCCGCGCTCGCCACCAACCCGGCGCTCTACCCGAAGCTGCCCTACGCCCCGCTGCGCGACTTCGCGCCGATCACCCTCGGCGCCTCCATCCCGGTGGTGCTGGTCGCGCACGCCTCGCAGCCGTTCGCCTCCGTGCAGGAGCTCGTCGCCTACGCCAAGGCGAATCCCGGCAAGCTGCACTACGCTTCCGGCGGCAACGGCAGCGCGCAGCACGTGCCGATGGAAATGTTCAAGCAGATCGCCGGCATCGATCTCGTGCACGTGCCTTACAAGGGGCTCGGGCCCGCGTTCAACGACGTGCTCTCGGGCCAGATTCCCATCATGTTCGCCGGCCTGTCCAATACGCCGCCGCACATCAAGGCCGGACGCATCCGCGCGCTCGCCATCGGCTCCGCCCGGCGTTCGGCGGCGATGCCGGACGTGCCGACGATGCAGGAAGCGGGCGTGCCGGGGTTCGATTACTCGGCGTGGGCCGGGCTCCTCGCGCCCGCCGGCACGCCGAGCGCCATCGTGCAGAAGGTGAACGCCGACTGGGCGCGCGTCATCGCCATGCCGGAGGTGCGCGACAAGCTCGTCGCGCTCGGCTTCGAGCTCACGCCGACCTCGCCGGCGGAATTCGGCGAGATGATCCGGCGCGAGATGGCGAAGGTGGCGAAGGTGGTGAAAGACGCGAACATCCGCGTGGATTAGCGCGAGAGCTGCGCAGCGGAAATGGGGGTCAGACCCCCATTCTTTTTCAATTGGGGTCTGACCCCTTTTAAAGCTTGAGCAGCCGCTCGGCGTTGAGGTGCGCGATCTTCGCCTTGTCGGCGTCGCTGATCGAGAGCTTCCTGAAGAAGTCCATGCCGACCTTGTTCGACTCGTAGGGCCAGTCGATGGCGAAGAGGATGTTGTCGGCGCCGAGCGCGAGGAGCGTGCAGACGAAGGCGGGCTCGAACCAGTTGCCGCTCGTCGTCACCACCATGTTTTCGCGCAGGTACTCGATCGGCTCCTTCTTCAGCCCGCGCCGCTTGGCGGCGAAGGCGCTGTGGTCGTTCAGCCGGTGCATGGCGAAGGGCAGCATCTCGCCGAGATGGCCCATGATGATCTTCAGGCTCGGGTAGACGTCGAAAAGACCGCTGAACACGAGGCGCAGGAAGTGGCAGCTCGTGTCGACGGCGAAGCCCCACGGCGCGCGCGCCAGCTCCTCATAGCCGGCGAAATAGGACTCGACGAGTGGCGCCGCCGGCAGCGCCGGGTGCAGGTAGATCGGCACGTCGAGCTCCGCGGCCTTCGCCCACATGGGCCAGTATTTGCGAGCGTCCAAAAACTCGCCCTGCTGGTGGCTGTGGATCATCGCGCCCTTGAAGCCGAGCTGCTTCACGCAGCGCTCCAGCTCGTCGGCGGCGGCCTTCGGATCCGCCGTCGGTAGCGCGGCAAAGGCGGCGAAGCGCTTCGGGTGCTTCTTCACCGCCTGGTACATGCGCTCGTTCGCGTCCTTCGCCATCGGGATGGCGACGTCGGCGCCGAACGCCTGCGGCCCCGGCGAGCCGAAGGAGAGGACCTGCAGGTCGACGCCGTTCGCGTCCATGTTGGCGATGCGGCGCGCGTCGATGTCGAGGTTCTCCTCGATGATGTCGTGGCCCATCATGTGGCCGCGGCTCGTCAGGTAGAAGTTGCGGTACTCGTTCGCCGACACGTGCTGCCGGTACATCGGCGTGAGGAAGTGCTCCTCGATGGCGATCACTCTCATGGCTTGAAGTAGCGCTTCTCCAGTTCCTGTTGTTTCTCCCCGCCCTCGCCGGCAGCCGGCACATCCGGGATGGGGTAGCCCTGGTTCGCGGCCTGGAATTCTTCCCAGGCGGCGATGCCGCGCGCGTCGAACTCGCGCATGAACTTCCACAGCGCGGCCCAGAGCACGTGGTGCGTGAAGTTCGGATACCAGGCGACGTTGACGCCGAGCGCGAGGTGCTCCTCGGCCGAGAGGTATTTGGGCAGCTTGCCGCGCATGAAGGACAGCACGCCTTTCACCGCCGCACGCGCCTTCTTGATTTCATCGACCGAGTGCGGCGACTCGAACTGCACCCAGTCGACGCCGGCATCGCGCTCATAGGCGCGCAGGCGCTCGACACAGGCATCCAGGCCGCCGTTGGTGGCGTCGCGCGCGTAGCACTGGGACATGATGACGAACGACGGGTCCAGCTCGTTCTTCATGTCGACGGCGGCACGGTACCGCGCCACCGCCTGCTCGAGCGGCACCACCTGCACGCCGGCCGATTGCGTGCGGCGCTTGCCCTCGATCGGCTGGTCGTCGATGCGCACGCCGGCGATGCCCGCCTCGATGCATTCGCGCACCAGGCGCCGCACGGCCATGATGCCGCCGTGGCCGGTGTCGCCGTCGAGGATCACCGGGAACTCGACCGAGCTGGCGATCCACTTGCCGATCTGCACGCACTCGGTCATCGACGCCGTGCCGACGTCGGCGAGCCCGGTGATGCCGCCGACGACGGCCGAGGTGCCGACGAACCCGGCCTCGCA
>DATMIG010000051.1:0-2616 GCA_035554335.1 Burkholderiales bacterium
CACCGGCACCGAGATGTCGTGCTTCACGTTCGTGAACTGCGCTTCCGGCACCGTCTCGCGGATGCGCCACAGCGCGCGCGATTGATCGACGCTTTGCGCGATCACCGCGTCGATGACGTTCGCGTTTCCGAGAGCCTGCTCGACGCGCTCGCGCAGCGCGCGCTCATCGCCGCTGTCCGCGATCTCGGCGAGCACGTACCACGGATGCGTTGCGCCGAACGGGTCCTGGGTAGCGGGCGCGAACGAAAGCACCGCTTCCACGCAGGCGCGCGAAAGGAGCTCGAATGCGCTTACGCGGTCGCCGAGGCGCTCGTGCAGCAATGCGAGGAGCTCGATCGCGGCGGCCGGGCTGGCGAGGGCGATCCAGGCCGTGGCATTCGCCGTCGGCTTCGGATAGAGCCGCAGCACCGCCGCCGTGATGATGCCGAGGGTACCCTCGGCGCCCAGGAAAAGCTGCTTGAGGTCGTAGCCGGTGTTGTCCTTGCGCAGGCCGCGCAGGCCGTCCCAGACGCGGCCGTCGGGCAGCACCACCTCCAGGCCGAGGACCTGCTCGCGCGCCGTGCCATAGCGCAGCACGTTCACGCCGCCCGCGTTGGTGGAAAGGTTGCCGCCGATCTGGCAGCTACCCTCCGCGGCGAGCGAGACGGGGAAGAGACGGCCCGCTTCGTCCGCCGCGCGCTGCACGTTGGCGAGCACGCAGCCCGCCTCGACGGTCATCGTGTCGTTGAGGCGGTCGAGGTTGCGGATGCGATTCATGCGGCCAAGCGCCAGCACCACCTCGCGGCGCGAGCCGGTCGGCACCGAGCCGCCGCAGAGTCCGGTGTTGCCGCCCTGGGGCACCACGGCCACGTTCTCGGCCCGGCAAAGCGCCACGACGCGAGACACTTCGTCGGTGTTCGCCGGCCGCACCACGCATTCGGCCGTGCCGGAATACTGGCGGCGCCAGTCGGTAAAGTAAGCCCGGGTATCGTTCGGGTCGGTGAGGACGTGGGCGGCGCCTACAATGTCGCCCAGACGCTTAGTGATCATTTGATCGACAGGATTTTCGCACATGGTTAGCCGCGCAAAGGAAGTCGGCCCGAACCGCTTTCGGGAATCGGCCGGACGCTATTTCGAGGAGTTCGAGGTCGGGCACGTCTACGAGCATCGCCCCGGACGCACGATCAGCGAGGCGGACAACACCTGGTTCACGCTGCTGACGATGAACCAGCATCCGCTGCATTTCGATGCCGCCTATGGAGCCGCCACCGACTTCGGCAGACCGCTCGTCAACAGCTGCCTGACGCTCGCCATCGTCACCGGCATGAGCGTCTCCGACGTGAGCCAGAAGACGGTGGCCAATCTCGGCTGGGACAAGATCCGCCTCACCGCGCCGGTCTTCGCCGGCGATACGATCTACGCCGAGTCCGAGGTGATCGGCAAGCGCGAGTCCGGCTCGCGACCGCACCACGGCATCGTCACCGTGCGCACCACGGGGAAAAAAGCGGACGGCACCGTGTTCATGACCTTCGAGCGCTCCTGCCTCATCCCGATGCGCGGCCACGCCGTCGATGACCGGCTGGATTACTAGCCTCCTCCTTCTCGGCGGCTGGCTGTGCGCCGCCGCGGCGCAGGACGCGATCGTGGTCGGCGCCGTGGTATCGGAAAGCGGCGCCCACGCCGGCGCGGCGGCCGAATATCGCCAGGGGCTGCTGCTCTGGCAGGACGACATCAACGCGGCGGGCGGGTTGCTCGGCCGCCGCGTGGAGTTGCGGCTGAAGGACGACGGCTCGGAGGCCGTGCGCGCCGGCCCCGCCTATGCGGAGCTGATCGAAGGTGGTGCGCAGGTGCTCATTGGCCCCTATGGCTCCGCTGCCACGCTCACGGCGTCGTCGGAAGCCGAGCGCGCACGCCGCGTGCTCCTCAACGCGGCCGGACCGTCGAGCCTGATCCACAAGCGCGCGCCGCGTTACGTCGTGCAGACCGCGCCGCCGTACGTGGCCTACGGAGAAGGTCCCCTCGAGCTCGCGCGGCGCAGCGGCGCCGAGTCGGTGTACATCCTCGGGCGCGACGACGCGGCCTCGCGCGAGATGGCCGAGGCTGCGCTCGCGCAGGCCGCGCGCTTCGGCTTCCGGCAAGTCAAGCTCGCCGTCTACTCGGGCACGACGAACGAGTTCCTCGAGCAGTTCTACGAGGCGATGAAGGTTCAGGCCGATGCGTGGATCGCATTCGGCGAGGTGCGCGACGGCGCCGACATGGTGAAGACGCTGAAGAAGCAGGGCTTCGTGCCGAAGGTGCTCTACACGCGGGCGAGCCCGGAGCCGGGCTTCGTCACCCTGGTTGGCCAGGATGCCGAGCACGTGCTCGGATCGAAGGAATACGATCCGCGCTTCGAGCGCGCCGACAACGCGCGCTTCGTGAAGGCCTACCGGGCGAAGTGGTCGGCGGCGCCGGGGGCAATGGCCGCCGCCGCCTATACCGCCGGCACCGTGCTCGCGGCTGCCGCCGCGCAGGCCGGCACCGTGGAAGCCGCCAAGCTGCGCGCGGCGCTCTCCGAGCTCGAGCTCGACACGCTGCTCGGACGCTATCGCATCGATCCTACGACCGGCGCGCAGGTCGGCATGCAGCCGGCGGTCG
>DATMIG010000052.1:0-9356 GCA_035554335.1 Burkholderiales bacterium
CGCGTCTCGCTCTGGGTCGGCTTCACGGTCGCGCTGCTCAGCACGGCGGCCGGGCTCGCGATCGGCCTCGTCGCCGGCTTCCACCGCGCCGCCGACGCGGTGCTGATGCGCATCATGGACGGCCTGATGTCGATTCCGCCGATCCTGCTCGCCATCGCGCTGATGGCGCTCACGCGCGCGAGCATGGGGAACGTGATCCTCGCCATCAGCATCGCGGAAGTGCCGCGCGTGACGCGGCTGGTGCGCAGCGTGGTCCTGACCCTGCGGGAGCAACCCTTCGTCGAGGCGGCGCGCGCCGCCGGCACCCGCGGCTGGCAGATCGTCTTGCGCCATATCCTGCCGAACTGCCTGCCGCCGCTCATCGTGCAGGCGACCTACATCGGCGCCTCCGCCATCATCATCGAGGCGATCCTCTCGTTCCTCGGCGCCGGCATGCCGCCGAACGTGCCGAGCTGGGGCAACGTCATCGCCGAAGGCCGCACCCTCTTCCAGGTGGCGCCGTACATCGTCATCGTGCCGAGCATCTTCCTCTCGCTCACCGTGCTCGCCGTGAATCTCATCGGCGACGGCTTGCGCGATGCGCTCGACCCGCGGCTCGCGAGGCGCATGTGATCCTCGAAGTCGACGCCCTGCAGACCCATTTCTTCACGCGCGACGGCATCGTGAAAGCGGTGGACGGCGTGTCCTATGCGGTGGACGAAGGCGAGACGCTCGCCGTGGTCGGCGAGTCGGGATGCGGGAAAAGCGTGAGCGCGCTCTCCATCCTGCGCCTGGTGGCGCCGCCGGGGCGGATCGTTGGAGGCGCGATCCGTTTCGAAGGCCGCGACCTGCTTGACGCGAGCGAGGCCGGGATGCGCGCGCTGCGCGGCAACCAGATATCGATGATCTTCCAGGAGCCGATGACGTCGCTCAATCCGGTGCTGACGATCGGGCGGCAGATCGCGGAAGCCGTGGCGCTTCACCAGCACCTGCCATGGCGAGTGGCCATGGCGCGCGCGGCCGAGATGCTGCGCCTCGTGCACATTCCCGAGCCCGAGGCGCGGCTTCGACAATATCCGCACCAGCTCTCCGGCGGCATGCGCCAGCGCGTGATGATCGCCATGGCGCTCGCCTGCAACCCGAAGGTGCTGATCGCCGACGAGCCGACCACCGCGCTCGACGTCACCATCCAGGCGCAGATCCTGGAGCTCATCCAGGAGCTGAAGGAAAAGCTCGGCACCGCGGTGATCCTCATCACGCACGACCTCGGCGTGGTCGCCGAGACGGCGCAGCGCGTGGTGGTGCTCTACGCCGGGCGCAAGGTCGAGGAGGCGAGCGTCGGCGAGCTGTTCGCCAATCCTCGACACCCCTACACGCGAGGGCTCATGGCGGCCATCCCGCGCCTCGGCGAGGAGGGCCGGCTGGTCGAGATCCCTGGTTTCGTGCAGGTCCACGAAACCGGATGCTCATTCGCGCCGCGCTGCCCGCGCGCGACCGAGCGCTGCCGCGGCGAAGCGCCGCCGCTCGAGGACATTACGAAGGGCCATTACGTGGCGTGCTGGCACCATGCTTGAAGTCGCCGGGCTGAAGAAGCACTTCCCGCTGAAGGGCAAGACGCTGCGCGCCGTCGACGGCATCAGCTTCGCCATCGGCGAGGGCGAGACGCTGGGCCTGGTCGGCGAATCGGGCTGCGGCAAATCCACCGCCGGGAAGGCGATTCTGCGGCTGATCGAGCCGACCGAGGGCGCCATCCGGCTGCGCGGCGTGGACATCACGGCGCTCGGCGAAGCGCAGATGCGGCCGCATCGGCGCACGCTGCAGGCCGTCTTCCAGGACCCGTACTCGTCGCTCAATCCGCGCATGACGGCCGGCGCCATCGTCGCCGAGCCGCTGAAGAACTTCGGCCTGGCGAGCGGGGAGCGCGTCGCCGAGCTCTTCCGGCGCGTCGGCCTCGCCCCGGAGCAGATGCGCCGCTATCCGCACGAGTTCTCCGGCGGGCAGCGCCAGCGCCTCGGCATCGCGCGCGCGCTCGCGCTCAGGCCCGCGCTCATCGTGGCGGACGAGCCGGTGTCGGCGCTCGACGTGTCGGTGCAGGCGCAGGTCATCAATCTCCTCGAGGACCTGCAGGCGGAGTACCGGCTCTCCTATCTCTTCATCGCGCACGATCTCGCCGTCGTGCAGCACATCAGCCATCGGGTGGCGGTGATGTACCTCGGTAAGATCGTCGAGCTGGCGGACAAGAAGTCACTCTTTGCGCAGCCGCGCCATCCCTATACGCAGGCGCTCCTCTCGGCCGTGCCGCAGCCGGTGCCGGGCGCGAAGCGCCAGCGGATCGTGCTGAAGGGCGACCTGCCGAGCCCCGCGTCGCCGCCCTCCGGCTGCCGGTTCCATACGCGCTGCCCGTACGCCTTCGAGCGCTGCCGCGTCGAGGAACCGGCGTTCGAGGAGAAGGCACCCGGCCACTGGGCCGCGTGCCACCTGGAAACATGATCAGACGGGCGAGTTGGCGGGCGCCGCCCGGCGCCAGAGGTCGTCGCGACAGCGATAGCCGACGGCGAGGGTCGCGGCGAGCCCGAGCGTGCCGTACAGCGCGGTGCAGGCGACATAGCCGAAATGCGCGATCAACGGCCCGGTCGCCAGCAGGCCGAGCGGCAGTCCCCAGACGGCGAGCACGCGCATGCCCATCACGCGGCCGCGCATCTCGAGGCTCGAGCCGCGCAGCATCACCGCCGCGAGCGGCGTGAGGCAGAGGCTCTGCATGAAGCCGGAAAGGAAGAGCAGCGCGAGGCCGAAGGCGAAGGATCGCGTCTGGCCGAAGAGGATGACGGCGATGAACCACACGCCGCAGCTCCACAGCATCATGCGTCCGGCGGCGACGCGCATCATGCTCGCGCCGACCATCAGCGACCCGGCCAGCGCGCCGAGCGCGAAGGCGGCGGCGAGGTAGCCGAGCCCGGACTGCCCGACCCGGTAGATCTCCTTTGCCGCGTAAGGCAGGAGGCCCAGCACGAACGGGAAGGCGAGCAGGTTGCCGATGAAGGCGATGAAGAAGGCGCCGAAGAGGTCGGGCTTCTTCCACACGTAGCGCGTCGCGTCCTTCAGGCCGGCCAGCACGTCGTGCGCGCTGGCATGCGCGGCGTGCAGCGGCGGGCGCGCGAGTCCGAGCGCGAGGAGAAAGGCCGACACGTACAGCAGCGTGACGACGACGTACGCCGGCCCCATGCCGATCAACGCCACGCCGCCCGCGCCGGCGAGCGAGCCGAGCACCTTCGCCATGTCGCCGGTGGTGCGAGACAGGCCGAGCGCGCCCATCAGCGTCGCCGGCGCCGCGGTCTGCGCAATCAGCACGTTGCGCATCGCCTGGTCCGAGGGCCGCATCAGGCCGGTGAGGCCGTAGAGGACGAACACCTGCACCGGCGTGAGCGCACCGATCAGAGTCAACGTCGTCAGCGTTCCCGCGAGCAGCGCATATCCCGCTCGGCTCGTGCAGAGCATCGTGCGCAGGCCCAGGCGATCGCCGGCGATGCCGAGGAACGGCGCGAAGATGGCGCCGAGCCAGGGCAGCGCGCCGAAGGCGACCAGCCATTCCACGGAGCCGGTGGCGTTCAGCACGTACCAGCCGAGGATCAGCGCCTCCATCTCGAAGCCGATCGACGTGGCGAGGTCCGAGGGCCACTGGAAGCGGTAGCTGCGGACGGCGAACGGGGCGAAAAGCGTATTCAGGCGGCGCGAGTATCCCCGAAAACAAAAAGCCCCGCGCTGGGCGGGGCTCGGTGTTTCGCCTGGGGCTCGGGTGACGTCAGGACTTCGGCTTCACCTGCAGGTTGTTGTCGACGCGGCTCACGCCTTCGACCTTGCGGGCGGCGTCGGCGGCGCGCTGGATGTCTTCCTGCGTCGGCACGAAGCCGTTCAGCTGCACGACACCGCGATAGCTCTGCACATTGACGTCGGCCGCCGTGCCGAGACCCGCGTTCGTCGCGAGCGCGGTCTTCACCTTCGCCGTCAGCGCTGCGTCGCTCGTCACCTGGCCGGCGGTG
This sequence comes from Burkholderiales bacterium, assembly GCA_035554335.1. Taxonomy (GTDB): domain Bacteria; phylum Pseudomonadota; class Gammaproteobacteria; order Burkholderiales; family SG8-39; genus SCGC-AG-212-J23. The sequence goes on from DATMIG010000052.1 coordinate 4,017, forward strand.
CGGCTCTCGCCGCTCGCGGCGTTGTCGCGATGCGAGGCGCAGCCCGAAAGGGCGAGCCCAGCGGCCATCATTGCTGCTGCAAGTAGTTTCACTTTCATGGAGCGGTCTCCTTTTTTGAGTGGACCGCCCCGACTGCTGCAAGCTATGTGCCTGCTTCCTTAAGAGGAATGGGCGACAACGAACTCCGCGCAGACCTTGGCGATGGTCGCCTCCTGTGGCGCCCAGTCGGTGAACGGCACGAGCGGGAGGTCCTGATCCTTGAGACCGAGGTCGACGAGCTTGCTGCCCGGAATCAGCTTCTGGATGTCGCGCCCGGCGACCGACGAATGCGTCTTGTCGTTGCCGGGGATGACGATGGCCGGCACCTTGATGCTCTTCAGCTGCTGCTCCGTCACGCCGTACATCGGCTTGACCGGTCCGCGCGTGAAGATCGAGAGCCAGTGCGACATCACCTCGATATAACGCTGCGCGTCCATCTTCATCAGGCGTTCCTTGTTGGACGGATTGGCCGCGATGCGCTCGCGGTACTGCTCGGTCGCGCACACCGCCGCCATGCCGCCTTCCTTCGCCGCCTTGATGAATTGACCGTAGTACATCTCCGGCAGGCGCCCGGCGGCGAACTCGCCGCCGGTCACGCGCATCAGGAAGAGCGCGCGTACCGCATCGGGATGGCGCAGGTAGGTGAGCACGGAGGTGCGCGCGCCGGAAGACGCGCCGCCCACCACCGCCGGACGCGCGCCCAGCTTTCCGAGCATCTCGTAGAGATCATCGGTCCAGATCTCTTCCTCGCCTTCCGTGCCCTCGATGACCACGTCCGACGCCCCGGTGTTGCGCCGGTCGTGGATCAGCACGCGCACCCCGTGCGCCGCGATCTTCTCCGCGAGCGGCACGAACTCCGCAAAACCGCGCCGGCCGCCGGTGATGAGCGCAAGCCACGGCCCCTTCTCGCCGATGACCCGGTAATGGATGTTGACGCCTCGAACGTTCATGGTTGGCATAGGACGCGCAGTATCCCCGCAATTCCGTATCGGGTGGTATTCGACGCCATCAAGCGCCTCATCGCCGAAGACACCGCGCAAGGCAGTGCCCAGGCGCGGCATCGGCTTTGTCACTCAGAGATAGGGCCCTGACCCCGAATTCCTAAAGCCCCATCACCGCCTTGACGCCCTTGACCAGGGTCACGTGGTCGAAGGGCTTGGTGACGTAGCCATCCGCGCCGAGCGCGAGGCCGCGCATCACGTTCTCGGGCTTCGCATCGGCGGTGACGACGATCACCGGCATGAGCTTGAGCTGCGGATGCGCCTTGAGCTTTTGCAGCAGCTCGAGGCCGTTCAGGTCCTGCGACTGCATGTCGAGCATCAGCACGTCCGGCGATGGCGTCTGGCGCAGGCGCGCGAGCACGGTGTCGCGCTTTGCGCAAACCAGGACCGCAAAACCGTCGCGCTCGAGCAGCCGGCGGATCAGCGCCGCCATGTCCGGGTCGTCCTCGATGAGGAGCACCTGCGGTCTTGCACCGTCCGCCGCCGCACGGGCCTTGACCGCCTGGCGGGCGATGCTGACGTAGTAGCCGTTGCGCTGGAGATCGGGCGCGCCGTAGACGGCTTCGCGGTCGGCGCTCCTCTCCGCGCCGTCGGAAGCGGGCTGCGCGCTGCCGGCCGCCTTGAAGAAGGCGTCGAAGTCGACGTCGACGCCGCCCGCTTCGGCGAGCGTGCGCGGGCGCGCGAAATTGGCCGCGAGCAGGAAACGCAACACGTTGCGCAGGTTCGCCGGCGGGATGTGAGGCATGGCCTGCTCGAGGTCGCCGACCGTCCTCTTGCCGTCGACCATGACCATGACTTCGAGCGCTTCGATGCGCAGCCGGGTCGATCCGCCATGGATCTGGTCCATGCCCGCCTCGGTGAGGACGAAAACGTCGAGCGGGTAGATCGGTACTTCGGCGCGGTTCTCCGTGGAGAAAACCGAGACGCGTTCGTCGCTCACGGCGCACCTCCTTCCCCTGCCGGTAAGTCTACGCCGGTCGCGCCCACCCTCGGGATCGGGTGACAGCTTCGCGCCAGCGAGCGAGCTTCGCTTCCGCTTCCGGGCGATCCATCGACGGCTCGAAGCGCCGGTCGAGCTGCCAGTGCGTGCCAAGTTCGTCACGCGATTTCCACAAGTCGACGGTCAGTCCGGCGAGATAGGCCGCGCCGAGGGCGGTGGTCTCGAGCACTTTCGGCCGCAGCACCGGGACGCCGAGGAGATCGGCCTGGAACTGCATGAGGAGATCGTTCGCCGCCGCGCCGCCGTCCACGCGCAGCTCGGTGAGCTTCTGCGCCGAATCCTTCTGCATCGCGTCCAGCAGCTCGGCGCTCTGGTAAGCGATCGACTCGAGCGCCGCACGCGCGATGTGCGCTTTCGACGTTCCCCTGGTCAGGCCCAGCAATGCACCGCGCGCATTGGGATCCCAGTACGGCGCGCCCAGGCCCGTGAAGGCAGGCACCAGGTAGACGCCGTCCGAATCGAGCACGCTGTTCGCGAGCGCCTCGACCTCGCGCGACGAGGCGAAGAACTCGAGCTGGTCGCGCAGCCACTGCACAACCGCGCCGCCGATGAACACGCTGCCCTCGAGCGCATATTCCTTCAGGTCGGGGAGCTGCGCGAGCGACGTGGAGACGAGCCCGTGCTTCGATTCGACCACGCGATCGCCGGTGTGGAGCAGCATGAAGCAGCCGGTGCCATAGGTATTCTTCGCCGTGCCGGCCCGGTGGCAGATCTGGCCGAACATCGCCGCCTGCTGGTCGCCGGCGATGCCGCCGATGATGAGCGGCTCGTCGAGGACCCCTTTCGGCAGCATGCCGAAGGCGCTCGCCGAGGGCTGCACGTCGGGCAGGATGGCGCGCGGCACCTTGAGCAGCTCGAGCAGCTCCGCATCCCAGTCGTTCATGTGGATGTTGTAGAGCAGGGTGCGCGAGGCGTTCGACGGATCGGTGACGTGCGTGCGGTTGCCGGTGAACTGCCACACGAGCCACGTATCGACCGTGCCGAAGGCGAGCTCGCCGCGCTCGGCCCGGGCGCGCGCGCCGCGCACGTTGTCGAGCAGCCACGCGATCTTGGTGCCGCTGAAATACGGATCGATGACGAGGCCCGTGCGCTCGCGCACCAGGCTCTCGGCGCCGACTTCCTTCAGCTCGGCGCACATCGCCGCCGTGCGCCGGTCCTGCCAGACGATCGCGTTGTGGATCGGCTCGCCGGTCTGGCGGTCCCACACGATGGTGGTCTCGCGCTGGTTCGTGATGCCGACCGCCATGATGTCCTTCAGCGGCACGTTTGCTTTCCGCACCGCCTCGCGCGCCGTCTCACGCTGCGTGCGGAAGATCTCCTTCGGGTCGTGCTCGACCCACCCCGGCTGCGGGAAGATCTGCTCGAACTCGCGCTGCGAAACGCTGACGATCGCGCCTTCCTCGTTGAAGAGGATGGCGCGCGAGCTGGTGGTGCCTTGGTCGAGCGCGAGGACGTAGCGCATCGGGAAAGTCTACAAGGTCGCCTCAGGTTCCATAAGTTAGAATCCGCGCCCATGCCCCTCCCGGTTTCCGAGGTCGAGCGCGAGCTCACCCACACACGGCGCGTGCGCTACGAAGGCTACAAACGCGCCGACGGACTCTGGGACATCGAGGCGCACCTCCTCGACACCAAGAACCACGACTACCAGCTGAAGACCGGCATCCGCCGCGCCGGCCAGCCGATCCACGACATGTGGATCCGGCTCACCATCGACCGCAAGTTCAACATCGTCGACGCGGTGGCGGCGATGGACACGGTGCCTTATCCGGGCGGCTGCGAGCTGATCCCGCCGGCCTATAAGAAGCTCATCGGCCTGAACCTCACGCGCGGATTCCGCAAGGCGACGTGGGAGCTGCTCGGCTCGACGCGCGGCTGCACGCACCTCACCGAGATGCTCGCCGGCCTGCCGACCGCGGCGATCCAGACCTTCGCCGGCGAGAACAAGGAAGAGCGCGAGGACGGCACGAAGCCGTTCCAGCTCGATCATTGCCACGCGCTCGACACGAGCAGCGAGACCGTCAAGCGCTGGTATCCGAAATGGTACAAAGGGAAGGCGGCGTGAAAATCCACGAATACCAGGGCAAGCAGATCTTCCGCGAATACGGCGTGCCCACGCCGCGCGGCATTCCCGCGATGAGCGTCGACGAGGCGGTCGACGCCGCGAAGAAGCTCGGCGGCAAAGTGTGGGTGGTGAAGGCGCAGATCCACGCCGGCGGCCGCGGCAAGGGGGGCGGCGTCAAGGTCGCCAGGTCGATCGACGAAGTGAAGAAGCTCGCCTCCCAGATTCTCGGCATGCAGCTCAAGACCCACCAGACCGGCCCCGAGGGCCAGAAGGTGCGGCGGCTCCTCATCGAGGAGGGCGCCGACATCAAGAAGGAGCTCTACGTCGGCATGGTGGTCGACCGCGGCTCGCAGAAGGTGGTGCTGATGGCGTCTTCCGAGGGCGGCATGGACATCGAGGAAGTCGCCGCCAAGACGCCGGAGAAGATCAAGAAGGTGGTCATCGATCCGGCTCAGGGCCTCTCCGACGACGACGCCGACGAGATCGCGCTCGCGATCGGCATCCCGGAATCTTCCGTGGCGCAGGGCCGCACGGTGTTCAAGGCGCTCTACAAGGCCTTCGACGCGACCGACGCCTCGCTCGCCGAGATCAACCCGCTGATCCTCACCGGCGACGGCCGCGTCGTCGCGCTCGACGCCAAGCTCAACTTCGACGACAACGCGCTCTTCCGCCATCCGGAGGAAGTCGCGATGCGCGACCTCGACGAGGAGGACCCGCTCGAGATCGAGGCGTCGAAGTACGACCTGAACTACATCTCGCTCGACGGCGACATCGCCTGCATGGTGAACGGCGCCGGCCTTGCCATGGCGACGATGGACACCATCAAGCTCTATGGCGGCGCGCCGGCCAACTTCCTCGACGTCGGCGGCGGCGCCACCGCGGAGAAGGTGACCGCGGCGTTCAAGATCATGCTGAAGAACCCGAAGGTGAAGGCGATCCTCGTCAACATCTTCGGCGGCATCATGAAGTGCGACACCATCGCCACCGGCGTGGTGGCCGCGGCGCGCGAGGTGAAGCTCTCCATCCCGCTCGTCGTGCGCATGAAGGGCACCAACGAGGACCTCGGCAAGAAAATCCTCAAGGATTCGGGCCTGCCGATCATCTCGGCCGACAACATGGCGGAGGCGGCGAAGAAGGTCGTCGCAGCGGTAAAGAAGGCTGCTCCGGCCAAGGCAAAAGTGGCGAAGAAAAAGAAGGTGGCCGTCGCGAAGAAGAAGGCCAAGCCGGCCAAGAGGACG
>DATMIG010000053.1:0-6884 GCA_035554335.1 Burkholderiales bacterium
TTCTACGCCGCTCGTCCAGGGCAAATGGTCGTCGCCGGAGAATTCGACGAAGCGTGCGCCGCGGATGCATTGCGCCATGTAGCGGCTGCCGTCGATGCGCATCGCACGATCGCCGGTGCGATGCATGATCAAGCTCGGCGCCCGGATGACGGACAGCACCGGGCGCACGTCGATGCGCGAGTTCATCTCACCGAAAGCGAGAACCGCCTTCGGCGTGGCGCTGCGCACCAGGTAGCGGGTCCACCATTGGCGGAAGGCCTTGTCGTGCAGCTTGCTCGGTACCCGCGCCTCCAGACCGACCGGATGCTCGCCCCAGTTGTTGCGGATGTCCTCGAAAAAGGCGGCGTACTCGGCCTCTGTACGGCCCCAGGAATATTCGGGCGAGGCGCGCGATTTTACGTACGAACCGAACGTTATCAAGGCGGCAGTGCGCTCCGGATATGTTGCGGCAAACAAAGCGCACAGCGGGCCGCCCTCCGAAATGCCGAGCAGTGCCGCTCGACGCGAGCCGCACGCATCCATTACGGCGCGCACATCGTCCATGCGCTGCTCCAGCGTCGGCAGGCTCTTTTCATCGACGCGGTCGGAAAGGCCGGTGCCCCGCTTGTCGAAGACGATCAAGCGCGTAAAACCGGCGAGCCGCTGGAGGAAGTAGGCGAACGACGGCTCCGTCCAGAACTCGTCGATATTCGAAACCCATCCCATGACGAAAACCAGGTCGAGCGGGCCATCGCCGATCACCTGGTAGGCGATGTTCACGTCTCCACTCAACGCATAGTGTGTCTCTGTCCGAACCGATGCCTTCACCGTTTGCTCTCCAGTGGGTGCGTACTGCGAACGTGTTGCCGCGGGATTCGCAGAAGATGGGAAACAACGGCTGTGATTGGGCTAGGGGGACTTCAAGTCGATCGCGACCTCGACTCGACCGCGCCGTCGGAAGCAGAAATGGTGCGCCACCGACGGATGCGTCGTCTAGCACGGCGCATGGCGCCGGCTTGTCACTATTCGTCCCACTCGCTGCGCGCAGGCGGCGCTGAAAGCCGTGCGCACCTTGCATCCACGAAAGCGATTCCGCAATCCATTCGGTAGATGCGCCTTTTCTCGTAGCATTCCCGCCATGACACCCACCCCGAATCCGACTCGATCCCAGGCCGCCGCCAACACGCGGAAACTCATCGAATGGGCGGCGGAGGCGGTCAAGAAGCCGCTGCCCGAGAACGTGCGCCGCCGCGCGGCAATCATCCTGTCCGACGACATCGGCGCGATGGTGGCCGGCTCGCTCGAGACGCAGGTCGCCAAGGCGCGCGAAGGACTGCTGCGCACCTCCTCCGGCAAGGTGGAAGCGACCGTGCTCGCCAAAGGCGCGCCGCGCGCCGATCGCTACGCGGCAGCGAGCGCCAACGGCATGGCGATCACCTGGTGCGAGCTCGACGAGGGCTTTCGCAACGCCTCCTGCCACGGCGGCGCGTACACGATCCCCGCGCTCCTCGCCGAGGCCGAGGCGCAAGGCCGCAGCGTCGAGGAAGTGCTGCGCGCCCTCGCGGTCGCGTATGAGGTCACCACGCGCTTCGCCCTCGCCTTTCCCTTCCCGGTCTTCAACGTGCATCCGCATGCCGCCTTCGCCACCATCGGCGGCGCCGCCGCCGCGTCGCTCGTTCGCCGCCAGGATGCGAAGACCGTCCTCTCCGCCGTCACCGGCGCCGCCAGCATGTCCTTCGCCGGGCCCTTCGACACGGCGGTCGAAGGCGCGCTCATCCGCAACGCGTGGACTTCCGCCGGCGCCTGGATCGGCCTGCGCGCGGCCGACTGGGCCGAGGCCGGCATCGGCGGCAACGACGTCACGCCCTACGACGTCTTCGTCGGCGCCTACAAAACAAATTCAAAACCGGACGCCCTCGTCGCCGGTCTGGGCGAGACGTGGTCCGTCACCAACGGCTATCACAAGATCTTCGCCTGCTGCGGCTACGCGCACTCGGCGGTCGAAGCGACGCTCGAGCTCCTCGGCCGCGTGAAGGAGAAGAAGAAGGACATCGCCGAGATCGTGGTCGAGACCGCGCCCGGCGGCCAGGCACTGCGCAACGCCGAGCCGGAGACCGTGCTCGCCGCCAAGTTCTCGCTGCCGCACGCCATCGCCGCCACCGTGCAGCTCGGCACCGCGGGCGCGCGCGCCTTCACCGACGACAAGCTCCACGATCAACGTATTGCCGAGCTGCGGCAACGCGTGCGCCTGCAACCCTACCCCGACATCAAGCCCGCGCCAAACGACCGCCCGGCGCGCGTCACCATGCGCTTCGGCGACGGCGCCGAGATGAGCGCCGTGGTGGAGAGCGCGCGCGGCGGCTACGACAAACCGTTCGACGAGCCGACGCTCCTTTCCAAGCTGGCCGAGAACGCCGGCGGCGTGTTCCCCGCCGTGCCCTCCACCCTTTCGGACATCATCCGCGGCGACAAGGCGGTTCTCTCCCAAGGATGGAAGGAAACGCTCGCCGCCATGGTGAAGTCGTGACACTCGCGCGCGAGCTCGTGCGCGCCGTAAGGGGTTCTGCAAACGTACCCCTGCCCGACGACGCCGCCACCGCCGCACACCTGCATTTCCTCGACGCTATCGGCGTCGGCCTCGCTTCCGCCGGCTCGCCTATCGGCGAGGCTTATCGCACCTACGCCGCCGAGGTCGCCAAAGGCGGCCCCTCCACCGTGTTCGGCCAGAGTACCGGCGCCAGCGCCGCGGACGCGGCGCTCATCAATGGCGGCCTGATTCACAGCCTCGAGTTCGACGACACGCACACGGCTTCCATCGCGCACGGCAGCGCCGTCCTTGCCGCCGCCGCTCTCGCCGTCGCCGAAGCGCAAAACTCGAGCGGCGGCGCACTCCTCGGTGCGTACGCACGCGGCTGGGAAGTGCTGATCCGCTTCGGCCTCGCGGCGCCGAACGGATTCCACGCCAAAGGATTCATGAGCACCTCGGTGACCGGCGCGCTCACTGCCGCGCTGATGGCCGCTGAGCTGATGAACCTCGACGAAGACCGCTGCGTCGCCGCGCTCGGCATCGCCCTCAGCCAAGCCTCCGGCGTCATGGAGTTCCTCACCAACGGCTCATCGGTGAAGTCGCTGAACCCGGGATGGGCCGCGCACGCCGGCGTGGTGGCAGCGAACTTCGCGCGCGCAGGAATGACCGGCCCCGAAACCTCCCTCGACGGCAAGCACGGCCTCTTCCGCCAGTTCAGCAACAACGAAGGCGCCGCCGCTCGATTCCGCGAATTGATCGCGGACCTCGGCCGCACCTGGCACCTGCCTAAGGCGGCGTACAAGTTCTATCCCTGCTGCCACTACCTGCATCCCTTCATCGAGGCCGCCGGCAAGCTCGCCGAGCGCGGCGTGCGCGCCGACGACGTCGAGCGCATCATCTGCCGCGTGCCGCAGGGCGAAGCCGCAGTGATCTGCGAGCCGTGGGAGACCAAGCAATCCCCGGCCAACGGCCACGCCGCGCGCTGGAGCCTGCCGATCACCGTCGCGTCGCAGCTCGTGGAAGGAAAGGTCGATCTGGCGACATTCGAATCACCCGCGAGCGGCGCCGTGCGCAGCCTCGCGCGGCGGATTTCGTGGGAACCGCTCGCCGGCGCGCGCTTTCCTGAGCGTTTCGAGGCCGAGCTCGCCTGTGAGACGAAACGCGGAGGGAGCGAGACCGTGCGCATCGACGACGTGTTCGGCAATCACACCCGAACGCCAGGCGCAGGTGCAGTTCTCGCGAAATTTCGAGCCAATGCCGCGCGATCGCTTAAGGCGGACGCGATAGGGGCGCTCGAGCGCGCGGCGCACGAGCTTGGCGCGGCGCGCGGCGTCAACGCAATGTCGACGGCACTACGCCAGACCAGCTAGGCCGACGTGAACCGCTACTGCGCCTTGATGTTCGCTTCCTTGACGACCTTGGCGTAGCGCACGATCTCGTCTTTGATGTAGGCGGCGAACTGCTCGGGAGTGGACCCGACGGGATCGAACGCCTGGCTGCTCAAGCGCTCGGTGGCGAGCGGCGAGCGCACGACCTTCGCGAGTTCCGTGGACAGCTTGTTAGCGATTTCCTTCGGCAGACCGGCCGGGCCCCATAGCCCGTACCACGACACCATCTCGAAACCGGCCAGCCCGGACTCTGCGACCGTCGGCACATCGGGCAGGAACGCCACGCGCTGCTTGCTCGTCACGGCGAGCGGCTTCAGCTTGCCCGCCTTCACGTGCGGATACGACGAGGGCATGGGATCGATCATCACGCTCACCTGCCCGCCGATGAGATCGGTCAGCGTCGGACCGGTGCCCTTGTACGGCACGATGAGGAGGCCCGGGATTCCCGCCTCGCGCTTGATCATTTCCTCGGAGAGGTGTCCCGCGGAACCGAGGCCGGACGTCGCAAACGTGTACTTGCTGATGTCGGCCTTCGCCAGCTGGATGAACTCGCGCAGGTTCTTCGCCGGCACATCCGGGTTGGCGACCACCAGCAGCGGCACCGAGCCGATGTTGGACACCGGCGTGAAGTCGCGCTGCACGTCGTACGGCACGTTGGGAAGGAAAAGCGGATTGATGACGAAGATCGACGCCTGGACGAGGAGCGTGTAGCCATCCGGCGCCGCCTTGGCGACCTGGTCGCTGCCGAGCGTGCCATTGGCGCCCGCCCGGTTCTCCACGATCACGTTCTGGCCGAGCTGGCTGGTTAGGCCCTGCGCGGCGATGCGCGCGACTACGTCCACGGTGCCGCCGGGCGGATACGGCACGATGATGCGCACCGGCTTGCTCGGATAGGACTGGGCCTGCACGCCTGCCGCGAGCGACAGGGCTGCGCATGCGAGCAGCGCCTTGAGGAGGCTCTTCATGTCCGCCTTATCGTCAGGCCGCCTTGGCGAACTTGGCCTGCACGGCATAACCGTATTTGCGATCGAGGCCGAGCTCCTGCACGATGCGGACGCCTTTCATGAGCGCCTCGCCCTCGAGGTTGCGCAGCGGCTTGCGTAGCGCGCCCACCGGCAAGCCGAGCGCGCGCATGAGGCTCTTCACCGCCACCGGGTTGATCGCCGAGTAGTTGTAGTGCAGCAGCGGCAGCACTCGGAGGTAGGTGTTCTTGAAGTTCTCCGCATCCTGATAGCTCTTCCAGGGCGTCGAGATCACCGCCATCTCGGCCGGCATCACGTTGCCGCCCATGTTCGCCGTGCCGTGGCCGCCGAGGCTCATGGTGGGAACGACGAGTCCGAGATTCGGCGAATCGCAGCACATCACCGTGACGTCGGGGCGCGCGGCGAGGATCTGCGCCACCTGGCCGACGCGCGTGGTCGACTCCTTGTGGATGACGAAATTCGGATGCTTGAAGATGCGCAGCAGGTGATCCCAGTGCAGGTCGGTCTTCACCCGCGGCGGGTTGTTGTAGATGCCCAGGGGCAGATCGGTGGCATCGGCCACCTCGAGATAGAAGCGCTCGATGTCGTCCTCGGCGCCGCAGATGTAGGGCGGCGCGGCGATGATGGCGCCGTCGCCGCCGTTCGCCTTCACCCAGCGCACGTTCTCGATGACCTGGTCGGCGCTGTTGCCGGTGCAGCCATAGAAGAACTTCATCTTCGCCGTCTTCATCTTCGCCGTCTCGACCACCAGCTGTTTTTTCTCCTCCGGGGTGAGGAGCGACGGCTCGCCGGTCGAGCCCATGAAGAGGATCGCGGCGCTGCCGTGCTTCTCCTGAAAGCTGAGCAGCGTGCGGAAGGCGCCATAGTCGACGGAGCCGTCCTGGTTGAAGGGCGTGACGCTCGCCACGAACGATCCCTCGATGCGCAATTTGGCCATGCCAGTCTCCAGACTATTTGTCGCTGCTAAGGCGGAGCAGCACTTTAGGTTTCGGCGGGGCGCCGGGTCAAGTCCGCTCGACGGATCCGCCCACGGCGGCGCCGCGCCCCTGGACCATCCGCTGGTGCAGGCGCCGGACCGTTTCGCTGCCGGTGCGGACAAAGAGGAATGGCAACAGGCCATGCAGCAGGCAGGCAATCCCCGCCCCGATCAGGGCGAGGCCGAAGCCTGAGGCGACGCGCAGGTGCTCGCCGTACGTCTCCCCGACGCTGCGCGGATGAACCGTAAAGAGGTGCTTGAGCATCGAGGAAGTATAGGAAAAGGAGCGCGCAACAGGTTTGCGTTTGTTGCGCCTGGTGTGGCAGCGGCTAGAATAATTTTTCGCATATGAAGACTTCCTCGGAAATGGATTCCATCGACCGGCGCATCCTGAAGCTGCTGCAGGAAGACGCCTCGTTGCCGCTCGCCGCGCTCGCCGAGCGCGTGGGTCTGTCGCCGACGCCGTGCTGGCGGCGCATCCAGAAGCTGAAAGCCGCAGGCGTGATCCGCAAGCAGGTGACGCTGGTCGACCCGGCGAGCGTCAACCTGGGTGTGACGGTATTCGTCGCCGTGCGCACCAACGAGCACACGCCGCAGTGGCTCGAGCGCTTCGCCAAGGGTGTGGCGGACATTCCGGAAGTGCTCGAGCTTTACCGTATGAGCGGCGAGGTCGATTACCTCCTGCGCGTAGTGGTCCCCGACATCGCGGGCTACGACCGCGTCTACAGAAAGCTCATCAAGGCTGCGAACCTGCACGACGTCAGCTCGAGCTTCGCCATGGAGTGCATCAAGTACACCACCGCGCTGCCGCTCGAACACGCCTCCGCTTCGCGCTAGACTCGACTGTGGATCTCGGAATCGCAGGAAGAAAGGCATTGGTGTTCGGTGGCAGCCGCGGCATGGGGCGCGCCATTGCATTGCAGCTCGCGCGCGAGGGAGCGGCGGTCACCATTGCCGCGCGCAATCCCGAAACGCTGGCGCGCGCAGCCACCGAGCTGACCGGCGCCGCCGGCGCCACGGTGCATGCGGTC
>DATMIG010000054.1:0-7751 GCA_035554335.1 Burkholderiales bacterium
CGGTCCAAGCACGCTTGCGCGCGGCCACCGCGAAGATCCTCGTCGATCCGGACTACGTCGCGCGGCTCTCGAGCATGGCGGTCGAGCCGATGGACATGACGCCCGCGCAGACGAGCGATTTCGTCGCCGGGGAAGTGCGCAAGTGGAAGACCGTCGCCGCGGCGGCGAAGATCCAGGTCAACTGAAATGAAAAAGCCGGCCATCGGCCGGCTTTCTCTCGCAGGATTCCTCCCGCGCGGTGCGACTACAGCGGCTTGACGTTCGCCGCCGCCGGGCCCTTCTGGCCCTGGGTCACGTCGAAGGAGACCTTCTGGCCCTCCTTGAGCGACTTGTAGCCCGACCCCTGGATGGAGCTGTGGTGGGCGAAGAGGTCCTTGCCGCCGTCGTCCGGCGTGATGAACCCGAAGCCCTTGGAGTCGTTGAACCACTTCACGGTACCGGTAGGCATGTCAGTCATTCCTGTCTTGCGCGAGGCTGTCCGAGCTTCGCTGGCGGGCACGATGATCAAAGTAGGAATCGACTGGCACTGGGCCGCTCGGGGCCGGACGGTCGGGCGTTCGCTGCTTGAATCCTGCAAGCACACCATAGCACGCGCCGCCCTCCCCGGCACGGCACCTCCCCGAGCGATGCGGGCTCCGTGCCGACCGGCTGCCAGACGTTGGCGGCGAAGACCGGCGAGTCGCGGCGCGGATCGTCCTCGAACTGAGCCCGCGGGGCGGCAGCGTTTCCGAACGGTCTAGCGTCCGCCGCCCAGCTCGAAGCCGGCCCCCGTCCAGAGCGAGCCTTTCGCCGGGTCCGAAATGAACTTGACGAAGGCCAGGGCGGGTTGCGGCGTGGCGTTGTCGGCGGGGACCGCGGTGCCGTACACGACGAAGCTCTGAAAGGGCGCGGGCAATAATCCGGCTAGCGTGACCCCTTTGGCCGCGCGCACTTCGCTGACCAGGTAAAGGCCGAAGTCAGCCTCACCGCTCGCGACGAGGTCCGCCCCACCCGCGATCGCGGATTTGATCACCAGCTTTGGCCGTACCGCATCGGCAATACCGAGCTGCGCGAGCACGCCATCGATATGTCCGCCCACCGGAGTAGTCGGTTCGGATACTGCAATGGCCCTCGCACCGAGCAGCATCTTGCTCACGGCTTCGCCCGTCGAGATATCGGGCGCCGCAGTGTCCTGGCGCACGATGAGACCGATGCCTACGCGTGCCAGCACGATCCGGCCTTCGGCGCGCAGCGCGACTGTTTTCTCCGTCGCCCCGAGCAAGGCGACCGGCAGCAATATAACGTCCGCCTTTTCGCCCGCCACCAGCCTGCGCTGGATCTCGGTCACTAGCTGGAAGGTAAGTTTCAGCTGGTGGCCGGTGGCCCGCTCGAATTGCGGCGCCAGTTGCAGCAGCGCCGCTTGAGGAGCGCCGCCGCTGAAAACGCGAATCTCCGCTGCCTCGGCGTTGCTCGCGACAAGCATGATGCCGACCACCGGGCCGAAGATCCTTCCAATGAACCTACGCATATTTACCGACCTTTCGAGAAGGCCCTGGATCCGACCCTAATTCAGTCTATGCCGTAATCACGGGTCGGAGCAGGTATTTCCGAAAGGCCGACGCGCAGCGGTCTAGCTCGCAGCCTTGCCTTCGGTGCGCGCGGAGAGCTCGTGCAGCACCACGCCTTCCATCGGGTCGACCGGCGCCTGCCAGGGCGCGCGCTCGATCATGCGCCGCGCGTCGTCCAGCCCGGCCTGCCAGCGCGCGCGGATGCCCTCCGCGCTGAAGTCGATGTCCTTCCAGTAATCCTCGCTCGCGAGCGCCGGCGCGAGCAGGCGCACCACGTGCATCGTGGTGTGGCAGCCCCACGCCGCGAGCTCGCGGCAGTCGGCCTCGGCCTGCCTCTCCGGCGGCAGGCTCTTCACCAGCTCGCGGATCACGCGCCGCATGTGGTGGATCTTCTTCTGCTGCGCGATGTTGTTGTCGGCGCGGCTCGCGTACTGGAGGTCCTTCTGGCGGCCGAGCACCTCCCAGAGCGACGCGGGCTCCGGGCCGACCGGCTGCCAGACATTGGCGGCGAAGATCAGCGAGTCGCGCCGCGGATCCTCGTCGAACACCACCTCGAGCGGCGTGTTCGAGTAGACGCCGCCGTCCCAGTACGCCTCGCCGTGGATGCGCACCGCGCCGAACGCGGGCGGCAGCGCTCCGGAGGCCATCACGTGGTCGAGGGTGAGCGCCATGTGGCGGCTGTCGAAGTAGCGCATCTCGCCGCGCGCCACCTTGACCGCGCCGATGGTGAGGCGCGGCTTCCTCTGCGCGAGCGCCTCGAGATCCACCAACCCGCCCAGCGTCTCGCGCAGCGGAGCGTCGTCGTAGTAGGACGCGCGCTCGACACCGACCGGCGCATTGATCCCGAAGGGCAGCCGCGGCCGGAAGAAGCCGCCGACGCCGGCGACGATCGTCTGCCAATGCGAAAAGGCGCCGTTCATCTGCTGGAACATGGGCGGCGAGCCCTGCTCGATGCGCCGCCAGAACTCGTGCAGCCGCTCGAGCCGCGTCTCCACCCGATTGCCGGCGATGAGGACACCGTTGATCGCGCCGATCGAGGTGCCGATCACCCAGTCGGGCTCGAGCCCCGCCTCGTGCATCGCCTCGTAGACGCCGCCGTGGTAGGCGCCGAGCGCGCCGCCGCCCTGCAGCACGAGAACCGTCTGGCCGGGATGCGCCATTGCTGGAAATCCTTCAGGAGGAGACCCGCTATTTTCGCGCAAGGTCGGTTCAGTACGCCGGCAGCGTCGTCAGCCGCGGATCGTCGACGTAGCCGCCGATGGTGAAGTGGTAGAGCGACTGGAACTCGATGCCGGAGACGCCGAAGGTCTCGTGAACCGGGTCGTCGAAGAAGCAGCCGATGCCGGTCGCGCGCACGCCGGCCGCCTCGGCCTCGAGGTAGAGCACCTGGCCGATGGCGCCCGCTTCCCAGAAGAGCCGCCGGTAGAACGATGGCCCGCGCGCGACGAGGTTCTCCCGGTACTCGGCGATCATGCCGAGCGAGAAGGCGCCGTCCCCGGCGATGTCCTGCCGGCACGAGAGCTGCGTCGCGACAAAGCGCGCGTCGCCGCTCTCGAGGAGAAAAAGCGGCAGCTCCACCGGGCAGCCGTCCGGCATGCGCCAGGCGAATGCCGGATTCATTGCCGCTTTCAGCTTCTCCACTTTCGCCGGATCGCGCGCAAGCGCGTAAAGGCCGGGTGCGATGCCTTCCACGCGATGCACGAAAAGCGCGAAGTGGATCGCCGGCTCCCAGGGGATCGCAGCCAAGTGCCCGGGCATCGCGCGCTCGAGCATGCGGTAGAAGCGCGCGGCCGGAATCGAAGTGACGCCATCGCAGGCGAGGAGGCTGCGGCGCCGGTGGATGATCTCGCGCGCGGAGCTCATGCCTTGCGCGAGGCTTCCGACACCCGGTCGATCGCCTCCCACGGCACCGGGTCGTCGCGCGAGAGGCGGTTCGCGCGTCCGTACCAGCGCCCCCTCTTCAGCTCCTGCGCCGCCTGCGTGTCGAGGCTTTGCTTTTCGCTTTTCGCCCCGCCCGGCCAGATCGCCATCGCGAGCTCGGGGCTTTCGCGCTCGGCGTAGTGGAAGTCATCGGCGCGGTCCAGGCCGAGCAGCGCCTCGAGCGCCACATCCGGCGTGCCGTCGAGCACGAGCGCCGACCAGCCGAGCCCCGCGGCCGCGAGCGCGAGCGCGGCGATCGCGTGGCCGGCGTCGTGCTGGCAGTAGCGGAACGCGCGCTCGCCGTACTTCCACGCCTCGCGCCAGTACACCGACGACAGCCCGAAGATCAGCGTCTGCGCAGGGAAACCCTGCAGCAACCGCGCGTAGAGCTCGCGCGGGCAGTCGGCGCGGCGCTCGAGCGCGTGCTCCTTCGGCGCATAGTGGAAGAGGCCCGGCTCGCCCAACTCGGCGATCGAATCGGCCAGGACGTAGGCTTCGGTGGGATGGAGATTCCCGCTCGAGGGGTTCGCGCGCAGCGCCCAGCGCACCTCGCCCGCCTGCTTCCACGCCGTGATCGCAAGCGAGCACTCGAGAAGGCGCGAGAGCGACCCGATCGTGAGCGGCTGCACCGGCACGCTCGCCGGCTCGTACAGGCTCTCGTAAGGGGGCGAGCGCGGCTCGTCCTCCTCGCCGAGGATCGGCAGCCGCACGAGCGGCGCGCCCGCGTAGCGCCGGAAGGGGTCGGGCTGGTTCGCCCAGTCGAGTCCCTGCGGGCCGGGAGCGAACCGATTGAAGTGATGCTTGGTACGCTCGTGGTAGCGCAGCACGGTTTCGAGATGCGAGGCGTCCGGCACGGTCAGAAAGTCTATGCTCTCCCCCATGGCAACGCGAAAGGGACATCCATGCCGAGAGTGACCGAGATCGAAGACGCCGAAGGCGATCGCATACTGACGGAGATTTTTGCGAAGGAGCGCGCCGCCTACGGCGATCTCCTGAACCCCACGAAGGTGATGGCCCACTGCCCGCCGATCCTTCGCGCGGCAAAGGCCCTCGGCGCATCGATCGCCGAGTCCGGCAGCCTGCCCAAGGGACTCGCGTCGCTCGTATCGCTGCGCGTTGCAGCGATCAACGGCTGCCCTTTCTGAGTGGACATCAATTCCGTCCGTGTGGCGGAAATCGAAGGCGGCGATGCGAAGCTCGAGGAGTTGAGCGGGTGGCGCGCGAGCAGCGCTTTCAGCGCCCTCGAACGCGTCGCGCTCGAATACGCGGAGCGCATGACTTACACCGGCGAGAAGATCGACGACCTGCTGTTCGGCCGGCTGAAGGAGCACTTCGACGAGCGGCAAATCGTCGAGCTCACCGCCGCGATCGCGCTCGAGAACTTCCGCAGCAAGTTCAACCCGGCGCTCGGCATCGAGTCGCAGGGCTTCTGCCTGCTGCCGAAGCGCTGAGGGGCATTACTCCGCCGTCCAGCCGCCGTCGATCGAGAGCATCGCCCCGGTGATCGCCGCCGCCGCGTCGCTGCAGAGATAGGCGGCGAGCGCCGCGACGTCGTCCACCTTCACGAACTCCTTGGTCGGCTGCGGCGCGAGGATCACCTCGCGGATCACGCGCTCCTCGCTGATGCCGTGCGCCTTCGCCTGGTCGGGGATCTGCTTGTCGACGAGCGGCGTGCGCACGTAGCCGGGACAGATCGCGTTCGCCGTGATGCCCTGCTGCGCCACCTCGAGCGCCACCGTCTTGGTGAAGCCGGCGAGGCCGTGCTTCGCCGACACGTACGCCGACTTGAACGGGCTCGCCACCAGCGCGTGCGCCGAGGCGATGTTGACGATGCGGCCCCAGCGGCGCTTCTTCATCGCCGGCAGCGCGAGGCGCGTGGTGTGGAAGGCGGAGGAGAGATTGAGCGCGATGATGAGGTCCCACTTGTCGACCGGGAACTCGTCGACCGGCGCGACGTGCTGCACGCCGGCGTTGTTCACCAGGATGTCGATCGCGCCGAACTTCTCGATCGCCTTCTTCATCATCGCCGCGATCGCGTCGGGCTTCGTCATGTCGGCGCCGTCGTAGACGACCTGCACGCCGTTCTTCGCCGCGAGATCCTTCCTCAGCGCCTCGATCTGCGCGGCGTCGCCGAAGCCGTTGAGCACTATATTGGCGCCGTCGGCGGCGAGCCGCGTCGCGATGCCGAGGCCGATGCCCGACGTCGAGCCGGTCACCAGCGCTGTCTTGCCTTTCACCATGGGGAGTCCTTCCAATGCAGGCGGCTATTCTCGCGCAGATCGGCTTGCTGGCGCCTTAAGAGCGGCCGAACTGCTCCTGCAAACGCCGTACCGCCGCCGGCTCGCCCCGCACCCGGAGGAATGCTCCTCCTTCGTCGGAGCGTTCCTCGATCACCGTGCAGCTCGCGAAGATCTGCCCGCGCTCCTTCTGCGCCGACCACGGCAGGTAGAGCTCGGCCTCGACCAGGCTCGCCTGGAAGAATCCGGCGATCGCGTCGCGCAGCCTGCCGACGTCGCCCTCCCGCTTCGCGCTCATCACGATGCAGCCCGGGTACTTGGCGACGAGCGCCGCCTCATCTCCGCCGCGATCGATCTTGTTGAAGACGAGAAGGCGCGGCACGCCTTGCGCGCCGATCTCTTCCAGCACCTCCTCGGTCACCGCGAGCTGCCGCTCGAAGCCCGGATCGCTCGCGTCGACCACATGCACGAGGAGCGCCGCCTCGAGCGCTTCATCCAGCGTCGACTTGAACGAGGCGACCAGCCCGTGCGGCAGGTTCTTGATGAAGCCGACCGTGTCGCTCACCAGCACGCGCGGCACGCTCTCCGGCTGCAGCGCGCGCACCGTGGTGTCGAGCGTCGCGAAGAGCTTGTCCGCCACCAGCGCCTCGCTCCCCGTCAGCGCGCGCATCAGCGTCGATTTGCCCGCGTTCGTGTAGCCGACGAGCGCCACCCGCGCGAGCCCCTGCCGCGCCTCGCGCCGCGCGCGCTGGGTCTTGCGCTCGAGCACCATCGCGTCGAGCTCCGTCTGCAGCTCGGCGATCCGGTCGCGGAGCTTGCGCCGGTCGAGCTCGCCATGCGACTCGCCGCCGCTCCGGCCGCCCGTGCCGCTGCGCGCCCGGTCCTTCGGCCCGGCCTGCTTCGCCGCCTCCCGCAGCCGCGGCCCCATATAGGAGAGCCGCGCGATCTCGACCTGCGCCCGCGCAAACCGCGACGCCGCGTGCCGGTGGAAGATCTCGAGGATCACCATCGTGCGATCCATCACCTCGGCGCCCACCTCCTTCTCCAGGTTGAACGCCTGCGAGGGCGAGATCTCGTGGTCGATGAGGATCACGTCGACCGCCTCCGCCTCGCGCAGGGCCGCGAGCTCCTCGCGCTTCCCGGTGCCGAAGTAGGCCGCCTTGTCGAACCCGGCGCGCTTCTGCGTGAACGTCCCCACCACCTCGAACCCCAGCGTCTTCGCGAGCTGGCGCAGCTCCGCGAGCGACGCCTCGAACTCCACGTCGCTAACGCTCGACAACTGCACCGCCGCCACCAGCGCGCGCGTCCGCTTCTTATCGACTTGCTGAATCATGGGCGCAGCGTATCAGGCGCCCGCGAGGTCGATTGACGCATAATCCGAGGGCGTGTCGGAAATCGTCCTGGAGGGGGTGACGAAGCGCTTCGGCGATGTGGCCGCCGTCGACGGCGTCTCGTTCCGCGCGGAGAAAGGCAAGTTCGTCGTGCTGCTCGGGCCCTCGGGCTGCGGCAAGTCCACGCTGCTGCGCCTCATCGCCGGGCTCGAGGACATCACCGAGGGCAAGGTGTTCATCGAAGGCCGCGACGTCACGGCGCTCGATCCCACCAAGCGCGGGCTGTCGATGGTGTTCCAGTCGTACGCGCTCTTCCCGCACCTCACCGTCGCCGAGAACATCGTCTTCGGCCTGAAGGTCCGCGGTTTGGCGGAAAAGGAGCGCAGCGCCCGCCTGGCGCGCGTGGCCGAGCTGGTCGGCCTCACCCAGCGCCTCGACCACAAGCCGCAGCAGCTCTCCGGCGGCCAGCGCCAGCGTGTCGCCCTCGCGCGCGCCATCGTGTCCGAGAACCCGATCTGCCTGATGGACGAGCCGCTCTCCAACCTCGACGCGCAGCTGCGCCAGGAGATGCGCGCCGAGATCCGCGCGCTGCAGCAGCGCCTCGGCATGACGGTCGTGTACGTGACGCACGACCAGGTCGAGGCGATGAGCATGGCCGACCGCGTGGTGCTCATCCGCGAGGGACGGATCGAGCAGGAAGGCTCGCCCGACGAGCT
>DATMIG010000055.1:0-4414 GCA_035554335.1 Burkholderiales bacterium
CCTCTATGTCCGCCACGCGTCCACCGATTTCAGCCAGAACGACTCGCGCATGACGAGCTACGAGGACTGCTCGACGCAGCGCAACCTCACCGACAAGGGGCGCGCGGAAGCGCGCCAACTGCGCGCCGAGATCAAGCGCCTTCGGATACCCATCGGCGTGGTGTACGCCAGCCCTTTCTGCCGCACGATGGAAACCGCGCGGCTCGCCTTCGGCGAGCCCAGGCCGACCAACGAAGCGCGCGGCGGACCTTCCCGCCCCGACGATCCGGCGCGGTATGAGCCGCTCAAGAAGCTGCTTTCGACGCCGCCGGCGGCGGGCAAGAACAATGTGATCTCGAGCCACGGCAACCCGTTCTTCGCCCTCTACGGCCCGCCTTACCTCGCCGAAGGCGAGATCGCCGTGGTCGACCCCGCCACGCAGGAGATCGTCGGCCGCATCCGGCTCGACGACTGGCCTAAATGATGCCAGTCCCCATTTATTAGTTGTCGTCCGGCGGCGAGGTGAAGTCGGTGATGAGGCGCCGATCCCGCTTGGTGGGACGGCCCTTCAACGTGGCTGCGGGCTCGGTACCCCAGCGCCGTAGGTCTCCGCGCCGCTGGCGCTCGGCGCGGCTGGCGTCGGTCTCGTCGTAGAGCTTGCGCGCTTCTTCCGCCGGCCCGCGCCGGTCGGAGAGCGCTTTGACGTGAAGCTCCCAGCGCCACTCTTCGACGCGCACGTCGACCGTGTCGCCGACCTTTACCTCGTGCGCGGGTTTGGTGCGCGCGCCGTTCAGCTGCACGCGGCCGCCGGCGACGGCCTGCTGGGCGAGGCTGCGCGTCTTGAAGAAGCGCGCCGCCCAGAGCCATTTATCCAGACGCAGTCGCCACTCCTACGGGACAGGACACGCCGGTGCCGCCGAGGCCGCAATAGCCGTTCGGATTCTTGCCGAGGTATTGCTGGTGGTAGTCCTCGGCATAGTAGAAGTGCGGCGCGGCGCGGATCTCGGTCGTGACGGGGCCATAGCCCTTGGCCTTCAGCGCCTGCTCGAACATCTCTTTGGACTTGAGCGCAGCCTTGAGCTGCTCATCGCCGTAGGCGTAGATCGTCGAGCGGTACTGCGTGCCGCGGTCGTTGCCCTGGCGCATGCCCTGCGTCGGGTCGTGGCCTTCCCAGAACACCTTGAGCAGTTGCTCGTAGCTCACCAGCTTCGGATCGAACACCACCAGCACCACCTCGGCGTGGTTGGTGAATCCGCTGCACACTTCCTCGTAGGTCGGGTTCTTCGTCTCGCCGCCGGCATAGCCGACCGCCGTCGAATAGACGCCCTTCGTCTTCCAGAAAAGGCGCTCGGCGCCCCAGAAGCAGCCCATGCCGAACACCGCCTGCTGCAGGCCCGCCGGGAACGGCCCCTTGATCGGATGGCCGTTTACGAAGTGCTTGTCCGGCACCTCGATCTCGGTGCCGCGGCCGGGAAGGGTCTTGTCCTGCGGCAGCAGGCTGGTCATCTTCTTCATGAATGCGAACATGGCGCTCTCCGATTGAACTGCGATTTTCGCTCAAAATAACGGCATGAAGCTCTGCATCTATGGCGCGGGGGCCGTCGGTGGTTTGATGGCCGCGTGGCTCGCGCGTTCCGGACACGAGGTTTCCGTCGTCGCGCGCGGCGCGCAGCTCGAGGCGATCCGCCGCTCGGGGCTGCGCGTGCGCAGCAACGGCGCCGTCGAATCGTTTCCGGTACGCGCGGACAGCGATCCGGCCCGCCTCGGTCCCCAGGATTACGTATTAGTCACGGTCAAGGCCCAAAGCCTTACAGACGTCGCGCAGACGATTACCCCGCTCCTCGGGCGGGATACTTCCATCGTCACCGCCATGAACGGCGTGCCGTGGTGGTTCTTCGACCGCCTCGCGTTCGGCAACGGCCGCGAGCGCCTGGAATCGCTCGACCCGGGCGGCAAGCTCGCGCGCGCCATGCCGACCGAGCGCCTGGTCGGCTGCGTGATCCATCTCGCCGCCTCGACGCCGGAGCCGGGCCTCATCAGCCACAACATGGGACGCCGGCTGATCGTCGGCGAGCCCGGCGGCCGCAACACCGAACGCACGACGCGCATCGCGGATGCGCTCAAACGAGCGGGATTCGAAGTCCACACGACCGAGAAAATCGAAAAGGAGTTCTGGGTGAAACTGCTCGGCAACGTGAGCTTCAACCCGGTCTCGGCGCTCACCCTGTCGACCGCCGACCGCCTGATCGAGAGCCCGCCGGTGAAGGACTACATGGTGAAGATCATGCGCGAGGTGCTCGCCATCGGCCGCGCCGTCGGCGTCGACGCCGACATCGACCCCGAGGCGCGCATCGACATGGCGCGCGCGCTCGGCAAGTTCAAGACCTCCATGCTGCAGGATCTCGAAGCCGGCAAGCCGCTCGAGATCGACGGCCTTCTCGCCGGCACGCTCGAAATCGCGCGTAAAGCGGGCGTAAGCGCGCCGTACACCGAGAGTCTCTTCGGCCTGGTCCGCGCGCGCGCGCAGTCGACCGGCCAGTACGGATGAAAGCGCTCTTCCTCGCGTTGCTGGCATCCAGCGCCTTCGCGCAGTACGAGGGACCGGCGGTTCAATCCTGCCGCGACTACGCGGTCAAGGACCTGAAGCGTGCCGGCGCCCACGTGAAGGACGCGGTGATCGAGTCCGACCGCAACCTCTTCATCGCCCGCTACGCGCGCAAGGTCGGCAGCCAGTTCGTCTCGTCGGTGCTGAGCGGCAACGGCGCGATCGTCTATCCCGAAGCGGCGGCCGCCGAGCTCTCCTTCGTCTGCCTGCTCGCCGACGACAAGCATCCGGTGTTCTTCGCCTGGCTGCCGCGCCAGGACACGAGCTCGCTGGCGCAGTGCACGCGGGACGAATCGCTGCGCGGCAAGTCGCGCCCCTGCCTCGAGATGCTGCAGCAGATCGCCGAGAGCGAGCTCGGCCAGCTCTACGCCGAGCGCTTCCAGGAAGCGAACGGACGCGGCGAAGCGGCGGTCGCCGCGTATCGCAAGTCGAACGATGAATGGCGGCAGTACCGCGACGCCGAGTGCGATCGCCAGGGCGCCGGCGCCGAGGACCGGCGGATCGCCTGCATCGTCGACCTCACGCGTCGGCGCGCATGGGACATGAAGTGACGGCGGAAATCTATCTGGCCTACGTGCTGGCCTGCATCCTGATCGCCATCATTCCCGGCCCCACCGTCACCGTCATCGTCGCCAACAGCCTGGCCCACGGCACGCGGGCCGGCCTTCTCAATGTCGCGGGCACTCAGCTTGGCCTCGGCGTGATGATGGCGATCCTGATCGTCGGCCTGAGCTCGGTGATCGCGGCGATGAGCTGGCTCTTCGACTGGCTGCGCATTGCGGGCGCGATCTATCTCGTCTACATCGGCTACCGGCTGCTGCGCTCGCCGGAGGCGATCGCGGACGCGAAGGCCTCCGCCCCGCGAGTCGGCTTCTTCCTGCAGGGCTTCCTCGTCATGATGTCGAACCCGAAGGCGCTCTTCTGGTTCGGCGCCTTCATCCCGCAGTTCATCGATCCGAAGGGCAACTACATCGCGCAGATCGCCTTCCTCGGCGTCACGGCGATGGTCATCGCCCTCTTCTCCGATGGCGCCTACGCGGTGCTCACCGGCCGCGCGGGCGCGCTGCTCAGCCGAAAGAAGGTCCGCCTGGTCTCGCGCCTGAGCGGCAGCTTCCTGATCGGCGGGGGCCTTTGGCTGGCTCTCAGAAAATAGGGACGGACCCTAATTAAAAAATAATTAGGGTCTGTCCCTATTTATTTATGGCGGGTCTTTTCTTGAGTTCGGGAAGGATCGCGCGCTCGTAGAAGTCGATGCCGACCTTGGCGATGCGCTCGGCACCGATCCTTTCCTTCGCCGCGTCCGGCGCCCGCTTCCACTCCTTGTACTCGTCCTCGTACGGCAGCCCCATCGACTGCGAGATGAGCTGGATGTAGTTGTAGACGGGCAGCGCACCCGCCGCGTCCAGGCCGACCATCTCGCGGAAGCACTGGTGGAAGGTGGTGACGAGTGCTTCCGCGCCGCAAGCCTTCGCCGCGCGCACCGTGTTGGTGTGCATGTCCTGCAGCGCGGCCGGCATGCCGGCGAACGACGCGCACATGTAGCCGGGCGCGACATAGCCGGCGTCCACCACCTCGATGCCCGGAACGAGCCCGAGCAGCTCGGGCACCAGGCGATTCACCGGCACGAGATCGTTGAAGCCGACGTGCTTGTGCAGCATCACGCGCATCGGCACGCGATTCTTGAGGAGCAGAGCGAGTTTGTCGCGGTTGGCGTGGAGCAGATCGACCATGTAGCTCATGTCGAACCGGCGCTCGTTTCCCTTCTCCATGAAGTCATGCATGTGCGAGTGGCACGAAGGACACCACGCCACCACGCGGGCGCCGCGGTCG
>DATMIG010000056.1:0-7704 GCA_035554335.1 Burkholderiales bacterium
TCGATGGGCGCGTGCGCATGGCGCACGCGGCGATCGGCTATGCGGCGAGCTGGGTGGATTCGGCCGCGGACACGTACGCCAACACGGCGAAGGCGGCGCTGCAGGCGCTCACCGAGCTTACGGCGGACGTGCGCGCTGGCCGGCAGATTCGCGACCAGCGAAAATAGGGACAGACCCTGATTATTTTTTAAATAGGGTCCGTCCCTATTTATTGGAGGTCGACCTTGAAGCTACGCGCTGAAGCGGGCACCGCCTCGACGTCGAAGTAGACGCGCCCGATCTCGCGGCCGTCGGTCGTCTCGACCTGCACCTTCCATTCGCCCGCCGGGTACTTCGACTTGACGCCGTAGCCGCGGAAGCCCTCCGCGCGCCCGCCGACGATCTTGATCGGGATCGTGTCCTGCAGCGCCCAGCCGCGCGCCTCGCGGTGGAACCAGTGCAGGCTCACCTCGTCGGCGAAGCTCGCCGGCGAGAAGATGCGAAAGAAGACGTAGAGCCGGTCGCCCGGCTGCGCGCGGAATTGCTGGTCGCCGTTGCGCCAGAACGCCCACGGCGGCCGCTCGTGGCTCAAGCGATAGGTTTCCTGCGTCCGCTCGACGCCGTGATACACGCCGATGAAGGGAACCGACAGCGGCACCGGCGGAATCACGCGCAGGAGATAGGCGCCGAGGAACACGACGAGCATGACGCCGAACGGCACGAGCATCTGCTGCCGCGCGGCGAGGTACCGGTCCGGCGCCCAGCGCCGCACCCAGGCGGCGAGCGCCAGCATCGGCACGCAGGCGCTCGCCATCGAGACGAGGAACACCAAGGTGCTGACCCGGCCGAACACCATCGGCACGACTGTCGCGCAGAACGAAAGGCCGCACAGGCTGAGGAGGGCGAAGCGGAAGGCGACGCCGAGCCGCTTGAAGGGGCCGAACTCGTTCAGGACGAGGAGCGCAACCATCACCAGCATGAACGAGAACGAGACGAGCAGCGACGAGCTCTTGAAAAAGAAGACGGTATAGACATTGAGCAGCGTGCCGAGGAAGAAGCTGAGGATCGCGAGGCGCCGGCGGTAGTAGAAGCGCTTGATGCGCGCCACGCCGTCGAGCGGCGGCGGCTCGGGCACGAAGAACATCTGCGTCAGCAGGATCGTGACCATCGCGAGGTAGACCGCCTGCTGCGCGATCATGTGCCACGAGTCGACGCGGCCGACCGCCACCGTGTCGAAGAGGAAGCCGATGGCAAAGAAGGCCGCGGCTACGCGGCCTTCGTGCTGCGCGTAGTAGAGCCGGAGGCTCTGGACCGCGCTCAGAGCGGCTTGATCTGTACCTTGCGGAACTTGATCGCGCCGCCTGGGATCTTGGGCTGGTTGCCGAACTGCAGGGCGATCGGACCGCTCGGGGATTCGACCTTGTCGGTCTCGGCGGTCTTGGTGCCGTTCACCTTGACGGTCATCTTCGTTCCGCGCGCGGTGATCTCCATGACGTTCCACTTGCCGCCGGCCTTCACCGGCTGCAGCACCGGGCCGCGATGCACGATGCCGCCCGTGGCATAGGTCTGGTCCGGCCGCTGGTCGAAGATGTTCGCTTCGTAGCAGGTCTTGTCGGTGAGGTTGTGCGGCTCGGAGCAGCGGTTGTAGATGCCGCTGTTCGCCGTGTGATCGGCCCAGAACTCGACGCGCAGGTCGTAGTCCTGGTACGAGTTCTTGCTCATCAGGAACCCGCCCTTGCCCTTGTCGGCGACGATCGCGCCGTCCTCGGCGCGCCAGTTGGCGTCGCCGACCGGGACGAAGTTCTCCATCCCCTTGCCGCCGTCGATGAGCGTGGTCCAGCCGCTGCCCGGCACCCAGGACGGCATGGACGAGCAGGCGGCCAGCGTGAGCGCAGCAGCGCTGATCGTTAGTATTTTCATCGTTAGCTCCAGGCGCGGTTGTCGACGGTGTTCTCGTAGGTCGCGTTCGGCACGGTCATGTTCCACTTCACCGTCCAGCGGTAGGTATCGTCCCAGCGCTCGCGCTTGTAGGGCGTCGGCGCGCCGTGCAGCAGGCGCCAGTGCTGGATCTCTTCCGGCTTGAGGATGCCGCCCGTCTCGCGCGCGAGGTAGTGGAGGTACGGGCGCGGATCCTTTTCCAGCTTCTCCACCGCCCGGGCCTGGGCGCGGAACAGCTTCTTGAGCGTCGGGCCGTCCATGTCGTCGCCGGCGGCTTCCGCGCGCGTCGAATGCGATTCGATCAGGATGCGCATGCCCCATTTCTGCGCGACGCTGATCCAGGGCTCCATCAGGCTCGCGGCGGCGACCTTCTTGTCGCGCACCGCCTCGAGGCGCTTCAGCATCGAGCCGGCGTTGGTGCGCTTCAGGTGCTCGGGCTCGAGGAAGCCTTCCATCATCTTGAGCGTGGTGAAGTCCGAGCCGTTGTTCGGCGTCACCGCGATCGGCTTGTCCTTCAGCATCTCCGGCTCGTAGATCTTCGAGTCGGGGTGCACGACGATCGCGAACTTCGACATCGACGCGCCGAGCGCGACGATCTTGCGGCCGCGCAGCCCCTGCGCGTTCGCTTCCACCGCGCGCTTCATGATGCCCCACTCGCACATCCGGTACTGGTCGATGCCGCCGGTGTTGTAGACCGAATCGAGCGGGCGGTCGAAGACCGAATCGAACTTGACGAAGTGCGACGTCGTCGACTGCGCCATGCCCGGCGTGGTGACGAACTGGAGATCGAGCCCCTCGTCCCTGAAATAGCCTTCGTCGCGCGCCACGAGCACCGGCAGGTCGTGCACCGCGTTCATGATGGCGACCTGGGGCCTGGTTTTCTCCGCTACGGCCATGAGCTCCTCCTCCAAAGGAACGGCGGAAGTCTAGTCCTCAGCAGCAGCCGCAGTCGACCCCGGGGGTGACCGCGAGCGCTTCGCGATACCACCCGGGCGGGATGTCGGCCTCGCTCACCTGCTCGAGCGGCTTGAAGACGCGGAAGTGGTAGTGCCGGCGTTCCGCTGTCCAGAACGCGATCACCGTGATGAGCGGTGGAAAGCCGGGCAGCGCGCTTTCGACCTCCGACACCATCACCGTCACGTCGCCGAAGCGCTCGCGCGTCCACTGCTTCACGCGGCTGGCGGCGGTCGCTCGGTCTTGGCTCTGGGCGAACATGAGAAACTCCGCGCCATTATGGAAAAAGTTCTGGCCGCCGTGCGGACCGGTCCGGGGAAGACCGAGATCCGCGAATACCCCATGCCGGAGATCCCGGCCGACAGCGCGCTCATGAAGATGGAGGTCGCCGGCATCTGCGGCACCGACGTCAAGCTCTACAAGACGCCGCCGTCCAATGCGCCGGTGATCATGGGCCACGAGAACATCGGCGTGATCGCCAAGGCCGGGCCGGAGTTCGTTCGGCGCAAAGGATTCAGGGAGGGCGACCTCGTCTTCGTCGAGCACTACGTGATGTGCGGCAAGTGCGAGTGGTGCCACCAGGGCCAGTACCGCCACTGCGAGAACACCGACTGGCGCACCAACCCCGAAGGCATCCGGTACGGCTACACCTCCGCCGAGCGGGCGCCCCACCTATGGGGCGGATTTGCCCAGTATGTGTACCTGCCCTGGAACGCCGTCGTGCACCGCGTGCCGAAGGGCGTCAGCGCCGAGCTCGCCGGTCTGGTCACGCCGATGGCGAACGGCGTCGAGTGGTCGCTCTTCGATGGCGGCGTGGGCTACAACTCCACGGTGCTCATCCAGGGCCCGGGACAGCAGGGCCTGTCGCAGACGGTGATCTGCAAGCAGGCGGGCGCTTCGCTCATCATCGTCACCGGCACTTCCAAGGACCAGGCGCGCATGCAGGTGGCGAAGGAGCTCGGCGCCGACCATGTGATCGACGTGAACAAGGAAGACCCGCTCGCGCGCATCAAGCAGATCACCGGCGGCAAAGGGGTCGATGTGGTGCTCGACTGCACCGCGGGCGCGGGCACCATCCCGATCCTGCTCGGCATCGAGGCGCTGAAGCGCAAAGGCGGGACGATGGTCGTGCAGGGCGAGCTCAAGGAGTTTCCGAACTTCCCTCTGGAGCGCGTGACGACGAAGTTCATCACCCTTAAAAGCGCGCGCGGCCATTCATACCGTGCGTGCGAGCTGGCGCTGGCGCAGCTCGCGTCGAAGCGCTTCCCTCTCGAGAAGGTGACCACGCACCGATTCGGGCTCAAGGACGTGGACATGGCGATCAAATCGGTGGGCGGGCAGGGCGTGCCGAATGTGATCCACGCCTCGCTCATGCCTTGGCTCTAGGACGCTTCAAGACGGAACTCGGCGTCGGAATAGTCCTCATCGCCCGCGTGTTCGTGCATTCGCAGGACCGCGCGCGGCACTGCTCTCTCAACTAACGAGTCGGAGCGTGTGCCATGAGGAATACAACGGCTGTTGTCGCTGTGATGGCGTTGCTCGCCTTGCCGCTGCAGGCGAAGGCCGACGATCGGCTGGCGAGGTTCGACGGAGGCATCGGAGTCGTGCCGGCAAGGGCCGGCGGTGCGGCTAATACGGTGCGCGGCACCGGGCCGGGCGGGCAGCCCTGGGTGATTTCGCGGCTCACCGCCGACGTGCGCGCCGACGGACGCATCTCGGTCGATGGGCGGGGCCTGCTCCTCGCCGGCGGCGACAACATCGGCTTCAACGGCAACCAGACCGTGCGCGCGCGGCTCTTCTGCGGAGTGATCGCCTTCGATTCCAATCAGGCCGTGCCCCTCGAGGCGAACGGCGATTTCCGCATCGAGGGCAACCTGGGTGCCGTGCCGACTCCGTGCGACAGCGCCGTACTCCTCATCATCAACGTCCCCGCCGCCGGCAACCCCGTCTGGTTCGCGGCCGGCATCCCGAAGCTATAGCCGGTAGGGCTCGCCGAATAGCTCGGCGAGCCCGCGCTCGTGCCGAGAAAGCGCTTAGAACGCGACCCTGCCCGTCTTGGCGAACCAGTCCAGAATGTGCTCGCCGTCCCATGCCACGACGCCCGGCTTGCTCAGGCAGTACTCGTAGGCCTGGCGGACGTACTTGATCCGGTGCGGCGCGCCGCTCAGGTAGGGATGCACCGCGAGCGCCATGACGCGCGGGCCCCGCGCCGCCTCTTCGTAGAGACAGTCGAACTGGTCCACCGCCCGGCGCAGGAACGCGCTCGATTCGTGATGCTGGATGGCCATCATGGCGATGTCGTGGATCTCGAAGTTATACGGCAGCGCCACGATCGGCCGGTGCTTCGTCTTCAGGACGCACGGCTCGTCGTCGAGTACCCAGTCGCCGATGTACTGGATGCCCGCTTCGGCGAGGTAGTCGATCGTCTCGAAGGTCTGCGTGAGCCCGGGGCCGAACCATCCGCGCGGCCGCCGGCCCCAGAACTTCTCGATCACCTCCATCGTCCGGAAAATGCTCGCGCGCTGGTCATCGAGCTTGTGCATCGGCACCTGCTCGTAAGCATGGGCATTGAGCTCCCAGCCCATTTCCGTGCACGCCGCGGCGACCTGCGGATATTCGAGGCAGACACGAGCGTTGAGCGTGACGGTCGGCGAGACGCCGAGGTCCTGGAACATGCGCTTCAGACGCCAGAAGCCGACGCGCATGCCGTACTCGTGCCAGGTCCAGTTCGGCACGTCGGGTATGAGCGGCTGGTGTTGCGGCGGCGGCAGCACGGTGCGCGCCATCGCGCGGCCGATGTCCCATACCTCGAGCGCGAATACCGGCCAAAGGATGATGCGTGCGCCATCCGGTGCGGGAAGCGGCGCACGCTTCTCGATGGAAGAAAACTCGAGGCGCTGGGCGGGCGACAGGGCGGTCATGGACGTCTCCTTCTCCTCGGAGCACCGAATATACTGTGGCGAATGATCGAGGTCGTATCCCTGTCGCCGGCGCTCGGCGCGGAGATCCGCGGCGTGGATGCGTCGAAGCCGGTGTCCGATGCCGATTTCGCGCGCATCCTCGACGCGTGGCACGAGCACCTCGTCATCCTGCTGCGCGGCCAGTCGCTGGACGAGGAGCAGCAGGTCGCCTTCGCGCAGCGGTTCGGCGAGCTCTCGCCGATCCACACCCATCACCACTCGGACACCAACAAGGCGGTGATGTACATCGGCAACCGCAAGAAGGACGGCCGCATCGTCGGCGCGCTGCCGCTCGGCGAGATGCAGTTCCATTCCGACCAGTGCTACACCGAGCGGCCGGCGATGGGCACCATGCTGTACTCGATCGAGATCCCGGCGCAGGGCGGCAACACGCTTTTCGCCAACGCGTACAGCGCGTACGACGCCTTGCCGGCCGCCGTGAAAGCAACGGTGGAGGGAAAGCGCGCGGTGCAGGTCTATGACTACGGCGGCGGCGTGCTCGACCGCCGGCACATGGTCGAGCCGAAGGACGGCCTGTCGCACTCGCATCCCGTGGCGCGCACCCATCCGGCGACCGGACGCAAGGCGCTCTTCGTGAATCGCCTGATGACGCACCACATCGAAGGGCTCGAGCGCGAGGAGAGCGAGAAGCTGCTCGGCGTCATGTTCGATACGATCGAGCGGCCCGAGTTCATCTACGAGCACCGCTGGCGCGTCGGCGACGTGCTCCTCTGGGACAACCGCTGCACGCTCCACGCGCGGCGGGATTTCAATCCGGACGAGAACCGCTGGATGCGCCGCGTCACGATCCGCGGCGACCGGCCGCGCTAGTCGACCTTCGCGCCGACCGACTTGATGATCTCGCCGTAGCGCGCGTACTCCGCGTGGAGCAGCGCGGCGAATTCTTCCGGCGTGGTGACGAAGGGCTCCAGGCCGCCGAGCTGGCGGATGCGGCCGCGCATTTCCTCGTTGGCCAGCAGGCGGCCAGTCTCGTCGCGCAGCTTCCCGAGCACCGCGGCCGGCACGCCGGCCGGTGCGAAGAGCGCGAGCCACGGCGTGACTTCGAGGCCGGGGAAGGTCTCGCTCAGCGTGGGCACATCGGGGAACGCGGACGAGCGCTTCTTGCCCGCCGTCGCGAGCGCGCGCACTTTGCCGCCGCGGATCTGGCCCGAAACGGAGTTGCCGCCGAACATGGCCGCAACCTGCCCGCCTAGAAGCGCGGTCATGGCGGGCCCGCCGCCCTTGAACGGCACGTGCAGCAGATCGATGCCGGCGCGCTGCTTCAGCATCTCCATCACGAGGTGGTGCTGGCTGCCGTTGCCGATCGAGGCATAAGGCAGCGGCGGCGAGGTTTTCTTCGCGAGGGCGATGAACTCCTGCAGGTTGGACGCCGGCAGGTCGGGGCGCATCACCAGCATCATCTGCGTGCTGACGAGCGTCGCGACCGGCGCCAGGTCTTTCAGCGGATCGACCGGCATGCTGGCGTAGAGATGCGGGCCGATGACGATCTGCGCATCGGCGGCGAGATAGAGCGTGTAGCCGTCCGGCGGCGCCTTCGCCGCCAGCTCGCTCGCGAGATTGCCGTTCGACCCCGGGCGGTTGTCCACGACGAGGGGCTGGCCGAGCGCTTCGCCGAGCTTCGGCGCCACCAGCCGCGCGAGCGTATCGGTCGCGCCGCCCGGCGGATTCGGCACCAGCAGCCGGATCGGACGCGACGGGTACTGGGCCTGAGCAGCCGCGGCTGCCAGGCAAAAAACAGCCGCCAGGGCTAGCCGGACCATCCGCCGAAGAGAACCCCCGCCGGAAAGGGCAGGTGCAGCAGCAGGTCGAAGAGCCCGTAGAAGAAGGCCCACACGCCCGCGGTGAAGATGGC
>DATMIG010000057.1:0-16268 GCA_035554335.1 Burkholderiales bacterium
ACGACGGGCTCGCGATCAGCATCGTGTAGCCGTCGGGCGCGCTCTTCGCGACGAACTCGGCGGCCAGGCTCGAGCCCGCGCCCGGCTTGTTGTCCACTACCACCGGCTGGCCGAGCGCGCGCTGCATCGGCTCCTGCAGCGTGCGCGCCACCACGTCGGCGGCGCCGGCGGGGGCGAAGCCGACGACCAGGCGGATCGGCTTGGATGGGTAGGGTTGCGCGTAGACCTGCCCGGCAACGAGCAGCAATAGGAGCCATCTCATGCGAGTGCAGCCTCCAGTGACGAGACAAGCGCGCCGAGCTTCGGCGGCTTCGCTTCCACGCCGATCCGTACCTGCTCGTGGCGCAGCGCCGCCGAGGCGACCGGCCCGATCGAGGCGACCAGCGTGGTATTGAGTGCGTCGCGCAACGCGCCGGCCTTGCCGAGGCGCTCCGCGATCACGAAGAGATTGCGCACCTGCTCGGCATTGGTGAACACGGCCGCGTCCATCTCGCGGCGCTCGAGGCGTGCGATCAGCTCGGCGAGCGGCTGCGTGTCCGGCGGCAGCGACCAGCGGTAGGTCGGGATCTCGACGACCGTCGCGCCGCGCGCCTCGAGCGCGCGATCGAGCTCGGTATTCAGGCTGCCGTAGCGCTGCACGATCACGCGCGCCCCCTGGAGCTCGACGTCGCTCACGGATTGCAAGATCTCCCGCGTCGTAAATGGCTCCGCGGCCGAGCGGTCGATGCGTACCCTGCGCGCGCGCAGCGCGCCTGTCGGCTTGGGCCCGCGCACCGCAACGATGGCTTTCTCGAGCGACTGCAGCAGCACCGGTGTAAGCCCCAGGCGGTCGGTAGTCTCGAACAGCGCCCGCGTGCCCACACCCGTCTGGAAGACCGCGAGCTTCGGCGGCGCGGATTCCATCGAGCGCACCAGGCGCTCGATCGACGGCGCGTCGAGGTCCGGCAGCTCGGCGAGCGCGGGCGCGCGGAACGCGATGCCGCCGCGCTGCTCGACGAGGCCCGCGAGCTGCTCGCCCATGCGCGCTTCCAGGATGGCGATGCGTTTGGACTTCAGCGGGCGATCCGCGTGTTCGCCAGCGCGAGGCGCTCCGAGACGTTCCGCACCAGGGCGCGCATCAGGTGCAGCTGCGCCTCGGTGCTCATCTTGTCGAGCGCGGCGGGCTGAAACTCGGCGAGCAGGAGGTCCGTGTGCGACTCGACCGTGGCGTGACGCGCCTCGCCGCCCGCGATGTAGGCCATCTCGCCGAAGAATTCCCCCGCGCCGATCATGTTGAGGAGCCGTCCCTGCCGCGTGACCTTGCAGTCGCCGGCGGCGAGGAAGTAGAAGCTGGTGCCCTTTTCCTTCTCGCGCACGATGGCGCGATTCTTCGCCATGCGCGTCCAGCGGCCGGCGCGCGCCAGCTCCCAGATCTCGGCGTCCGACAGCGTCGAAAGCATCGGCACGGCCTTCAGCGCCACGTACTTCTCGCTGTCGGGGATGGCGTCGGGCGGCAGCACGCTCTGCCCGATCTTCGACAGCGCGAGCGCGAACTCGGACCACGTCGGATAGCGCTGCTCTGGCGTCTTGGCGAGCGCGCGCAGCACCACGCGGTCGATCTCCTTCGGCAGGTCCTTGCGCACCTCGGTCGGCGGCACCGGGTCGTACTTGATGATCTTCTGCATCAGCGCCTCGAGGTTCTCGGCGATGAACGGCTTCTTGCCGAGCAGGAGCTCGTAGAGCACCACGCCGAGCGAGTACATGTCGCTGTGGAAGCTGGCCTCCTTGCCCTGCATCTGTTCCGGCGACATGTAGTACGGCGAGCCCATCTGCGCGGTCTGCACGACCTGGCTCTTCTTCAGGATGGCGGCGCCGAAGTCGGCGATCTTCACCTCGGTGCCGGACACCACCATGATGTTCGCCGGCTTGATGTCGCGATGGACGATGCCTTCCTTGGCGGCGTAGTCGAGCGCGCCGCAACACTTGAAGCCGATCTGCATCACGTCGGCGACCGGCAGCAGCTTCTCCGGCGTGACGTACGCCGAGAGGTCGCCGCCCATCACGAGCTCCATCGCGATGTGGCCCGAATCCTCGCCCACGACTGCGTCGAGGATGTTGACGATGTGCGGGTGGCGCAGCTTCCCGGCGAGCGAGGCTTCGTTCAGGAGCTGGGAGCGATAGACCGTGCCGAACTCCGGGTCGCGGAACACCTCCGGCTCGATCGTCTTCAGCGCGACTTCCTTGCCGGTGAACGTGTCACGGGCGAGGTACACCGTTCCGGTCGCTCCCTTGCCGAGGAGCTTCTGGATGTCGTATTTGCCGACCTGCAGGGCGAGATCGAGCGAGAAACCGGCCGTCTTTTCGGTCACTGTGCGTTGGCGTATAAGCTTTTCGGTCAATGTACCTCAATCCTTGTCTTTTCACGCTGCTCGCATGGCTCGCGGTTTCGCCGGCGCATGCGCAGGTGAGCGTGCAGGAATATGCAATCCCGCGCGGCCACGGCATCCATGACGTGTGGGCGGATCCGGCGCCGAACGGACCGGTGTATTTCTCGGCGCAGGGCAGCGGCCACCTCGGCATCCTCGATCCGGGGAGCGGCAAGGTGGAATTCGTCGCGCTCGGCCGCGGCTCTTCGCCGCACGGCGTGATCCTCGACCGCGCCGGCGCGCCGTACCTCACCGATGGCGGGCAGAACGCGATCGTGCGAGTCGATCCGAAGAGCCGGGCGGTGAAGGTGTGGAAGCTGCCCGGGGACTCCGGCTACACCAACCTGAACACGGCGACTTTCGATGCGAAGGGAATCCACTGGTTCACGGGACAGAGCGGCATCTACGGCCGCCTCGATCCCGCGAGCGGCGAGCTGAAGACCTTCGATGCGCCGAAGGGCCGCGGTCCATACGGCATCAACGCCACGCCCGACGGCACCGTGTACTACGCGTCGCTCGCCGGGTCGTTCATCGGCCGCATCAACGCGGACGGCAGCACCACGGTGCTCGAGCCACCGACGCGGCGGCAGGGCGCGCGACGCGTGTGGTCCGACTCGAAGGGCAATGTCTGGGTCGCGGAGTGGAACGCGGGCAACCTCAGCCGTTACGAACCGGCGACGAACAAGTGGGCGACGTGGCGGGCGCCGGGCAGCGAGCCGCACGTCTATGCGGTGTACGTCGATCCGGACGACAAGGTGTGGGTGTCGGAGTGGAGCGAGCAGGCGATGCTGCGCTTCGATCCGCTCACGGAGAAGTGGCAGGGCTTCCGCTCGTCGAGCCGCTCGCCGAACGTGCGGCAGATACATGGTCGCAAGGGTGAAGTGTGGACGCCCGAATCGGGCGCCGACAGGATCACCGTCTACCGGTACAAATAGAATGAGAATGGCGCTCTAGCCGCTGCGACCAGTTTCTGCCTGGTCGCAGCGGCGAGCGCTCTCTCCCTGGTACTACCCCTTGTTAGTGCAGCGAGCGCGCGAAGGTACGGCCGCGCAGGAAGTCGTACGCGTGCGGCTGGTCCTTCACGAGGTCCGAGATCGCGAGCGTGATCTCGTCGTAGATTTCGTCGTACTGGGAATCGAGCTTCGGGAACACGCCGATCTCGGTGACGAACAGGTCGGCATCGGGAATGCGCGTCTGGTCGAGGTCGCGCGGCAGCATGGCGCGGTCCTGGACCGAGAAGCCCGTCAGCGTCGGGCAGCGCGCGAAAAGCGCGGTGATCTTGTTCGCCACGTCGGCTTCGAGACGGACGAGGAGACTGTCAGGCAGGCCGGGCTTGAATTCGAGGGTCTTCATCTGTAGAGCCTTCGCGTAATGCAGTGTCACTGCGAATACTACAGATGATACGCAACATGTCGACATCAGAGAATGCCCGAGGCCACTACAACCAACGCCCGAGTCGCTGATTCACAACGAATTACTACGCGGATGTGACAAACGTGACAGCGCGGCGACACCGTCGCCGCGCCGGGAGGAAATAGTTACCGGAAAAGCCTAGTGCAGCGTGCGCGCGAAGGTGCGGCCGCGCAGGAATTCGGAAGCTTCGGGCGCTTCCTCGAGCACGTCCGAGAGGGTCTTGGCGATGTCCTGGAAGATCTCGCCGTACTGCTCGGCGGAGAGCCGCGGCGCGATGCCGACGTCGCTCACGAAGAGCTCGTCGTTCTCGGCGCGCACCGAGAAGCCCCACAGTTCCGGGCAGCGCTCGAAGAGCGACTCCACCTGCTGCTGAAGCTCGGTCTGGATTCTCATGGCTCTACCCTAATCCCCCCGAGATTGCGTTCGCCTGCGCCGCCCCGGTCCCGCCCGGGCTAATCGCCTCCCTGACAGAGCCGTCGCTGCGCCGCGACATGGGTGGCAGCGTAGCGTCGCTGCACATCGCGATGCGCGGACCGATTGCGCGGGCCTTGCCTTCTTTTGCCGTCTTTGCGCTCGGGGCCCAAAGATATTATCTTTACGCCTCCATGAGCGTGCACCCGCTCTTCGTCGGCAAGTCCGCGACGCTCGCCTCGCGCATCGTCGCGGACGTGCGCGAGGCGCTGTTCGACAAACGCTACCGGCCCGGCGATTTTCTCGGCACGGAGAAAGACCTCGCCGCGCGCCACGGCGTGAGCCGCATGGCGGCGCGCGACGCGCTGCGCACGCTCGAAGCGCTCGGCATCGTCGACATCTCGCGCGGCGCCGGCGGCGGCGCGCGCATCACGCGCGGCAACCCCGCGCTCTTCGCCGAGGCGCTCGCGGTGCAGCTCGAGCTGGCGGACATCGAGCGCGAAGAGATCATGGCGGCGCAGACCGCGATCGAAGGCCTCGCCGCCGAGCTTGCGGCGACGCGCGCGACGCGCGAGCAGATCGCGCGGCTGCATTCGCTGGTCGAGGAGGCCGAGGGCCTGCTCGACGACCTCGACGCCTTCACGCGCTCGAGCCTGCATTTCCACCTCGGCGTCGCCGAGACATCCGGCAACCGCGTGCTGTACTACCAGCTCATCTCGCTGCAGCACGTATCGTGGCCGAGCCGCAACCGCACGCTGAACCGCGCGGTGGCGAGGAAGATCCTGGACGCGCATCGCGAATTGGCTGCGCTGATCGAGGCGAAGAAGCCGCGCGAGGCGCGCGCTTTCATGGAGTCGCACGTCGGCATGATCAAGAGCCGGCGCGTGGCCGAACCCAAACGATTGATCTGCTGCTAACGAGGAGGAAGCAAATGGCAAAGTTCCTGATCACCCCGCACTTCCGGCTGCACGAATGGGTCGCCGAGGAAAAGGGCTACTTCAAGGCCGAAGGGCTGGAGTACGAGTTTCGCGACGCCTTCAAGGGCAAGGATCTCGCCGCCGCGCACGCCACGGCGAACAAGATCGGCGCGTTCCAGAACATCGAGGCCGGCCGCGACTCGAACGTGAGCTGCGCCTGCCACTGGACGGTGAACGTCGCCGCCTCCAAGGGCCACGCCAAGATGTACGCCGACGCGTATTCGGTTTCGCCCTCGGCGGTGATCGTGCCGCCGGAGTCGCCGATCAAGACGCCGGCGGACCTGCGCGGCGTGCCGATCTCGGTCGGCCACCAGTCGGGCAGCCACTACTCGACCATCCAGGCGCTCGAGCAGTACATGCCGCTCTCCGACATCAAGCTCTCCTTCGCCGACGGCATTCTCTTCTCGCGCATGGAGAAGCTCTTCGACCGCAAGGTGCCGGCCGCTGCCGTGTTCTCGGGCCCGTACTATTTCCTCGAGCAGATGGGCTTCCGCAAGGTGATCGACACCACCTTCATGATGGCGGCGATGCTGAACAACGACCCGGATCCGGAGGACGTCAAGAAGTACTACCGCGCGCTCAGGAAGGCGCAGCGCGACATCGACCTGCGTCCCGAGCTTTACACGCACTATTACAAGAAGGAATTCCCCGCGCGCTTCGTGCCGATGATGGATACGCGCCGCTGGGGCCCGGGCGAGCGCATCGTGTTCGAGACCTACACGAAGGAAGTGTTCGAGGACTCCTTCAAGTGGATCCGCGAGCGCGGCATCTTCGAAGGCCAGGACATGGGCAAGGGCAGGTACGAAGACGCCTGTGTCTCGCTGACCGCCTGAGATAGGCGCCGGCTCACATATGTTTGCATCGGCGCCCCGGCGCCGATGAGACGTATTGCCTGCCGGAGTTTGCCGCACGGACGCAGCCACGCTATTTTTTTGGCGTGGCTCAATCCGCCGACCCCGTCATTGCTCCGACACCCGTGACTCGGGCGGAGCGCGAAACGACGGTTCTTTTTGCCGACGTGACCGGCAGCACCGGGCTCTACGAGCGCGCGGGGGACCACGCGGCCGCGCAAGGCATCCATGGCGTTCTCAAGGCGCTCAACAGCGCCACCAAGGCGAGCGGCGGCCGCGTAGTGAAGCACATCGGTGACGAAATCATGGCGCTCTTCCCGAGCGCCGACCGCGCGGCCGAGGCGGCCACGCGCATGCATGTCGCGGTGAACGCGCTTCCACCGGTCGCCGGCCACAAGCTCGCGCTGCGCATCGGCTTTCACGCCGGCCCCGTCATGCAGCGCGGCGACGACTTCTTCGGCGATACGGTCAACATCGCCTCGCGCCTGGCTGGGCAGGCGACGAAGGGTCAGGTGCTCACCTCCGCCGAGACGGCGAAGAAACTCAGCCCTCTGTTGCGCACCTCGACGCGCCAGCTCTACCACGTGGCGGTGAAGGGCAAAGCCGAAGAAATCGCGCTCTGCGAGTTCGTGTGGGCCAAGGGCGCCGACGTCACCGACTTCCCGCTCGCGCAGACCACGCGGCGCCGGGACGCGCGCGCGCTGCGCCTCAGGCTCGGCGGGCAGGAAATCGTCTGCCGCCGGTCCGATGACATCGTCACGATCGGCCGCGATGCGGGCTCGGCTTTCGTGGTCGACGAAGCGACCGCGTCGCGCCGCCACTGCATCATCGAGCGACGGCAGCAGAACTTCGTCGTGCGCGATCAGAGCGCGAACGGAACCTACCTGTCGTTCGCGGACGCCGCCACGGAGATGGTGCTGCGGCGCGAGGAGGTCGTCCTGCGCGGGCGCGGCTGGCTCGCCTTCGGCCAGCCGAAGGGCGAGGCGACGCACGTGCTGGAATTCTTCGAAGAGGGGGAGCAGAGCGATGGACCTGATACCCAGTGAGCGGGCGGTACTGCACATCATCCGGGCTTTGATGCTCGAATCGAACTCCCGCGCCCATCGCGTCACCGCCCTGCGGGCGCGATGGCCCGTGCTCCACGTGCAGGCCTATGAGGGCGGCTACTGCGGCCTCATCGCCAAGCGCTTGATCCAGCTCTCGCCGGACCGCAACTCGTTCAGCGTCACGAACGCCGGGCTCGCCTGCCTCAGCGCTAGGTGAACGCGAGACCGCGCTGGTCGACGCGGAAGACGTCGGCCAGCCAGTCGATCATCAACTCCTGGCCGAGCGTCGGGTTGTCGTGCTGGCAATGCTCGGCGCCGGTTTCCTCCTCGCTGGTCAGACGCAGGGTCACGTCGACGCCATGGCGCTTGGCGTAGTCGTAGACGGTCTTTGAATTCTCGACGCCGAGCACGTCGTGCCCGCCGTGCAGCACGAGGTATGGGCACTTCATCTCGCCGAGCACCCCCTCCAGCTTGAATGGCTTCGTCCGCTCGAGCGCGTCCGTCCAATCCCTGGCGCCGATCACCCACTTCATCAGGTAGGCGAGCGCATGGTTCTCGCCGCGATCGGCGAAGCGCTTGTGCACATCCCAGATCGCGCCATGCGAAATGCACGCGGCCAGGCGATGCTCCTTCGAGCCGGCCCGCGCGGCGTAGTAGCCGCCGAGACTGGAACCGCTCACCGCGATGCGGGACTTGTCGACGTCGGCACGGCGTTCCAGCCAGTCGATGCACTTGCCGACCGGCACTTCGTAGTCGTGGCGCGAGTAGACCTTGTGCCGGCGCAGCGTCCCGCCCTGCCCCGGACCGTCGACCAGCAGGACCGCGATGCCGCGCTGCACGGCGCCGCGCCCGGTCATGAACCAGAGCTCGTCCTTGAACGAGTCGAGCCCGCCAAAGGAAATGAGGACCGGCCATGGCCCCTGGCCCTTCGGTTTGATGAAGTACGCGGGAAGCGAAACGCCGTTTTCATACGGGACGCCGACGACCTCGCCCGGCAGGTAGCGCAGCCATTTCCGGCTGGCGCGCTCGCAGCGGTCGAAGGTCGGCAGGCGGCGCGGATCGTCGGGCTGCAGCCAGAATTCCGCGGAGCGGAAGTAATCGGCGGCGCGCAGCCAGCAGTTCATGGCGGTGCGGATGTGGCCGCGCTCCTCCGCCTGGTCGCCGCGCTTGTCGTTGCGCTCGGCGACCACCAGCCACTCGCGATGCCAGCTCTCGAGGTCCGGCTTCATGCGGCTCGCGGCCTGGAAGCATTCGCTCACCGCGCCGCCGCCCTCCTGCGTCTCGCCGAGCGCGCGGCGGAACTGGTACGAAAGGAAGAAGTGGTCTTCCCAGTGATGCCAGCCGAACGGTTCGTACTTCATTGCGGAACGAAGCCGATGGCTTTGACGAGCCGGCCGTACTTCTCGTAGTCGGCCTTCAGCACGTCGGCAAAGAACTCCGGCGACTCGGTGCGGATGATGAGGCCGGCGGTCTCCAGCTTCGGCGCGACCTCCGGCGAGCGCATGGCGCGATTGATCTCCTCGTTGAGTTTCAGGATCACCTCGCGCGGCGTCTTCGCCGGCGCGGCATAGCCGAACCAGCCGCCCGAGTCGTAGCCGGGCACGTCTTCGGCGGCGGCCGGCGTGTTCGGCCAGAGCGCGGCGCGCTCCTTGCCGGTGGTGGCGAGAAGGCGCAGCCGCCCGGACTTGATGTGCGGCGTCATGCCGGTGATGCCGTCGATGCCGACCATCACCTGGCCGCCGATCACGTCGGTGGCGATGGCCGCGCTGCCTTTGTACGGCACATGGGTGTACGTGAACCCGCCCATCGTGCGCAGGTTCTCGAAGGCGAGGTGCGGAAAACCGCCTTCGCCGTTGGTCGCCACGGTCAGCTTGCCCGGCTGCGCCTTGGCGTACGCCACCATCTCGCCGATGGTCTTGAAGGGCGCTTCGTTGTTCGCCACGATCGCGAGGTAATTGAACGTCGTCACCGAGATCGGCGCGAAATCCTCGAGCGGCTTGTACGGGATGTTCTTGCTGGTGTGCGGCAGCACCACCATGTTGCCGCCCTGCACGCAGGCGATGGTGTAGCCGTCGGCCGGCGACTTCGCCACCTGCTCGAGCCCGAGCATGCCGCTCGCGCCGGGCTTGTTCTCCACGATCACCGGCTGGCCGAGCCGCTCGCTCATCTTCGGCGCGATGAGCCGCGTCATGATGTCGGTGGTGTTCCCCGGCGGGAACGGGATGACGATGCGGATCGGCTTGTTCGGATACGCCTGTGCGTGCACCGACGCCGACAAGATCCATCCCATGATGATGGTCAGCAGCTTCATTGCGCCCTCCTCCTAGCTCGGAATGATCGGCAGCAGCACGTACGGCTGCTTTTCGAAATGGAGCGTCACCTTGCCGCCGAAAACGTGCGGCGGCCGGTCGGTTTCGTCGTCGTGCGTGAAGGGTCCGCAACCCTTCATCGGGTTCTTCATGTTCGACAGCGTGGCCGCGGCGTCGTCGTGCTCGTAGTCGCGGCCGCGGATGCTGAGCGCGATGCGGTAGCCGGCCGGCACGACGATGCAGGTCGGCCAGATCTCGACGTCGAGCTCGTAGACCTCGCCGGCCCTGAGCGGCTGCTTCTCGTCGTGCGTATGCCATGGCCGGTACGGCAGGCTCTTCTTCGCATCCGTCTTGCGATGCGAGGCGCGCAGCCAGCCCTGTCCGACCGGCGTCTTCGGGTCGAGGGCGCCGTAGAACAGCACTTCCTTGCCAGCGGGATCGAACACGCGCAGCACGACGAAGAGGTCCGCATCGCTCGTCGCGGAAGAAATCCACGCCTTCAGCACCGACGGGCCGGTGATCTCGGTCTCGCGCTCCGCGACCATCGAGAACGTGAGCCCGTTGCCCATCGGGTCGTAGGCGAGCGGCTTCGCCGCCTTCGGCGCCTGCTCGCCGAGCTTCATCCCATCCGGATCGAGGTAGAAGCGCGTCCATCTCGTGCGCGCCAGCGGCCATTCGTTCTCGTGGCGGAGCTCGAACTTCTCGCCGGGGCGGCGGACGTTCAGCTGCACCCGAGGCTGCTGGTCCCAGCCGTTCCGCTGACCCTTCAGGAAAAAGTCGAAGAACCGCTTCTGCAGGCCGACGCCGTAGTCGGTATAGAACGGCGCCCAGTGCGAACCGCCGTGCACCTCGAGCCACTTCTGCTTCGATGCGGCGCGCATGAAGCCCTCGAAGTTGCCGCGGGTGTGCAGCCCCTGCCCGCCCCAATTTGCCGCCGTCAGCATAGGAATGGTGACCTGCGACAGGTCGGCCGTGCGCTCCACGTAATAGTCGTCGATCAGCTCGCGCGACAGGAACGATTGCCACATGTCCTCGCGGTTTTGAGCGAGCTCGGCTTCCGACAGCGTCTCGGGGCCGCAGACCAGTTCGCCGCTGTTCGGATTCTTCTTGCCGCGCTCGCCGA
Organism: Burkholderiales bacterium; assembly: GCA_035554335.1. GTDB lineage: Bacteria > Pseudomonadota > Gammaproteobacteria > Burkholderiales > SG8-39 > SCGC-AG-212-J23. Next base: position 10,536 of record DATMIG010000057.1, read on the forward strand.
CGCCGTGCTGGACGGTCTTCACCTGCATGTCCTGCCAGTTCTTGCGGAAGCTGCAGATGATGCCGCCGTGGCGCGCGCTTTCGCGGTACGGATCGTTCCACCCCTCCCACACACAGATCGCGGCGAGGTGCGGCGGCTGCACCGCCGCCGCGCGCCACTGGTTGCTCGCGTAGTACGAGATGCCGTTCATGCCCACTTTTCCGCTGCACCACGGCTGCGCGGCGGCCCACTCGACGCACTCGTAGATGTCGCGCGTCTCGCGCGCGTTGTTATGGCACAGGTAGCCCGGCGAGCGGCCGGCGCCGCGCGAGTCGACGCGCACGCATACATAACCGTCCGGCACCCACTTTTCCGGATCGACGACTTCCCAGTTCTGGTAGCGGTTCGAAGAGCCGGCGACGGCGTCCGGATAGTCGCGCGCCATGATGTCCCACGCCGTCTTGTAGCCTTCCTGGAAGGGGAGGCCCTTGCCGTACGGGCCGTAGCTGAGGATCGCGGGATGGCGCTCCTTGTCATCCGGTCGGTAGACATCGGCGCGCAATTGCAGCCCATCGCTCATGCGGACGGGCACGTCCCAGTCGATCTTCATGCTCGATAGTGGGGAGGCGGGGTGAAGGGTCCGGTGATCAGCGCCACCTGGGTGGCAAGCGCGAGCAGCGCGGGCTCGCTCCAACGCCGCCCCACGAGCTGCACGCCGATTGGCAGCCCGTCGCGGCTCCTCGCGAGCGGCAGGACGACCGAAGGATGGCCGGTGAGATTGAACGGGCACGTATAGGCGGTGCCGGCGATGAAGTAAGGCACGCTCGCCCCGCCGACGTCGATCGGCGTGCCGAACGGCACGTGGCCGATCGCCGGGCTGACGGTCACCGGGCAGATGAAGGCGTCGCAGCCCTCGAAGAACTTTTCCAGCCGGGTGATGAGCGCGTCGCGACGCGTGAGCGCCGCCGCGTAGTCCGCCACCGTGGCGTGCATGCCTTTCGCCGAGCCGCGCGCCACGGCCCACGACTCGCCGAGCGTCTTGTTCAGCGCCGCGACGCGCTCGCGGCTGCGATCGCCGCCGGTGGCGGCGCGCTCCGTGATGGCGATCTCGCCCCAGCATTCCCAAGCATCGTGCCAGCTGAACGCCTCGGGGTTGCGCTCCTCGATCCGGCAGCCCGCGTCGGCGAGCTGATGAGCGAGTCGTGCAACAGCGTTACGCGTATCCGCGGTCACCGGCACGCCGGCGAAATCGGCCGTCCACGCAAGACGGTACGAACGCAGCTCGCGTTGCGCCGGCTCGGTCCATGGCACCGGCGGGACATCCCACTCCGCATCGTCGGGGCCGCACATCGCCTTCGTGACGAGTGCCAGGTCCTCGACGGACCGCGCCAGCGGCCCGAGCACGTTCATGTGGCGCACGGCGCGCGGCAGCCCCGGTGGCTCGGGAATGTGGCCGGTGTTCGGAACGCGGCGCTCGGTCGGCTTCAGGCCGAAAACGCCGCAGAAATGCGCCGGCGTGCGCACCGATCCGGCGAGATCGCTGCCCACGTCGAAGCCGGTCAGGCCGGCCGCGACCGCCGCGGCAGCACCGCCGCTCGAGCCGCCCGGGGTGCGCTCCAGGCTCCAGGGATTGTTCGTGCGGCCGAAGATCTCGTTGTCCGCACGATAGTCCGCCGAGAGCGGCGGCACGTTGGTCTTGCCGAGCAGGATGGCGCCGGCACGCTTCAGCCGGGCGACCGCGCTCGCGTCCTTCTGCGGGACGTAATCGCGCAGCGGCGGATGTCCGCCGGTGGTGCGCACGCCGGCCGTCTCGATCGCATCCTTGATCGTCATCGGCACGCCGTGCAGCGGGCCCCAGATCTCGCCGCGCTTCAGCGCCTCGTCCGCCTCGCGCGCGCGCTGGCGGGCACCGGCGGCGTCGAGCGTGCAGACGGCGTTCAGCGCGCCGTTGTGCTTCTCGATGCGGGAAAGGTAGAGCTCGACCACCTCGCGCGCCTCGACGCGCCGGGCTCGGATAGCCGCGGCGAGCTCGGTGGCGCTCGAGAAGGGATCGACCGGCACCGGGGGATTCTAGCCCCCGGAAATCGCGTTCCTAGTGCAGGGTGCGAACGAACGTGCGGCCGCGCAGGACGTCCTTCGCGCTCGGCCGCTCGAACATGAAGTCGAGCAGCGCGACCGCGATCTCGTTGTAGATGGCCTCGCACTGCTCGGCGTTGATGAACGGGAATACGCCGATGTCGGTGACCACCAGCTCCTTCTCGAGGGCGAGCGAGCGGAGCTCCTCGGGGAGCGCGGACGAGTCCTGCACCGTGAAACCGTGGAGCTGCGGGCAGCGGTCGAAGATGACGTCCAGGCGCGCGGCCAGGTCTTCTTCGAGCGGCGGCAGGTCGGCGGACAGGCTTTCCAGCTGGGCGGGCTTCATGCCCCCCTTACCCGCAAGCCCCGTGCCCGTCAGTGCAGATAACGGACGAAGGTCTTGCCGCGGAGGAGCTCCTTGGCCTCGGGCCAGGACGACACCGCGCCCATGATCGCCGCGGCGATGGCGTCGTACACCTCGTCGTACTGCGCCTTGCCCAGCCGGGGAGCGAGCGCGATCTCGAAGATGAAGAGCTCGCCCTCGAGTCGCGTCGGATCGATGTGATCGGGCAGGCCCGAGCGATCGCGCACGCTGAAGCGGAAAAGCTCCGGACAGCGCACGAACACCGCCTCGATCCTTTCCAGGATCCGAGCTTCGATCGTGCTGATAAATCCTCCCTGCTTTTTCTGCTTGTTCCCCTCGGACAACTATACTTCGCGCATGGAACACGGCAACGCATTTCTCGTCCAAATGACGATTTATTTCGCATCGGCCGTGTTCGCCGTGATGGCCGCGCACCGCCTCGGCCTCGGCTCCGTGGCGGGCTATCTCCTCGCGGGCATTGCCATCGGGCCGTGGGGCCTCAAGCTCGTGCAGCAGCCCGAAGCGATCCACGCCTTCGCCGAGCTCGGCGTGGTGTTCCTCCTCTTCGTGATCGGCCTCGAGCTCGAGCCGCGGCGGCTCTGGACGATGCGCACGCGCCTCATCGGCCTCGGCCTGTCGCAGGTGCTCGGCTCGATCGGGCTCATCGCCGCGGTGGCGTATTGCTTCGGCATCGACATGCGCGTCGCCGTGGTCGGCGGCATGGCGCTCTCGCTTTCGTCGACCGCGCTCGCGCTGCAGCCGCTCGCCGAGCGCGGGCTTCTCGGCACGCAGGGCGGCCAGGCGACGTTCGCGATCCTTCTTTTCCAGGACCTGGCGGTGATTCCCATGCTGGCGGTGTTGCCGCTTCTCGGCACGTACGGCGGATGGTCGGGCTTTTCCCTGCAAGGGGTCGGGTTCGCCGCGGCGGTGGTCGTCGGTACGCTGGTGCTCGGCCATTTCGCCGCGCGCCCCGTGTTCCGCCACATCGCGCGGCTGCGGCTGCGTGAAATTTTTACCGCCTTCGCGCTGCTCCTCGTCCTCGGCATCGCGCTCGTCTTCGAGAAGGCGGGACTCTCCATGGCGCTCGGCGCGTTCCTCGCCGGCGTACTGCTGGCCGATTCCGAGTACCGCCACGAGATCCAGGCCGCGATCGATCCGTTCAAGGGACTGCTGCTCGGCCTTTTCTTCATCTCGGTCGGCATGAGCGTCGACTTCACCGTGATGCTCGAGCGGCCTCTCGTGGTCGTCGCGTTCATCGTCGGCCTCTTCCTCCTGAAGGGCGCGGTGCTGTGGTTCATGGCCGCGCGCACGGGCATGGCGCTCAGCGAGCGGCCGCTCTTCATCCTGCTCCTCGCCCAGGGTGGCGAATTCGCCTTCGTCATCCTCGGCCTCGCCGCCGGCAACGGCGCCATTCCGCAGAGCACGGGGCAGGCGGTGACGCTCGCCGTAGCGCTCTCGATGCTGCTCACGCCGTTCCTGCTCGTGGCGCACGACCGGGTCATCGCGCCGCGCTTCACCGATACGAAGAAGCGCGCGGCCGACGAGCCGGAGCCCTCCAAGGTGATCATCGCCGGCCTCGGGCGCGTCGGGCAGGTGGTGGCGCGGCTCCTGAGCGCGAGCGGCTTCCAGCCCACCGTGCTCGACGACGATCCGGACCACGTCGAGGAGTCGCGCGAGTACGGCTTCCGCGTCTTCTATGGCGACGCGACGCGGCTCGACCTCCTGCACGCGGCCGGCGCGGAAAGCGCCGACCTCCTCGTCATCACGCTCGACGACCGCGAGGCAATCACGCGCCTCGCGCGCATCGCGCGGCAGAACTTCCCGCGCCTTCGCATCATCGCCCGCGTGCGCGACATGCGGCACATGTTCGAGCTGCGCGACATCGGCGTGGAGATGATGGAGCGCGAGACCTGGCTCTCCGCGCTGAGGCTCGGCGAGAGCGCGCTCGCCGTCGTCACGCAGGATCCCGAGCGCGCGCAGCGCGCGGCGAAGGCCTTCGAAGAGCACGACCATGTCGTGCAGGCGAAGCTCTATGCCGTGCACAACGGCCAGCATGGCGCGCAGGTCAGCGTGTCGAACGAGCTGCGCGACCAGTTCAAGCGCGCGCTCGCGAAGGGCGAGGAGGAAGAGCAAGAGGAAGAGGCGCAGGAAGTTAGGAGTAGACTCGCGCCATGAGCGGTCACCAAGCAGCTCCCCCGGCCGGAAAACCTGCCGCCGTCGCGCCGGCCAAGGATCCTTACGTCGATCTCGCCGAGCGCATCTTCGTCAATCTGTCGGCGCGCGTGTACGGCACGCTCGCCGGCAGCGACCAGAAGAAGCCCGATCCCAAGGCACTCGCGGCATTCTGCTTCAGGCTCGCCGACGCCTTCGAGCAGGCGACCAACGAGACGCCGCGCAAGCTCGCCGAGATCGAGGCGCGCAACAAGGCTTCCGTCAAGCTCGACGACGTCGACGTGTCGAGCTTCATCGCCAAGAAATAGCACCCTGACGTTCGTTCTCGTTCACGGCGCCTGGGGCGGCAGCTGGATGTGGCAGCGCCTCGCCCCGCTCCTCCGCAAGGCAGGGCACGAGGTGTACACCCCGTCGCTCACCGGCATCGGCGAGCGCGCGCACCTCGCCTCGCCGGCGGTCGGCGTCTCGACTCACATCGCCGACGTGCTCGGCACGCTCGAGTACGAGCGCCTGGCGGGCGTCGTGCTCGTCGGGCACAGCTATGCCGGGATGGTGGTCAGCGGCGTCGCGGACCGGGCGCCGCGGCGCGTGAGCGCGCTCGTCTACCTCGACGCCTTCGTGCCGCAGGCGGGACAGGCGCTGCTCGACCTCCTGCCCGAGCGCGTGCGCGAGCACTTCCCGCGCGAGGGCTGGCAGGTGCCGCCGCTGCCGCCGGCGGCGCAGGGCATGACCGACCCGGCCGAGATCGCGTGGCTCGACGGCCGGCGCAATCCGCAGCCCATGAAATGCTTCACGGAAAAGCTCGCGCTGGAGGGCGCCTATCGCGGCCAGCGCGTGTTCGTCTCGTGCACCGGCTATTCCCCCACCTCGTTCGCGCGCTTCGCCGAGCAGGCTCGAAACGACCCGGCCTGGCGCTACCATGAGCTCGCCACGCATCACTATCCTCACGTCTCGATGCCGGCGCAAACAGCCGGCGTGCTGCTCAACTACGCTTAGGGGGACCCGATGAAGCGCTTCCTTCCCTTTCTGTTCATCCTCGCGATGACGGGCTGCGACACGACCGTCACCAAGGCGGAGATGGACACCGCCGACTACGGCCCGGCGCCGCTCAACTACCAGGACGAGATCAAGGGTTATCTCGG
>DATMIG010000058.1:0-5686 GCA_035554335.1 Burkholderiales bacterium
CCTACGCTTGGGCGAGCCTGCTCGCCATCCCCGCCGTCCTCGCCGCGCGCTTCCTCTCGGTGGCGATTGCCGCCCTCGTCCCGGGATTGCGCCCGGACTTCCCGCCGCGCGTGATCGGCATCCTCACGTGGGGCGGCCTGCGCGGCGGGATCTCGGTGGCGCTCGCCCTCTCGCTTCCCGCGGGCGGCCCGCGCGATGCGATCATCACCGTGACCTACGGCGTGGTGGTGTTCTCCATCCTCGTGCAGGGGCTCACGCTCTCGCGCGCGCTGCGCCACACCGCCCGCCGGGCGTCGTGAGAGCGGGGGTTACCCGGTACTTCCGCCCTCGCCCTCCCAGCGCTCCTGCGCCGGCAAGGGCGCGACGCGCTCCCCGAGCCGACGCAGCCAGTACGCGCGAGCCTCGGCCAGCCGGCCCGGGTCGTCCGCGCGGTCGGCGAACACGCCGCGCACGTAGTCATGAAAGGCGCCGGTCGAAGCGCGCGGGTGAGCGTCGGGTAAGAAGTTGCGTTCCATTCGTGTCTCCTCAGGCGCGCGGGTTGCGGTCCGGGATGCGGATTTCGTTGTGGACGCCGGTCACGCCACGCACGCCCGAGGCGATTCGTCCGGCGGTTGCGATCTCAGTCACCGTGGCGGCGAAGCCGCCCAGCGTAATGAAGCCGTCGCGGCTGCGCACCGTGATGCGCGTGGCGGCGAGCAAGGGCGAGGTCCCGAGCGCCTGCTCGACCGCCGCGAAGATCGTTTCGTCGTCCAGCGCCGTGCGCTCCTGCGCCGCGGCGCTGCCGCAGAGGCTCGCCGCAAGGAGGAGGACTGCCAGGCTTCGAGTGAATGTCATCGATCCACCCTACGCCGATCGGCGCGCGGCGCGAGCCTTTATTTATTTCCATGCGGTCGCTGCGGCCCGACAAGGGCCGCGCCAGGAACTCTTTATTTCCCTCGCCGGCGGCACGCGCGCGTGAAGCGCGTAGCCTGTGGCGATGACCTTTCTCGCCGACGTGGACGCTCTTAAGCGGCGCATCACGCGCGCCGCGGCGGTGCGCGACGGCTGGCGCATCGCCGGCCGGCAGGGCAACTATGCCGAGGCGTGCTCGGCGATGGAAGGGCTCGAGGCGCAGCTCGAGGGGCTCGAGCGCTGCGCGCGCGACAGCGCCGCGGAAGAACGCCGCAAGGCGCCCGCGGCAGCGTCCGGCGATCTTTCGCCCACCGCCGAGGAGCTGATGGCGAAGCTGGGGATCGTGTTCGACGGGCGCAGCTTCCATTACGGCGCCTACCGCTACGATCGCCTCGCGGATGCGGTGAATTACGCCAGGCTCGAGCCGCGCAACCCGTCGCCCGGCGAGCACGCGGCCGAGCCGATACGCAAGCCGACCGCGCCCGAGCGCGAGCTGATGCGCCGCTACGGCGTGACCTTCGAGAACGGCGTGTTTCGCTGGCGCGGCTACCAGTACGATCGACTGGGCGACGCGCTCGCCTACTCGAGCCTCCACCCGCCGACGGCATAGCCACGCTGCCCGCCGGCAGCGTCGCCTCGCCAGCAGGGCGGCGCGGCCTTCTGCTTCACCCTGCCGCTCGCCCCCGCCTGACGAGCACCTGGCGCAGCGCCTCGAGATCGACCGGTTAGCATGCGCGCGTGGTGGCTGAACCTCCGCCCCAATGACCGCGCGCCCACCTCATCCCCTCCTCGTGCCGGCGATCGCCGCTTCGCAGTTCGCGCCGCCGTTCATGATCTCCGGCGTGGCGGTCGCGCTGCCGGCGCTCGGCGCCGACCTCGGCGCGGGCGCCACGGCGCTCTCGCTCGTGGAGACGCTGTTCCTCGCCGCTTCGGTGGCGCTGCTTCTTCCGGCCGGGCGCCTGGGCGACGCCGCCGACAAGGTGGCGCTCTTCAAGGCGGGCATGGTCGCCTTCGCGATCGCCTCGATCCTCACCGGCCTGACCAGCTCGATCGGCGCGCTCCTCGTGCTGCGCTTCATCCAGGGCGCCGCGTCGGCCGCGGTGCAGGCGAGCGGCACGGCGATCATCGCCGACGCCGTGCCGCCCGAGCGGCGCGGCAAGGCGTTCGGCATCATCATCGGCGCCATCTACGCCGGCCTCACCCTCGGCCCGATCTGCGCCGGCTTCCTCGTCAGCCAGTGGGGCTGGCGCTCGGTGTTCCTCGCCGGCGGCGCCACCGTCTTCCTTCTCCTCCTGCCGACCCACCTCATGCTGCGCGCCTCCTGGCGCCGCCCGGCACCGCGCGCCGTGCACTGGCCGAGCGCGGTCCTCGTCAGCGCCGGCATGCTCGCGCTCGTCGGCGGCGCCGCCACGCTGCGCGAAGGCGCCGCCGGCTGGGGCGCGATCGCGCTCGGCGTTTTGCTGTTGGGAATTTTCGTGTTTCTCCAGCCACGCCTCGACGCGCCGCTCTTGAACACGGTGCTCCTCGTGAAGAACCGCGTGCTCGCCTACGCGCTCCTCGTGCAGACCCTGCTCTACTGCAACGCCTTCGGCACCGTGTTCCTGCTCTCGCTCTACCTGCAGAGCGTGCTCGGCTACAGCTCGCACGTCGCCGGCGAGGTGCTCGCCGTCGGCACGCTGCTGATGGCCGCCATTGCGCCCGGCGCAGGCGCGCTCGCCGACCGCACCCGCCCCGCGCTCATCGCGAGCACCGGCGTCGCCGTCGCCCTCGCCGCCGCGGCCCTCGCCACCTCCCTGCGCGAAGGCTCCTCGATCGTCCTCGTCGGTCTCGTCCTCGCCATCCAGGGCGTCGGCTTCGCCTTCTTCTCCTCGCCCAACATCGCCATGGTGATGAACGCCGTGCCGCGCGAGCGCTCGAGCCTCGCCTCGGCGCTCTCGGCCACCGCGCGCTCGCTGGGCATGGTGATCGGCATGCTGATCGTCGGCGCGCTCGTCTCGGTGAACCTCGGCCACCAGCCGGTCGGCGCCGACCCGGCGCGCTACATCGCGACCATGCACACCGCTTTCTGGATCCTCGCCGCGCTGACCGCAGCGGCGCTCGCCGTCAGCCTCTTCCGGACGCGGCAACCCTAGCGAGCCGCTCGCTCGCGCTTGACCTCGTGTGGCCGGCTCGGTGACGCGCTATTCAATGCGCGCGCACCGCGCGCGGGCCCATAGCACTCCCGCGACAAGGGTGGTTCGCTTCTTGCGCCTGGGCGGGTGTTTCTCCAACCACCCTGCAAGGAATCTCCAAGATGGCTGTTTATACCGAACCTCATGCTGTCGGCGCATCGCCTCGCACCCGCAGCGGCATGAGCGCGCTCGACTGGATCGCGATGATCCTGCTCATCGTCGGCGGATTGAACTGGGGCCTCGTCGGCCTCGCCGACTTCAACCTCGTGGCCGCGATCTTCGGCGACGACTCCGCCCTCTCGCGCATCGTGTACATCCTGGTCGGCCTCTCCGCCCTCTGGTCCCTGTACACGGCAGCGAAGCTCGGTCGTCGCGAGCACTACGCCGCCTGATCGCACACGCCATTTCCCTTTTTTGCAACCCACCAAGGAATACCGATGCCCAAGACGCAAGCCAAAGCCCCCAATGCCCTCACGCTGCTCAAGGAAGATCATGACAAGGTGAAGGACGCGTTCAAGCAGTTCGAGGACCTCGATCGCGCCGATGTCACGACCTGCCGCGAGCTCGTCGAGAGCGTCTGCGCCGATCTGCGCGTGCACACCATGCTGGAAGAGGAAATCGTCTATCCCGCGGTACGCGCGGCGATCGGCGACGAGGACCTCATGAACGAGGCTGCCATCGAGCACGAGACGGCAAAGACGCTGATCGACCAGCTGGAGAACATGGGACCCGACGACCCGAACTACTTCGCCACCTTCACCGTGCTCGGCGAGTACGTCATGCACCACGTCAAGGAAGAGGAAGGCGAGATGTTCCCGCAGGCGAAGAAAGCCAAGGACCTCGACCTCGCGGCGCTCGGCGAGCAGATGATGGCGCGCAAGGAAGAGCTGACCGCCGAGATGGAGCAGGCGGCCTGAGCGGTTGTGTTGGGGTCAGGTCCCGAATCTGATCTGGCGCAGCCCAACAGGTTTGGGACCTGACCCCGAATTTCTTTACTTCGCGAGCTCCACAGCGCGCGCCAGCTCCGCCCCTTCCAGCAGCCGGATCCCGCGCTCCGCGGCGAAGGCGCGCGCCTGCGCCGTCACCTCGCCCGTCGCGACATAGATGCAGCCGGCGGCGTCGCGCACCCGCCGTGCCTCCTCGAGCTCGCGCAGCGGCTCCATCCCCGACCGCGTCGCTTTCCAGCGCTTGCAGGCTAGCAGCGTGCTGCGCGCATCCTTCACCAGCTCGAAGTCCGCGCCTTTGCCGCCGAGCCGCTTCACGCTATAGCCGTCGCGGCTGAAGCCCTTCTCGATCGCCTCGGCGAATTCGTGCCACGACATCCCCCGCAGCTGCTCGAGCGTCGCCGCGATCCGCCGCCCGCTCGGCGCGCGGAGCTGCTTCCAAGTCACGTAGACCGCTATCACCGCGAACGGCGCGGCGGCGAACACCGCGAACTCCGCCGGCAGGAAGATCCGCGTCGCGCCGAACGCGCCCGCCGCGACGAGCCCCGCCACCCACCACGGCGAGCGCAGGAGCACGGCGAAGAGCGAGTTGTCGTGCATCCGCAGCTTCATGCCCGCATTGTGGGCGAAGTCCGGCTGGATTTTTGCGCTTCACGCGCTCGCCATCGCGCACCACCTCGCCGCCGTCCGGTCGTACGGCGCGCTTATTGCGTCACCGCAGTCTCCAAGGGCGATCCGCCTTCCGGACCTTTCCACAGGAGACTACGTGCCGAAGATTAAAGCCAGGGCAGCCGACGCCCTCGAGCTCCTCAAGGACGACCACGACAACGTGAAGAAGGCGTTCAAGCAGTTCGAGAAGATGGACCGCTCCGCCCTCGCCGCCTGCCGCGAGCTCGTGGCGCGCGTCTGCGCCGACCTGCGCGTGCACTCGATGCTCGAAGAGGAGATCCTCTATCCCGCGGTGCGCGAGGTGATCGACGACGAGGAGTTCATGAACGAGGCCGCCGTCGAGCACGACACGGCGGACACGCTGATCGATCAGCTCGAGCGCATGGAGCCCGACGACCCCAGCTACTTCGCCACCTTCACGGTGCTCGGCGAGTACGTCAATCACCACGTCGAGGAAGAGGAAGGCGAGATGTTCCCGCAGGCGAGGAAGGCAAAGTCGCTCGACCTCGCGGCGCTCGGCGAGCGGATCGAGTCGCGCCGGGGAGAGCTCACCGCGGAGATGGAGGAGGGTTGAGCGCCGCTCAGAGCTGGTATTTCAGCAGGTAGGAGGCGTTGTCGCGGCAGCGATGCCACAGGCCGCGGCGGCGCCAGGCGGCGAGCTCCAGCTCGACGCATTGCCGCGCGTCGCGATGGAAGATCGCTTCCAGGCGCGCGGCGAGAGCGGGGTTGCTGAAGCCCGCCGTGATCTCGTCGTTGATCTCGAGCGAGCGGTCGTCGAAGTTGCTCGAGCCGATCGCGCACCAGGCGCCGTCCACGGTCATCACCTTCTGGTGGAGGAGCGACCTCTGGTACTCGAAGATCCTCACGCCCGAGGCGAGCAGCCGCTCGAAGCTGCGGTGCGCGGCGTGCTGCACGAGCGGCATGTCGGAGGCGGCCGCGGCCGGCACCATCACGCGCACGTCGACCCCGCGCTCGACGGCTTTGCCGAGCGCCTCGATCGCCGCCGGCGAG
>DATMIG010000059.1:0-1632 GCA_035554335.1 Burkholderiales bacterium
CCAGCGCCGGCTGCGCGAGCACCTTCATCGTCTCCTCGTGCAGGCGCTGCACGATGTCGGCCGGCGTCTTCGCGTGGACGAGGATGCCGTTCCAGAAGGTGTAGTCGCTGTTCGGCACGCCGGCTTCCTCGTTGGTCGGCACGTCGGGCAGGATGCTCGAGCGCTTCGCCGTGCTCACCGCGAGCGGAATCAGGCGGCCTTGGCGGATGAACGGCATGCCGGATGTCACGCCGATGCTCATCCAGTCGACCTCGCCGCTCGCCACCTGCGTGAGCGCGTCCGGCCCGCCCTTGAACGGCACGTGCGTGCCGGGGAAGCCCGCCGCGATGCGCAGCCGCTCGGCCGCCCAGTGCGTCGCGCTGCCGACCCCCGCCGAGGCGAAGGTATTGATCCGGCCCGCCTTCGCGGCCGCGACCAGCTCCTGCAGCGTCTTGATGTTCTTCGACGGCGCGATGACGGTCACGTTGGGCACCACGCCGAAGATCGCGACGCCGCGCAGGTCGCGCGCCGCGTCGTAGGGCGCCTTCGGATACGCCGCCGGCGTTGCGGAATGCGCGGAGGCGTGGATGAGGATCGTGTAGCCGTCGGCCGGCTGGTTCACCACGTACGCGCTGCCGATGCTGCCGCCGGCGCCGCCGCGGTTCTCGATCACGATCGGCTGCCCGAGCGCCGCCGAGAGCGGTTCGGCGACGAGGCGCGCGAGGACATCGATGGTCGAGCCCGGGCCGAACGGCACGATGGCGTGGATGGGCTTGGACGGCCAGGCCTGTGCCGTCGCGGCGAGCGGCAGGCAGGCGAGGATAGCGGCGGCGACGGTCAGTGCGAGGCGCGGCATGGTCGGCCAAACATACACGACACGGGCCGCTTCAGCGCAGCCATTCCTCGTTCCACGTGAAGATGGCCGGCATGCCGCCGGTGTGGACGAATACCACGACGTCGCTGCTGGCGAGCTTGCGCTCGCGGATGTGGGCGATCATCGCCGCGGCGCACTTGCCGGTATAGATCGGGTCGAGCACGATGCCTTCCTGGCGGCCGAAGAGGCGCACGGCCTCGTTGCCCGCCTCGCTCGGGATGCCATATCCCCGGTCCACGAAATTGTCGTAGTTCTCGATCTCGCGCGGCGCAACGCGCGCTTCCAGCCCGAGGAGCTCGGCCGCCTGGTTGGCGATCGAGGCGGTGCGGTTCGGCACGTCGTGCTTGTGGCTCGCGGTGACGCCGCGCATGGCGAAGCGCGCGCCGAGCAGGTTTCGCGCGAGCGCCACGCCGGCCTGCCCCTTGCCGCCGGAGGACATGTAGAAGTGCGTCGGCTCGGCGCCCAGCGCCTTCATCTGCGCGAGCATCTCGAATGTGGCCTCGAGGTAGGCGAGCGCGGAGGCGATGTCGAACATCGGGTTGTCGTTCAGGATGTAAGGCCGGCCGCCCGAAGCGCGCACCTGGCGCGCGAGCTCGTCCATCACCGCGCGCTGGTCCTTCGCGTCCTTGGCGAAATGCACGTCGGCGCCGAGCAGGTAGTTGACGAGCAGGTTGCCCTGCACGACGTCGGGCTTGCGGCCCTCGAGGACGAGGATGGTGCGCAGGCCGAGCTTGTTGCAGGCGCCGACGGTCTGGCGCGCGGAATTGGACTGCAGGTCG
>DATMIG010000060.1:0-3108 GCA_035554335.1 Burkholderiales bacterium
GGTGACGAACACGGTGCCGCCCGGCACGGCGAAGGCGTTCACTTCTCGCGCGTCCAGTACGCCGAACTGCCAGGGCAGGTCGGGCCGTTCCGATTGCGAGGCGAGCCAGCGGCCGACGTTGTTCACGTAGCGCTGTAGCGCCGGATCGTTGACGAGCGGCGCCGCGCCGAGCAGGCGCGACGCCATGTCGCGGCCGATGTTGATCTCCTCCGGTTCGGCGATGTCGCTGGTCGCGGTGACGACCTTCTTCGCCGTGTCGAACATCTTGTTGATGTTCAGGTCGCGCAGGTTGAATTGCGCATACGCCGGCACGCTCGCCACCGCGAGGAGGAGAAGGAGCGCCCTCATTTCGCTCATTTTGGATAGCTCACGGTCTGCGCCTGCAGCTTGCCGCGCTGGGCGAACTCCGCCGAGGCGCTCGCCGGCACCGAAAAGCCTTCCAGCTTCTTCAGTTCGGCCGGGTTCGGCTGCGCATGGACGATCTTCTCGTCGTCCAGGCCGCGCACGCCGGTCGTCACCTGCGTGCCGCTCGAGCCGGTGCGCGCCACGTTGATCGCCTGCGTGAGCCCCGTGTCGCCGCCCTTCGCGGCGCCGCCATAGCGCAGCGCCAGGATCTTCACCCAGCCTTCCTGGCCGGACGCGGTGCGCACGTGCATCCAGCCGCCGCGTCGTTCGCGCGCGTCGACCGCGGCATTCGCCGGCAGGTCGGTGACCTTGGTCGCGTCGGTGGCGGGCTCGCTCATGAGCGGCGACGGGCGCACGACCGAAGCGGGCTCGGCCATCGCGACGATGGGAAGGAATGCGAGAAGCAGCGCGGCTTTCATGACTTTCTTCTGGGCTCGAACAGCTCGACGGGCTGTGCGCGGCCTTTTACGGGATAACTGCCGCATGATACGAAATCGAACGCGTCTGCGCAGCGCTCCATCGTGTCTTTCGACACGAGGATGCGACGTTTTGCATCCTTCGTCAGGCCTTCGATGCGGCTTGCAAGATTTACCGTATCGCCGATCGCCGTGTACTCGAGCCGCTTCTGCGATCCCATCAGGCCGACCACCGCCGGGCCGGAATGCAGGCCGATGCCGACGTCGAAGTCCGTGTGCTCGGCGCCGAGCTCGCGCTTGAATGCCTGCAGCGTGTCCGCCATGTCGAGCGCGCAGGCGACTGCGTGCCGGGCGTGGTCGGGGTCGTCGAGCGGCGCGCCCCAGATGCCCATGATGCAGTCGCCGATGAACTTGTCGAGCGAGCCGCTGTGCTGGAACACGACGTCGACCTGGAGGGAGAAGTACCGGTTGAGAAGGGCGATCACCTCTTCCGGGCTGCGCGTCTCGGAGAGCGTGGTGAAGCCGCGAATGTCGGAGAACAGCAGCGTCACGTCGCGCCGGCCGGTCTCGATGCCGCCGCGCTCGACCAGCTGCCGCGCGACGTGCGGGTTGGTGAAGCGCGAGAACTGCGCGAGCGCGGCCACGCGCGCATTGCGCTCGCGCAGGTACTCGGTCAGCGCCGCCGCCGCATAGAACGTCCAGGCCGCGACCAGCGGCGTCAGCGTCGGCAGGAGTACCGAGCGGCCCACTGCGATGTAGCTCGCGTACAGGACGCCGCCGGAGACAAGCGCGAGCAGGAAGCCGAGGAGCCGGATGTCGAGGCCGGCGCGAAAGCCCGCGAACAGGAGAATGACCAAAAGGGCGCCGATCGCGGCGGGCCACCCCGCGCTTGCTTCGCGCATCGAGCGGCCGTTCTTCAGGTTCTCGATCGCGGTGCCGAGGATCTCGGCCCCCGGGTGCAGGCTGTCCATCGGCGTGACGCGCAGGTCCTGCAGGCCCGTGGCGGCAGTGCCGACGATGACGATCTTGCCGCTGAACTCGTTCGCCGGCCGCGCGCGCTGCGAGCGATTGAAGTCCTCGTAAAGGTCGCTATAGGAGACGCGGGTGAATTCGCGCGCCCTTCCGCGCCACGCGAGGATCAGGTCGTCCTGGTCCGGCACGGGAAAGCCGAGATCGAACGCGACGCGCGCCGGAAGCGACGGCACCTGCCAGCCACGCACCACCTCCCGAAGGAGGTAGCGGCGCCCGACGCCGTCCGGATCCTCGCGGAACGTGATCAGGCCCGCGCGCCATTGCTCCGGCGGCAGCACGAGCGGCGGCACGATCGCCATGCGGGCGTCGGCGTCGGCCTGCTTCGTGCGCACGAGCCCGAGCGAGCGCAGGTCGGCGAGCCGCACGCCCTTCGCGTCGCCGCTCGCGGGCAGCCTGAGCAGGGGGAAATAGGTGTTCGGATGCTGCGCGACGGTCTCGGCGAACGCGGCGTCGTCCTGCGGCCGGAAGCGGTCCACCTCGGCGAACATCAGGTCGAAGACGATGGCGCGCGGCTTTTGTGCCGCCAGCCCCTCGAGAAGCTCGGCATGCACGACGCGCGGCCACGGCCAGCGCCCGGCGACGGTCGCCATCGCCGCGAGACTCTTCTCGTCGATGTCGACGAGGACGATGTCCGGATCCGGGGCGAGGGCCGCGGCGTGGCGCTTCTCGAAAGCGTCCAGCAGGCGGTTCTCGAGCGGCAGCAGCGCGTGCGCGCCGAAGAGCTCGGCCGCCGCCAGCACGAGCACGGAGACGGCGATGAGGACTAGAGCCCGAGCCGCTTCCAAATTTCGGCGGACAGCGAAGCCTGGTTGAGCGTGTAGAAGTGCAGGCCGGGCGCGCCGCCGGCGAGCAGTCGCTGGCAGAGCGCCGTCACCACGTCGAGGCCGAACGCCTGGATCGATTTGGCGTCGTCGCGGAACGATTCGAGCTTCCAGCGCATCCAGCGCGGGATCTCGGCGCCGCAGGCGTCGGAGAAGCGCGAGAGCTGCGAGAAATTGCCGATCGGCATGATGCCGGGCACCACGGGGACGCGAATGCCGGCGGCCTGGGCGTCGTCGAGGAAACGGAAATAGGCGTCCGGGTTGTAGAAGTACTGCGTGATGGCGGCATTCGCCCCGGCGTCGACCTTGCGCTTGAAGTTGCGGATCTCGTCTTCGGCGTTGCGCGTCTGCGGATGGAATTCCGGGTAGCACGCCACCTCGACGTGGAACCAGTCGCCGGTGCGCTCGCGGATGAAGGCGACGAGCTCGCTCGC
>DATMIG010000061.1:0-6328 GCA_035554335.1 Burkholderiales bacterium
GGCGTCTCCTGCGGAATCTCGATCTGCACCTTGGACGGGTCGATCTTCACTTGCTCCAGGTTGCCGGTCACGAGCCCCGGGAACGTGATCACGATCGCCACCATGATCACCTGGATGATGACGAACGGTACCGCGCCCCAGTAGATCTGGCCGGTGCTCACGCCGGCGAGCGGCCGCTTCAGCACCTTGTCCATGTATTCCTTGGACGGCGCGACCGAGCGCAGGTAGAAGAGCGCGTAGCCGAACGGCGGATGCATGAACGAGGTCTGCATGTTGATGCCGAGCAGGATGCCGAACCAGATGATGTCGATGCCGAGCTTCTCCGCCACCGGCCCGAGCAGCGGCACGATGATGAACGCCAGCTCGAAGAAGTCGAGGAAGAAGGCGAGGAAGAAGGTGAGCAGGTTCACCACGATCAGGAAGCCGATCTGGCCGCCCGGCAGGCTGGTGAGCAGGTGCTCGATCCACACGTCGCCGTTCACGCCGCGGAAGGTGAGCGTGAACACCGTCGCGCCGACCAGGATGAAGACCACGAACGAGGTCAGCTTGGCGGTCGAGTTCATCGCCTGGCGCAGCAGCGACCAGCTGAGCCGCCGGTTGATGAGCGCGAGCGCCAGCGCGCCGGTCGCGCCCATCGCGCCGCCCTCGGTAGGCGTCGCCACGCCGATGAAGATCGTGCCGAGCACCAGGAAGATCAGCGCGAGCGGCGGGATGAGGACGAAGATCACCCGGCCGAGCAGCTTCCAGCCGCGCAGCGTGCGCGCCTCGGGCGGCAGGGCCGGCGCGGCCTGCGGGTTGACCACCGAGACGCCGAGCACGTAGATCGCATAAAGGCCGGTCAGCACCAGGCCAGGGAAGATCGCTCCGGCGTACATGTCACCGACCGAGCGGCCGAGCTGGTCGGCGAGGACGATCAGCACCAGGCTGGGCGGGATGATCTGGGCGAGCGTGCCCGACGCTGCAATGACGCCCGTGGCGAGGCGCCGGTCATAGCCGTAGCGCAGCATGATGGGCAGCGAGATGAGTCCCATCGAGATCACCGACGCCGCCACGACGCCGGTCGTCGCGGCGAGCAGCGCGCCGACGAAAACCACCGCGTAGGCGAGGCCGCCGCGGATCGGCCCGAAGAGCTGGCCGATCGTGTCGAGCAGGTCCTCGGCCATGCCGCTTCGCTCGAGGATCAGGCCCATGAACGTGAAGAACGGGACGGCGAGCAGCGTTTCGTTCGCCTCGATGCCGAAAATGCGCTCGGGCAGCGCCTGGAACAGCGCCTCGTTGAGGAGACCGAGCTGGATGCCGATCAGGCCGAAGGAGAGGCCGAGCGCGCCGAGGGCGAAGGCCACCGGGAAGCCGAGCAGCAGGAAAACCACCAGTCCGCCGAACATGATCGGCGCCATGTTGTCGATGAGGAACTGCGTCATTTCGCGGGCTCCTCGTCGACCTGCAGCTGCTCGAGCGCCGGGTCCGCGTGCTTCTCCACCGGATCGGGAATCAGGCCTTGCAGATAGGCGATGCGCTTCACCAGCTCGGACAGGCCCTGCAGCGAGAGCAGGAAGAAGCCGACCGGTATCAGCAGCCGCGCCGGCCAGCGGACCAGGCCGCCGGCGTTGCCGGACACTTCGCCGCTGGTCCACGCATTCATGAAGATCGGCCACGACAGCCACATGATGAACAGCGTCATCGGCAGCAGGAAGAAGACGAGGCCGAAGATATCGATCCAGATCTGCGTGCGTCGCGACAGATGCGAAGAAACCACGTCGATGCGGATGTGCTCGTTGTGCAGCAGCGTGTAGCCCGCGCACAGCAGGAAGATCGCGGCGAAGAGGTACCACTGCAGCTCGAGCCACGCGTTCGAAGCCGCGTTGAGCGCGTAGCGCGAGGTGGCGTTGGCGGCGCTGATCAGCGCAACGACCAGGACCAGCCAGTACACGAGGCGGCCGAGGTGCTCGTTCAGCCAGTCGACGGCGCGCGAAAACGCGAGTAATGCCTTCATTGTCGCTCCCTGGAAATTACTTAGGCGCCGGCGCGCATGTGCACCGCGCGGGATTGCACCCGGTCGTGCAGCGCGCGCTTATAGCCGAGCGCGAAAAATACTTCTGCAGCTAGGAAAATCGGCGCTACGAAGATCTGGAACAGATTGTCGGCGAGGGCAGGCTTGCGGCCCTCGAAGATGTGGCCGACGAGTTGCAGGATCCATCCAGCGACGAACAGCACCGCAAAGCAGGTCCATCCCGCCGCGGCGCCGAGCGAGGCGATGCGCTCGCCCGCCCAGACGAGCAGGCCGGTGATCACGAGCATGGCGAGGCCGAGCGGCACATCGAGAAGGAAGTAGTAGACGAGCACGATGGCGGCGAAGAGCATCGCCGCGCTGATCGCGACGCCGCCCACGTCGACGCGCAGCCAGGCGAGCGGAACGAAAAGCGACAGCATGATGACGGGCACGCCGATGAAGTGCGTCGCCTTGTTGCGCGCGTCCTGATGGTACGCGGCGTAGAACGCCATTTGTTCTTCGAGCGACTTCATGCTCCTCCTCCAAGGGCGCAAAATCACTATAATTCAGCATTTTAACGACTCCATGGTGGTCACGCACGGCTCGTTGCAGCCCGCCTTGGGCCCCTGCGCGCTCACCATCGGCAACTTCGACGGCGTGCACCGAGGCCATCACGCGCTGCTCGACCGGGTCGTGGCCCAGGCCCGCGACATCGGCGTGACGTCCTGCGTTCTGACTTTCGAGCCCCATCCGCGCGAATTCTTCTCGCCGCAGTCGGCGCCCGCGCGCCTCACGCGGCTGCGCGACAAGCTCGAGCTCATCGCCGCCGCCGGCATCGAGCGGGTCCATGTGATCCGCTTTACGGCCGCCTTTGCGGCCCTCACCGCCGCGCGCTTCATCGACGAAGTGCTCGTGCGCGGCTTGCGGACGCGATGGCTGCTGATCGGCCGCGATTTCCGCTTCGGCGCGCAGCGGAAGGGCGACTTCGCCACGCTCGAGGGCAAGGGCTTCGCGCTCGGGGCGATGCCGGACGTCCAATTCAACGGCGAACGCGTGTCCAGCTCGGCGGTGCGCGCGGCGCTGGCGGCAGGCGACTTCGAGCGCGCCGAGCAGCTTCTCGGCCGGCCCTATTCGATCAGCGGCAAGGTGGTGCACGGCGCGCATCTCGGGCGCGAGCTCGGCTTCCCGACGGCGAACATTCCCCTGCCGCATCGGCCGCCGCTCGCCGGCATCTACGTGGTCGAGGTGGAAGCGCATGGGCGCGGCGTGGCGAGCCTGGGCTACCGGCCGACGGTGAACCCGCTGCCGCAGCCGCTGCTGGAAGTGCATCTCCTCGACCGCAACCCGAACCTGTACGGGCAGCGGCTGCGAGTGCGTTTCCTCCGCAAGCTGCGCGACGAAGCGAAATTCAACGACCTCGACACGCTGCGCCGCGCCATCGCCCAGGACGCTGCGCAGGCGCGCGAGTACTTTGCAAGACATGGCTGACTACAAAGACACCCTCAACCTTCCCGACACCGCATTCCCCATGCGCGGCGACCTCGCCAGGCGAGAGCCGCAATGGGTGAAGGACTGGGACGAGAAAGGCGTCTACCAGCGCCTGCGCACGCTCGCCAAGGGCCGGCCGAAGTTCGTCCTGCACGACGGGCCGCCGTATGCGAACGGCGACATCCACATCGGCCACGCCGTCAACAAGATCCTGAAGGACGTGATCGTCAAGTCGAAGACCATCGCCGGCTTCGACGCGCCGTACGTGCCGGGCTGGGATTGCCACGGCATGCCGATCGAAGTGCAGATCGAGAAGAAGTACGGCAAGAACCTGTCGACCGAGGAGACGCAGCGCCTTTGCCGCGCGTATGCCACCGAGCAGATCGAGAAGCAGCGGCAGGACTTCAAGCGCCTCGGCGTGCTCGGCGACTGGGACAACCCGTACCTCACGATGGCGCCGCGCAACGAGGCCGACGAGATCCGCGCGCTCGCCATCCTGCTGAAGAAAGGCTACCTCTACCGCGGCCTCAAGCCCGTGAACTGGTGCTTCGACTGCGGCTCGGCGCTCGCCGAGGCGGAGGTCGAGTACGAGGACCGCAAGGATCCGGCGGTGGACGTCGGGTTTGCCTTCGCCGAGCCGGAGAAACTGGCCAAGGCTTTCGGCACGAAGATCGACAAGCCCGGCTTCGCCGTCATCTGGACCACCACGCCGTGGACGCTGCCGGGCAACCAGGCGCTCAATGTCCATCCGGAGCTGACGTACAACCTGGTGGACACGCCCAAGGGACTGCTCATCCTCGCCGAGGCGCTGCAGGAGCAGTGCTTGAAACGCTATGGGCTCGAGGGGCGGACGATTGCCAGCGCCAAAGGCGCGGCGCTGGAGAACATCCGCTTCAAGCATCCGTTCTACGACCGCCTGGCGCCGGTCTACCTGGGCGACTACGTCACCACCGACACCGGCACGGGCATCGTGCACTCGGCGCCCGCGTACGGCGTCGAGGACTTCGAGTCCTGCCGCCGCTACGGCATGAAGGACGACGAGATCCTCACGCCGGTGATGGGCGACGGGAAGTACGCGCCGTCGCTGCCGCTCTTCGGCGGGCTGTCGATCTGGGACGCGAACGGCAAGATCATCGCCGAGATGGACAAGCGCGGCGTGCTCTTCCACAAGGAGACGTACACGCACAGCTACATGCATTGCTGGCGCCACAAGACGCCGGTGATCCTGCGCGCGACGGTGCAGTGGTTCGCCTCGATGGACAAAAAAGTCAAAGGCGAGAGCCTGCGCGAGACCGCGCTGCGCGGCGTGGAAGAGACGCAGTTCTTCCCGCCGTGGGGCAAGGCGCGCCTGCACGGCATGATCGCCAACCGCCCGGACTGGACGCTGTCGCGCGCGCGGCAGTGGGGCGAGCCGATCCCGTTCTTCCTGCACAAGGAGACGGGCGCGCTGCATCCGGACATGGCCGGGATCCTGGAGCAGATCGCGCAGCGCATCGAGAAGGGCGGCATCGAGGCCTGGCAGCGCATCACGCCGCAGGAACTCCTCGGGGCGGATGCTCCCCAGTATGAAAAAGCGCGCGAGACCCTCGACGTCTGGTTCGATTCCGGCACCACGCACTTCACCGTGCTGCGCGGCTCGCACAAGGCGGAGTCGACCTATCCCGCCGACATGTACCTCGAGGGCTCCGACCAGCATCGCGGCTGGTTCCACTCCTCGCTGCTCACGGCGTCGATGATGGACGGCCACCCGCCGTACAAGAGCCTGCTCACGCACGGCTTCGTCATCGACATGGAAGGCCGCAAGATGTCGAAGTCGAAGGGCACCGGCATGGCGCCGCAGCAGGTGTCGGGCACGCTCGGCGCCGAGATCCTGCGCCTGTGGGTGGCCTCGAGCGACTACAGCGGCGAGCTCACCATCTCGAACGAGATCCTGAAGCGGGTGGTGGAGAGCTACCGCCGCATCCGCAACACGCTGCGCTTCCTGCTCGCCAACGTCTCGGACTTCGACATCCAGAAGCATGCGATGCCGGTGGCCGAGATGGTCGAGATCGACCGCTATGCGCTCGCGCTGACGCGCGACATGCAGGAGCAGGTGGCCGGCGATTACGCGCGCTACCAGTTCCATCTGGTGGCGCAACGGCTGCAGAGCTTCTGCTCCGAGGACCTCGGTGCGTTCTACCTCGACATCCTGAAGGACCGCCTGTACACGAGCGGTGCCGAGTCGCCGGCGCGGCGCTCGGCCCAGCAGGCGCTTTATCACATCACCCAGAGCCTCGTGCGGCTGATGGCGCCGATCCTCTCCTTCACCGCCGAGGAGCTGTGGCAGTACTTCACCGGCAAGAAGGACGACAGCGTGTTCTTCCATACGCTGTACCAGCTTCCCGCGGTGGGCGATGGCGACGCGCTGCTCGCCAAGTGGAAGCGCCTGCGCGAGCTGCGCGACCCGGTGCGGAAGGAAATCGAGACGCTGCGCGCGGACGGCAAGGTCGGCGCCTCGCTGCAGGCCGAGATCGACCTCTCGGCCGAGGGCGCGGACTACGACGCGCTCGCCAGCCTCGGCGACGAGCTCAAGTTCCTCATGATCACCTCGGCTGCACGCGCCCACAGGGGCACGCCGTCGGTGAAAGTCACGCCGAGCACGCAGGCGAAATGCGACCGCTGCTGGCATTACCGCGCCGACGTCGACGCGGAAGGGCTCTGCGGACGCTGCCGGTTGAACCTCAACGGGCCGGGCGAGCCGCGCAAACATGTCTAAGGCCTGGCAGTGGTTCCTGCTCGCCGCGGCAGTGGTGGCGGTGGACCAGGCGACGAAGGCGATGGTTCTCGCGCGCTTTCACCTCGGCGAGGGCG
>DATMIG010000062.1:0-5746 GCA_035554335.1 Burkholderiales bacterium
CCGGTGTCGGCGACGACGAGCGATTGGCTGCGCAGGGATTCGAGTTGGGAGGTCATGGGACGGATTATCGCGCCCCGTCGTGACTTTTGACACAGATTGACAGCAACCGCATGGAATCCCGCTAGGCTGGCTGCATGCAGCGCAACGCGACGCATCCGATGGCGCGCATCAATTACGCCATCCGGGCGGGGTCGTTTAATTTTTCGTTCCTCGTCCTCGCGATCCACGGCTGGGAGCGCGGCTTCGGCCCGCTCTACTGGACCGCGCTCGCCCTGCAGTTCCTGCTCTACCCGCACCTCGCGTACCTGCACACGCTGCGCGCGGAAAACTCGCGCCGCGCCGAGGGGATCAACCTGTTCGTCGATGCGGCGCTGCTCGGCCTGTGGGTCGGCGCGCTGCACTTCCCGCTCTGGATCGCCTATGGAGGCCTGTTCAGCACCGCGCTCAACGCCGCCGTCGTGTTCGGGACGGTGCGCGGCGTGTGGTCGCTCGCCACTTACTGCGCGGGGGCCGCGGTCGGCCTCGGCCTCACCGGCTTCGACGTCCTCGAGGAAACCAGCCCGCTGGTTACCGCGCTGTGCTTCGTCGGCTCGCTCGCCTATGCCGTTGCGGTGGGCGGTGTCGTGCGCACGCTGCGCGCACGCGCGCGAGAGAGCGAGTCGCGCTATCGCCTGCTCGCCGAGAACGCCGCCGACCTGATCGCCATCGTCGACAACGATTCGCGCTGGGTCTACACCAGCCCGTCGTTCGAGGCGGTGCTCGGCGCGGCCGACCGCGCGCCGGGCGCTGACGCGTTCGCGCGCGCGCACCCCGACGACGCCGAGGCGGCGCGCAGCGCCGTGGTGCGCGCCGCGAGCACCGGGCGTTCGCGCGAGCTCGTGCTGCGCCTGGTCGATGCCGCCGGCCGCGTGCGGCGCTACAAGGTGGATGTTTCGCCCGTGAAGGGCGAGGCCGATCGCCTGGTGCTGTCGCTGCGCGATGTCACCGACCTGCACGAGAGCGAGGAGCGCCTCCTCATCGCCGGGCACGCCCTCGAGGGCATGACCGAGGCGATCATGATCACCGCCCAGGACGGCACCATCGTCACGGTGAACCGCGCCTTCACGCACATCACCGGCATCGCCCGGGAGGACGTCCTCGGCCAGCCGGAGAAGTCGATCCGCACGGCGCTGCAGAGCGGCGATTACTTCGACAATGCCTACGCCGCCGTGCAGCGCGACGGCTACTGGTCCGGCACGAGCTGGAACCGCCGCCGCAACGGCACCGTGTACCGCGAGTGGCGCAGCATCCGCGCCGCCAGGGATGCGGGCGGTGCCATCACGCACTACATCCACGTCTTCTACGAGGTGGGCGCGCCGCGGAACGGTCTCGCCGCGGTACCGCAGGGCAACGGGGCGGCATGAAGAAGACCCCGGCGCTGGTGCGCATCAACCGTTCGGTGCGCACCGCGTCGTTCGCGTGGTGCCTGATCACCATCGGCCTCCACCTGTGGAACACCGACCCGAGCCCGACGGCCTGGGCCGTGCTCGCGCTCCAGTTCATCGTCTATCCGCAGCTCGTCTACTGGCGCGCCGTCTATTCCGAGGAGCCGCGCCACGCCGAGCGCAACAACCTCTACCTCGACGCGACGCTGCTCGGCGGCTGGTCCGCCTTCCTCGGCTTTCCAATCTGGATCATCTGGATGCTGATCGGCGCGGCGCTCCTCAACGCGGTGGTGAACCGCGGCCTCGGCGGCCTCGGCGTCGCGGCCGGCTGCAGCGCCGCCGGCGCGCTGGCGTGGATCCTGCTCGACGGGTTCGCCTTCACGCCCGACACCTCGCCCGCCGTGTCGCTCCTCTGCATGACGGGCGGCATCATCTATACCTGCACGATCGGCGTCGTCCTCTACACGCAGAACCAGCGCCTCTTCGCGGCGCGCGACCAGGTCCGGAAAAGCGAGGCGCGTTACCGCCTGATCGCCGAGAACGCCGACGACCTCGTCGCCATGCTCGACGCCGGCGGCCGCTGGATCTACACCAGCCCCTCGTACGAGCGCATCCTCGACGCGGCCGAGCTCGCGCAAGGCGGCGATGCCTTCGCCCGCGTGCATCCGGATGACGCCGAGCGCCTGCGCGAGGCGCTCGGCGCCGGCCGCTCGCGGCAGCTGACGCTGCGCCTCGTCGACCGCGAGGGCCGCATGCGCCAGTACCAGTCGCACCTGCAGCGCGTCGACCAGGCCTTCGTCCTCGTCTCGCACGACGTCACCGATCTGCGCGAGAGCGAGGAACGCATGCTCCTCGCCGCGCACGCCCTCGAGGGCATGACCGAGGGCATCATGATCACCGCGCTCGACGGCACCGTCGTCAGCGTGAACCGCGCCTTCAGCGAGATCACCGGCCACGATCGCGAGGAGGTCGTCGGGCGCCCGGCGAAGGACACGCGCTCCGGCCTCAACCCGCCGGAGTTCTACGACGAGGCGCTGGGCACGGCGCTGCGCCAAGGCTACTGGAGCGGCACGACGTGGAGCCGGCGCAAGAACGGCTCGGTGTACCGCGAGTGGCGCTCGGTCCGCGTGGTGCGCGACGCCGCCGGGAAGCCGACCCACTTCGTCCATGTTTTCTACGAGGTGGGCTCGGGCCCGGGCGACAGAAATGCGGGCGGCCGCGCGGCCGCCACGACGGCCTGAATACCCCTCCTAGGGGCCTGAAAATTCAGCGTATCTCGGTTCCCACGGTATACACTGTGGGCAACAAGAAAAACCATCCGCTGCGATCGTCAGGAGCCCCGTGCAACCGACCGACATCAAGGACCCCAACTACTTCCACAAAGTAGTCGATTGCCAGTGGGCGTGCCCGGCCCACACGCCGGTTCCGGAATACATCCGCCTCATCGCAGCGGGCCGCTACTCCGATGCGTACATGGTCAACTGGAAGTCGAACGTCTTCCCCGGCATCCTCGGCCGCACCTGCGACCGCCCGTGCGAGCCCGCGTGCCGCCGCGGCCGCGTCGAGGAAGAAAACCAGCCCAAGCCCGAGCCGGTCGCCATCTGCCGGCTGAAGCGCGTCACCGCCGACTACAAGGGCGACGACGTCGCCAAGCGCATCGCCGCCGGCAAGAAGACGAAGTCCAACGGCAAGAAGATCGCCTGCATCGGCGCCGGCCCCGCCTCGCTCACCGTCGCGCGCGACCTCGCGCCGCTCGGCTATGACGTGACGGTGTTCGACCAGGACCCGCGCGCCGGCGGCATGATCTGGTCGCAGATCCCGCGCTTCCGGCTGCCGCTGGAAGTGATCGACGAGGAAGTGGGCTACATCCTCAACCTCGGCGTCACGTTCAAGCAGCGCAAGATCGACTCGCTGAAGGAAGTGATGAGCGAGGGCTACGACGCCATCTTCGTCGGCACCGGCGCACCGCGCGGCCGCGACCTCGACATCCCGGGGCGCAAGGAAGCGGCGAAGAACATCCACATCGGCATCGACTGGCTCTCGTCGGTGTCCTTCGGCCATACGACGAAGATCGGCAAGCGCGTCATCGTCCTCGGCGGCGGCAACACCGCGATGGACTGCTGCCGCACCTCGCGCCGCCTGGGCGGCGACGACGTGAAAGTGATCGTGCGGTCCGGGTTCGACGAAATGAAGGCCAGCCCCTGGGAGAAGGAAGACGCCCAGCACGAGGGCATTCCCATCCTCAACTTCCTGGTGCCGAAAACCTTCCAGCATTCGAACGGCAAGCTGACCGGCATGACGTTCCAGAAGGTGAAGGCGGTCTACGACGCCAAGGGCAGGCGCGACCTCGTCCCCACCGGCGACCCGGACCAGTTCTTCGAGTGCGACGACGTGCTCGTCGCCGTCGGCCAGGAGAACGCGTTCCCGTGGATCGAGCGCGACGCCGGCATCGCGTTCGACAAATGGGGTTTGCCTCAACTCGACAAGACCACGTTCCAGTCGACCGTCCCCAACGTCTTCTTCGGCGGCGACTCCGCCTTCGGCCCGAAGAACATCATCTGGGCGGTGGCGCACGGCCACGATGCGGCGATCTCGATCGATCTCTTCCTGAACCAGCAGCCGCTCGACAAGCGCCCGGCGCCCGGCGTCGACGTCATGTCCCAGAAGATGGGCATCCACGAGTGGAGCTACGACAACGAGATCCACCAGGACGCGCGCTACAAGGTGCCGTGGCGCGACATCAAGGAGACGCTGAAGAACGTCAAGGCCGAAGTGGAATTGGGTTTTGACGTCGCCACCGCGTGGAAAGAGGCTCAGCGCTGCCTGAACTGCGACGTGCAGACCGTGTTCAGCGACCGCCTGTGCATCGAGTGCGACGCGTGCGTCGACATCTGCCCGATGGACTGCATCACCTTTACGCCGAACGGCGAGGAGAAAGACCTCCGCGCCCGCCTGAACGCCCCGGCGGAAAACGTCACCCAGTCGCTCTACGTCTCCGGCCCGCTGAAGACCACCCGCGTCATGGTGAAGGACGAGGACGTCTGCCTGCACTGCGGCCTGTGCGCCGAGCGCTGCCCGACCGGCGCCTGGGACATGCAGAAGTACCTGATCGAGATGACCCACGCCGGCTCGAGCGTGCCGCCGTACCACAAGAAGGCCGCATGACCGAATTCGGGGTCAGGACCGGAACTCCACAGGGGCTGCAACGCCGATGAGCGCCGTCCTCGGAAAACGTGGTCTGTCCCTGATTTCCGAGGCCGAGCAGAAGCTGCGTATTGAGCTGGCCGCCGCCTACCGCGTCGCCGACCATCTCGGCTGGTCGGAGCTCATCTACACGCACATCAGCGCGCGCGTGCCGGGGCCGGAGCATCACTTCCTCATCAATCCGTACGGCCTGCGCTTCGACGAGGTCACCGCCTCGTCGCTGATCAAGATCGACGTGGATGGCAACCCGGTCGCCGAAAATAAATATTGCGCCAACAAGGCGGGATTCATCATCCACTCCGCGATCCACATGGCGCGGCCCGACGCGCAGTGCGTCTGGCACATGCACACGCTCGCCGGCATGGCGGTGTCGGCGCAGGACGAAGGCCTGCTGCCGATGCACATGTACTCGCACAACTTCTGGCAGCGCGTCTCGTACCACGACTTCGAAGGCCCGAGCATGCGGCTCGACGAGCGCACGCGCCTCGTGCAATCGCTCGGCGACAAGAACCAGGCCATCATCCTGCGCAATCACGGCTTGTTAACGCTGGGGAAGACGATTCCCGAGGCCTTCATCCGCTTCTGGCGCCTGAACCGCTCCTGCGAGATCCAGCTCGCCGCGCAGTCCGCGAAGCTGAGACTGCCGCCGCCCGAAGTGTGCGAAGCCTCCTACCAGATGGGCGAAGAGTTCCTCACCGACCAGGCCGACCTTGGCCAGCTCGAGTTCGATTCCATCGTCCGCAGGCTCGACGATTCCTACAAGAACTAACCACGCAATGACAGCTCCCACCACGACGACCGTAAAACGAATCGAAGCGCTCAACGACTTCGTCATCAAGTTCGCCAACGTCAACGGCTCGGGCTCGGCGTCGGCGAACGAGCTGTTCGCCAAGTCGTTCCTCCGCATGGGGATCCCGGTCTCCCCGCGCAACATCTTCCCGTCGAACATCCAGGGCCTGCCCACCTGGTACGAAGTGCGCGTGACGGAGAACGGCCACCTCGGCCGCCGCGGCGGCTGCGACATGATGGTGGCGATGAACCCGCAGACCTGGGCGCAGGACGTGAAGGAGGTCGACCCGGGCGGGTACCTGTTCTACGACTCGACCAAGCCGATGCCG
>DATMIG010000063.1:0-4437 GCA_035554335.1 Burkholderiales bacterium
CGAGGTACGCCCACGTCAGGACGTACATGAGGAGCAGGTTGCCGAGGTCGATGAAGCGCTCGGAAGGAACCTGCGGCTCGCGCAGTCCCGCATAGGCCACCGCGAGCGCCATCGCGCCGAGCATCTGGCCGACACCGACCACCAGCCCAAAGGCCGTCGAGTACCACTCGGGAACCAGCGAGGCGATCCAGTCGGTCGCCGCGAGGGACATGGTGAACGTGTAGACGATGAGGCCGACCGCGCTCAGCCCTTGCGACAGGCTGCGGGCCACGGCGATCGACAGCAGGGTCCAGATCACGAGATAGGCAACGGAACGGCCTCCGAACCACGCCGGGTCGAACCAACCGCCGTCCGCGATGGGATAGAGGCTGCGCATGGCGACGATCACCGGAATGCCGAGCAGCGCCGCGAGCGGGACGAGCCGGGTGCACGCCACGAACGCCGGCCGCACGGCAAGGCCCCAGCGGCCGCCGGTCAGGTTGTGGAGCATGAGATTGGCCATCCCGCCGAGCGCGAGCCCGAGGAAGAGAAGCCAGGCGAAAAGATAGGAGCTCATCTTTTTTGACCCCCTGATAAGGGGGTCGTGAGCCGAAGGCGAGCGGGGGGTTTCGCAGGAAACGTGGTCTGTCCCCGTTTGTTCATTTGACGTCTTCCGCCCGCGCATATTGCGAAAGCTGCAGCGCGCGGATGTAGGCGACGATGGCCCAGCGGTCCTCCGCAGACACGCGGTCGGAGTAGGGGCGCATCACGCCGTAGCCGTTGGTCATCACCTCGTAGAAATGACGGTCGGGCGCCTGGCGCAGGCGATCGATGTGGTACGACGGCGGCGCGGGGAAGCCCCGCCGCACCACCATGCCGTCGCCGTCGCCGACGGGGCTGTGACAGGGCGCGCAATAGATGTCGAAGCGCTCCTGCCCGCGATGCAGCAGCTGCATCGTTACCGGCAGCGGCTGGCTTTTCGCCTTCGCGAGCTTCGCCTCCCGCTCGGCCTGCTCGGCGCCGATCCTGCCGCTGGAGGTGCCGGCCAGGTTGCCGGTTGCCGCCGGCACCGTCCCCGGCACCGGCGAGCGCGCCGAGGTGCCGTCGGAAAAGAGCGAGCTCTCGCGCATCGGCTTGTAGCGCGGCTGGTCGTACATGTTGCGCATCATCTTTTCGCAGCCGGCGAGCGCGAGCGCCGCAAGCAGGACGATCGCCGCTCTCATGCCGGCACGTCCCAGACGCCGATCGGCTCGAGGCTACGCAGAAAATCGCGAGCATCGTCCGCGCGCAGGCAGAGGAAGAAGCGGTTGCGCGAGGCGAGGTCGAACTCGCGCACATTGAAGAGCGGATGCGTGAGGCGCGGCAGTCCGTTCAGGAACAGCATCCCGGCGACGCCGGCGAGCGCCGCGATCAGGATCGTCAGCTCGAAGGTCACCGGGATGAACTCCGGCCAGCTGTGCGGCGGCCGTCCGCCGGAGTTGATCGGATAGGAAATCACGGCCGAGTACCACTGCATAAAGTAGCCGCCGAGCCCGCCGACCAATCCTCCCGCCAGCACGATCGGCGGCACCCAGTTGCGTCGCATGCCGGTCGCTTCCGCGAGGCCTTCGATCGGGAAGGGCGAGTAGGCCTCGACGTGCATGTAGCCGGCTTCGCGCGCCTTGCGTGTCGCTTCGAGCAGTCGCTCGGGGCTCGCGAATTCCGCCAGAACACCGTAGAGCTTCATCGCTTTGACCCCCTGATAAGGGGGTCGTGAGCCGAAGGCGAGCGGGGGGTTCGGGTTCCGAAAAACAAAACCCCCCGCTCACTGCGTTCGCTTCCCCCCTTGTCAGGGGGGCGGCAGAAAAAGCGAAGCATCATTTCGCCTTCTCCTCATGCACGAGCTTGCGCATCTCATAGATCGAGATCGCGGGCAGGAAGCGGAGGAAGCAGAGGAAGAGGAAGAAGAAGAGCGCGATCGAGCCGCCGAGGATGATCCAGTCCCAGCGCGTGGGAATGTAGAGGCCCCACGACGAGGGCAGGAAGTCCTGGTGCATGCTCTGCACGACGATCATCACGCGCTCGAGCCACATGCCGAGCTGCACGAACAGGCTGAGGACGAAGAGCGTCCAAACCGAGCGCCGGGCGGTGCGCCACCACAGGATCTGCGGCAGGACGACGTTGCACAGGAGCACCGTCCAGTACGCCGGCCCGTAGATGCCGAGCAGGCGGTCCTTCACCATCGCGATCTCGAATTCGTCGCCGCTGTAGAAGGCGACGAACGTCTCCATGAAGTAGCCGTACGCGACGATCCAGCCGCAGGCGAGCAGCACCTTGGCGGCGAGCTCGAGGTGGCGCACGGTGATGAAGTCCTCCAGCCGGAAGAAGTGGCGCATCGGGATGGCGAGCGTGAGCACCATCGCGAAGCCGGAGAAGAGGGCGCCGGCGACGAAGTAGGGCGGGAAGATGGTGGAGTGGTAGCCGGGCGTGATCGAGATGGCGAAGTCGAGCGATACCACGCTGTGCACCGAGACGACGAGCGGCGTGGCGAGGCCGGCCAGCAGGAGGTACACGGTCTCGAAGCGAGCCCAATGCCGCGCGTCACCGCGCCAGCCGAGCGCGAACAGGCCGTAGGCGATCTGCTTCGCCCGGCTGGTCGCCCGGTCGCGCAGGGTGGCGAGGTCGGGCACCACGCCGAGGTACCAGAAGAGCAGCGAGACGATGAGGTACGTGCTGATGGCGAAGATGTCCCAGACGAGCGCGCTGCGCCACTGCGGCCACAGCTCCATCACGTTCGGATAGGGCACCAGCCAGTAGAAGAACCACGGCCGGCCGAGGTGCAGGATCGGGAAGAGGCCCGCGATGCCGGCGGCGAAGAGCGTCATCGCCTCGGCGAAGCGGTTGATCGAGGTGCGCCACTTCTGCCGCAGCAGCAGCAGGATCGCCGAGATGAACGTGCCGGCGTGGCCGATGCCGATCCACCAGACGAAGTTGGCGATGGCGAAGCCCCACGCCACCGGGATGTCGATGCCCCAGATGCCGACGCCCTTAACGAAGAGATAGACCATCGCGCCGAAGAGCGCCGCCACACCGGCGGCGGTGACGAGGAAGCCCGCGCCCCAGATCCAGTGCGTCGGCCGCCGCAGGACGATGTCGGCGATCTTGTCGCTGACGCTCGCGTAGCCCCAGCCCTGCAGGCGCGTATCGATCTCACTCATCGAGGTCGGGATGGCGATTCGTGAGCCGCGCTTCGTAGCTCGTGCGCGGGCGCGTGTTCAGCTCGGCGAGCAGGTCGTAGTGCAGCGGCGAGCGCTTCGCCTCGCTCACCTTGCTCTTCGGATCGTTCAGGTCGCCGAAGACGATCGCGCCCGTCGGGCACGCCGCCTGGCACGCGGTGATCACTTCGCCATCGCGGATGCTGCGTCCGTCCTTGTCCGCTTCGATGCGGGCCCGCGTGATGCGCTGCACGCAGTACGTGCACTTCTCCATCACGCCGCGCATGCGCACCGTGACTTCCGGATTCTTCTGCGCCTTGAGGGTCTCCTCGTCGCTCGAGTACTGGAGGAAGTTGAAGCGCCGCACCTTGTACGGGCAGTTCTGCGAGCAGAAGCGCGTGCCGACGCAGCGGTTGTAGACCTGAACGTTCAGCCCTTCGCTGTCGTGCACCGACGCCTCGACCGGGCAGACGTACTCGCACGGCGCGTTCTCGCAATGCATGCAGGGCACCGGCTGGAACAGCGTCTTGCCGTCCTCGTAATAGCGGTCGACGCGGATCCAGTGCATCTCGCGCTCGGCGAGCACCTGCTCCTTGCCGACCGTCGGGATGTTGTTCTCCGCCTGGCAGGCGATGGTGCAGGCGTTGCAGCCGATGCAGGTGTTGAGGTTGATGCTCATCGCCCAGCGGTAGCTGTCGTACGGCCACGCCGGATAGAGGGAATGCTTCGCCTCCTCTTTGAACTGCGCGTGGTCGGCGATATCGACCACGCGCGCGAGGTCGCGGCCTTCCATGCGCGCGTGACGCTGGGTGGTGGCGAAGTCATGGCGACCGGGCGCCTTGGCCACCTGCACCGGCGCCGACCAGGGCGCCTTCCTGATTGCATACGCGTTGAAGCCGACGCCGTTGCCGACGCGCCCCGCCCGCGTGCGGCCGTAGCCGAGCGGCAGCGTGATGCTGCGATCGGCATGGTTGGGCTCGATCCACGCCGGAACGGTCAGCCGGCCGTCGATCTGCAGCAGCTCGCCGGTGGAAACGCCGAGCTCCTGCGCCGACTTGGGCGACAGCATTGCGGCGTTGTCCCAGGTGATCTTCGAGTCGGAGCGCGGCAGCTCCTGCAGCCACGCGTTGTTCGCCAACCGGCCGTCGAGCACGCTTGGGTCGGCGATGAAGCGCACTTGCCATTCGGTGGTTTCAACTTTCGGCGGGGCGACGGCGCGCGGCGTGGCCGAGACAGGCTTGAACGCGGTGCCGGCAACAACCCC
>DATMIG010000064.1:0-6613 GCA_035554335.1 Burkholderiales bacterium
TGACGTCGAACGCCGGATTGCGCACGGTCACGCCCTTCGGCGCCCAGCGCGTCTTGCGATAGCCGAGCACCTCCTCGCCGGGCCGCTCCTCGATCGGGATGTGCGAGCCGTCCGGGATCTTCGGGTCGAACGTCGATAGCGGCGCGGCGACGTAGAACGGAATGCCGTGGCGCTTCGCCATCACGGCGAGCGCGTAGGTGCCGATCTTGTTCGCCACGTCGCCGTTGGCCGCGATGCGGTCGGCGCCGACGATCACCACGTCCACCTCGCCGCGGCTCATCAGGTGGCCGGCCATGTTGTCGGTGATGAGCGTGCAGGGGATCTTCTCCTGCACCATTTCCCACGCGGTCAGCCGCGCGCCTTGCAGATAGGGGCGGGTCTCGTTGGCGATGACGGAAATCTTTTTGTTCTTCGCCGAGCGGATGACGCCCAGCGCGGTCCCATAGCCGGCGGTGGCGAGCGCCCCGGCGTTGCAATGGGTCATCACGCGCGAGCGTTCCTTGATGAGCTGCGCGCCGAGCTCGCCGATGGCACGGTTGGCCGCCACGTCTTCCTCGTAGATGGCGCGCGCCTCGGCTTCCAGGTCGGTGGCGGTCTTCATCCGCTCGAGCGCCCAGAAAAGATTCACGGCGGTCGGCCGGCTCTTCGCCAGCACCTCATACGCCTTTTTCGCGCCTTTGCCGAGCACCACGCCGAACGCCGCCGCGCAGCCAATCGCCGGCGCGCCGCGCACCACCATGTCCTTGATCGCCTTCGCCACCTGCTCGGCGGTGCGGCAGGTGACGTAGATCGTCTTGTCCGGGAGGAAACGCTGGTCCAGCAGTTCCAGGCGATCGCCCTTCCAGCGCAACGGTTGCACTCCTGCCCCCCTGATAAGGGGGGCGCGAGCCGCCGGCGAGCGGGGGGTTTTGGCTTTGCTTCCTGAAACCCCCCGGCGCTTCGCGCCACCCCCCTTATCAGGGGGGCGAACCGGCTTGCTCATACGACGCGCTCGTTGCCACCATCAACCGGAACTTGCGCCGCCGTCGTCTTCGCAAACAGCGCCCCGCACATCTCCGCCGCGAGCTCGGCCACGTCCTTCGACGACACCTCGGCCTTGAGCAGGTTGTTTTTCTTGTACTGCTCGACGGTCATGTTGTACGCCTTCGCGCGCGAGGCGAGGACCTCCTCGGTCCACAACGCCGTGTCGAACACCTGATTTGGGTGCAGCGAGTTGATGCGGATGCCGTCCTTCGACCATTCGAGCGCGGCGACGCGCGCGAGCTGGTTGAGCGCCGCCTTCGACGCCGAGTAGGCCGCGGCGCCGGGCCCCGGGGCCGGCACGTTCTTCGAGCCGATGACGACGATGCGGCCGCCGCGCGGCGCGAGCTTGAGCAGCGGATGGCAGGCCTGCATGACGAGCAGGTTCGCCTCGACGTTGACCGTCATCGCGCTGCGCCAGCTTTCCGGCGCGATGCTCTGGATCGGCGAGGAGGAGGGGAAGATGCCGGCGTTCAAGACCAGCATGTCCACGCCGCCGAAGCGCTTCACCGCGGCGTCGAGCGCCTTGTCGATGGCCTTCGTGTCGGTGAGATCGCAGGTCACGCCGAGCACGTCGGCCCGCTTCCATTGGGTTTCCACCGCCGGGTTGCGATCGAGCGCCACCACCGCCGCGCCACGCTTCAGGAATGATTCGACGCACGCCTTGCCGATGCCGGAGGCCGCGCCGGTGACCACGGCCACCTCGCCCGCGAACGCCGGCGGCGAACCGGCCTTCTTCAGCTTCGCCTGCTCGAGGTCCCAATATTCGATGTCGAACGTGTGCTTCTGGTCGAGCGCGCGCCAGCCGCCGAGCGCCTCGGCGCGCAGGATGACATCGATGGTGTGGTCGTAGAGCTCCTCGACGATCGCCGTGTCCTTCGCCGTGCGACCCGCGGCAACGAAGCCGAGCGCCGGATCGAGCGCCATGCGTGGAGCGGCGTCGAGCATGGTTTTCTTTTCCTTCGCCGCGCCGGAGAAGCGCTGGAAGTAATCGCCGTAGCGCTTGGCGTAATGGGCGACATCGCGCCCGAGCATCGGGAATGGCTTCGTGCGAATCACATGGTCCGGCGTCGCGGGGCCCTGCTGCGAGAGCTTCTCGAGATCCTGGCGCTGCGCGAAGGCGGCGAACTTGGCGCTGTCGTTCACGCGCACGACGAGCGGGAACCCCGCCTGGTCCGATATCGAGCGGCGCAGCGCGGCGATCTCGTCGCGCTTCGGCGTCGTCGACGAAGCCGGCTTCAGCTCTGGGCGCCACGCGCCCTTTTTCTGCAGGTACTCCTCCGCCATCGAGACGAGCTCGATCATGCGCTCGTACGACTCGCGCGCATCCTTGCCGAACGAGAAGATGCCGTGCGACAGCAGCACCATGCCGATCGTGTTCTTGCCGGCCTGCTTCGGAAACTCGCGCGCGCAGTACGCCGCCAGGTCGAAGCCAGCCATGATGTACGGAATGACCACGACCCGATCGCCGTAGATCTCCCGTACGCGCTTTTCGCCGTCCGGCGCGTTGGAGACCGAGAGCACGGCGTCGGCGTGCGTATGGTCGACGTACGTATGCGGCAAGATCGCGTGCAGGATCGTCTCGACCGACGGCGACGGCGCACCGGCGCGCAGCGTGTGCGTGTTCAGCTCGTTCACCATCTGCGGGTCGGAGAGCGACGGCAGCTGCGCGAGGCGCTTCACGTAGCCCAGCGAGACCGGGGTGAAGCCCGGCGCTTCGATGGTCTCGAGGTCCCAGCCGCTGCCCTTCACGTAGAGGATGTCCTCCTCCTCGCCGAACAGGTTCTTCTCGCGGATTTTCACCGACGTGTTGCCACCGCCATGCAGGACGAGCGACTTGTCGCGGCCGAGGAGGCGCGAGGTATAGACGCGAGGTCCGAGAGGCCCGGTGAACTGCGCGGCCTCGGCGTCGCTCCATAGACTTTTCATGCCGCGATTATACTTTTCGCGCCATGGTGAAAATCGAACTCCTCGACTGGCGCGAAGCGCAGGCGGCGGCAAAGCGCATCCGCTTCGAAGTATTCGTCGAGGAGCAGCGCGTCCCGGCCGAGATCGAGCTCGACGAGCACGACGCGCATTGCGTCCACGCGCTCGCCTACCGGGACGCTCGCGCCATCGGCACGGGCCGGCTCCTACCGGACGGCCACATCGGGCGCATGGCCGTCCTGGAGTCCGAGAGAGGGCAGGGCATCGGAAAGGCGCTGCTGCGGGCACTGGTGGATGCCGCCCGCCGCCGCGGCGATCGCGAGGTCCTGCTCTCCGCCCAGGTGCATGCCGTCGGCTTCTATCGCGCCGAAGGTTTCGAGCCGCAGGGGCCGGTCTACGAGGAAGCCGGCATCCCACACCAGGCGATGCGACGGTCGCTATGAATTCAGGTTGGGAACTGGAAGTGGAGCGTCGTGCCTTCGGCGCCGTCCGGACCGAAGGCGCGCTCGGCGTAGCGCATCTCCTGGCCGCCATCGAGCAGCACGGTCGAGCAGCGCGTGCCGTACTGGTCGTTCACGATCTTCGCCTGAGCGACGACGCTGAAGAGCGCCTCGACGGATGGCGGCGTGTCGGCCGCCTTGGCCTTGATCGGCTGCACGTCTGGCGAGTCGAGGAGGAGGTTGCCGAGCGCGTAGTAGCCCGACTCGAGCTTGCGCGGCGTGCCGTCGCGGTTCGACATCCACCAGAGCTCGTTCCGATCGGCGACGAGGAGGTTGAACCCGCTGTACTTCGCTGCCCGCGCATTCACGTCGGCGATGTATCCAGCGGGGAGGGCACCGTCCGCCAGGAAATGGGTAACGAGCGCGCCGCGAGACTCGGCCGCAGAAGGCTCGCGGGCGCCGCGATAGTTGGTCACCGCCGCGAACTTGCCGCGGCGGCTGACGCCCATCCAGGTGCCCATTGCCTGCAGGTCGCGGCCGGCGAGGATGTCCGGCTTGTCCTGCCACAACGCCGCGCGCGCGGCGGAGCGGGAATGGAACTCGTCGCGATTAGCGGCGACGATGAGCGGATAGCGCGGGTGGGCCTTCCACCCGAGGACGATCAGGCAGATACGAAGAGCTCCGTGCGCCGCTGGAGCCCGAGGCCTGCGCTTTCCCGCTGCAGGACGGCCTCGAACTTCGCCGTGTCCTCCACCTCCTCGTAGACCTCCATATAGGTGGCGGGGTCGTCGCGGCGGTGCAGCCAGCGTCCACGGACGCCGCATTCGCGCTCGATGACGGCGAAGAGGTGGGCGATGCTCTCGCGCAGCTCGGCGAGGCGCTTCGGATCCACCTTGTAGTAGACGTAGTAGTTCAAATGGGCACCACCGCGAGCAGCTCGCTGCCATTCTCCGCCGGCGCGACGTCGACCACCGTGCCGCCGTTATAGTCCGCGCCGGGCTGCAGCGCCACACCGGCGGGCGCGGTGGCGTGCACCATGCGGCGCTTCACTTGGCCGCGATACTGGGCGCGCGCCACGATCTCCTGCCCGGGATAGCAGCCCTTCTTGAAATCCACGCCGCCGAGCTGCTCGAAATTCACCATCTGCGGCACGAACTGGTCCTGCGTCGCGCTGGTGATGAGCGGGCGGCCGGCGCGGATCTCCTGCAACGCCCATTGCGCTTCGTCGGCGTTCGCCGCTTCCTGGAGATGGCCGCGCGGTGCGAGCTGCAGGAAGCGCTCGTCGCCCACACGAATGGTGGCCACGTCGCCGCTCCATGAGACGCCCGCGGTGGAAAGCCGGGCATCCCATACGCCGAACTGTTCCCAGCTTTCGCTCTCGTCGGTAATTTTTACCCTGGAACGCAGGATGAACATCGACAACCGCTTCGCGACCGGCGCGGCGAGATCGCGCGAGAGCTGCAGGAAAAATCCGTCGGCGCGCGGAATGACGAGGAAAGAGGCGAGCAGGCGGCCTTTCGCGGAGCACCAGCCGGCGAGCGCGGCGCGATCCGAGCTCAGGTGCTCGATATCGTTCGTGAGCTGCGCGTGAAGAAATGCCCGCGCATCCGTCCCGGTGACGGATAGCAAACCGTAGCGGGTTAATCGCGCACGCTGCATCGTAGAATCGGCATTTTACAGCGCGCCGAATTGAAAACTTTTTTTCTGCTCGTGCTGTTGGCGGTGCTTGGCGCCGGCGGCTATGCCGCGTGGTACGTCCGCTCGCCCGTCGGCATGTCCGCGGAATCGGTCGAGGTCGAAGTCCCGCCGGGGACTCGCCTGCGCGGTACCATCGCGCTCCTCCAGCGCTCGGGCGTGCAGGTCAAACCGTCGCATTTCGAGGCGCTCGCCCGGCTTTTGGGCCGCGAGCGCGACATCAAGGCCGGCAACTACCTCCTGACGCAGCCGATCACGCCGATCGACCTGCTCGACAAGCTGACGCGCGGCGACGTCACGCAGGCCGAAATACGCCTGATCGAAGGATGGACTTTCGCGCAGTTCCGCGCCGCGCTCGACGCCACTCCGGACCTGAAGCACGACACCACCGGGATAGAGGACGCGGAAATCCTGAAGCGCATCCAGGCGACGGAAAGTCACCCCGAAGGGCTCTTCTTCCCCGACACTTACCTCTTCGCGAGGGGGTCGAGCGAGCTCGCCATCTTCCGTCGTGCCTACCGTGCCATGCATCGGCATCTGGACAACGAGTGGAAGGCCAAGGCGGCGGAGGCGCCGTACAAGTCGCCCTATGAGGCGCTCATCATGGCGTCGATCATCGAGAAGGAGACCGGCCGTCCCGAGGAGCGTGACCAGATCGGCGGCGTGCTGGTGAACCGGCTGCGCATCGGCATGCGCCTGCAGGTCGACCCGACCATCATCTACGGGCTCGGCGCCTCCTTCGACGGCAACCTGAAGCGCACACATCTCACCGAAGACGGCCCGTACAACACCTACACGCGCGCGGGCCTGCCGCCGACGCCGATTGCCATGCCGGGCCTCGCGTCGATTCGCGCCGCCCTGCGGCCGAAGAAGACCGACGCGCTGTACTACGTCTCGCGCGGCGACGGCACGAGCCAGTTCTCGCGCAACCTGAACGAGCACAACCGCGCGGTCTCGAAGTACCAGCTCAAGAAATGAAGTTCCTCACGCTCGAAGGCGTCGACGGCGCAGGCAAGTCGACGCACATCGAGTTCATTGCCGACGCGGTGCGCAGCAAGGGTGCCCACGTCATCGTGACGCGCGAGCCCGGCGGCACCGACCTCGCCGAGCGGCTGCGCCAGGCCATCCTCGGCGAGCCGATGACGCCGCTCATGGAGACGCTGCTCATCTTCGCCGCGCGCGCCGACCACGTCGCCAAGGTGATCCAGCCGGCGTTGAAGGCCGGCCACCATGTGATTTGCGACCGCTTCACCGATGCCACGCTCGCCTACCAGGCGGCGGGCAAGGGCGTCAGCGCGGATCTCATCGCTCGCCTCACGGAAGCCGCCCATCCGGGCGTGCGCCCGCACCGAACCCTGATCTTCGATTGCCCGTACGACGTGTCGCGCGAGCGCCTCGCCAAATCCGGCCGCGAGCTGGACCGCTTCGAGAAGGAAGACCGCGCGTTCTTCGATCGCGTGCGCAACGAATACCTGTCCATCGCGCGCAGGGAGCCCGACCGTGTGCGGATCATCAACGCGGCGGTCGATGCC
>DATMIG010000065.1:0-8092 GCA_035554335.1 Burkholderiales bacterium
GGTGACGCGGCCGGCGGCGTCGTAGGCGACGAACTCGACCGGCACGCGCAGCCGCTTGGCGAGCTCGCGCGACAGGTCGACGGACACGCCACCGAAGGGATCGCGCTGCGCGAGGACGGGATTGCCGAAGTTGATCGCGACGCGCAGCTTGCCGGTCGGCGCCAGCTCGCGCACCACGCTCGACGGCGCGACCTCGGGCGTGACGCACGCGGCCAGAAACAGGCTCAGCGCTGCGGCGGCGATGGTTCTTACGTGCATTGCTTCGAGTCCCTTTTCCAGTGGAACAGGTGCAGCGCCCGGTGGAGGATCGGCGCGCCGAGCACGCCGGCCGTGACGAGGAATACCAGGCCGGAATAAAGAGCATACAAGCCGGCGAAGAGCTTCCCGCCGCTGGTTTGCGGATTGTTCACGGGGCCCATGCCGCCGAGGATCATCGAGGCATTGAGGAACGCGTCGAGCCAGTCGAGCTGCTCGAAGAACCGGTAGCCGGCCATGCCGAGAGCGAGCGAGCCGCCGACGAACAGCGCGGCGACGGCCGCATGGCGCGCCATGCGTGCCATGAAGCGCGCGCGAGGCAGCGGCGCTTCGCCGCGCGTCTCATACCTCAGTAGATTCCGATACTGCGACGTCCCCTCCCATCGACCGCCGCACGGTACATGCCTTCGCTGTTGAAAGGCATGGCGATGTTACCGTCGCGATCGAGAGCGATGAGACCGCCGTCGGCTTTCAACTGCGACAGGTTCGCAATCGCCGCCTTCGCGGCGATTGCCACGGATTCCTTCAGGTAGCGCATGCGCACGGCCACCTCGTGCGCGAGCACGCCGCGCATGAACGCTTCGCCGAGCCCCGTGCCAGAAACCGCACACGCGCGATCGTCGGCATACGTGCCGGCGCCGATGATCGGCGAGTCGCCGACGCGGCCGGGCATCTTGCCGGTGTAGCCGCCGGTCGAAGTGGCGGCGGCGAGGTGGCCGTTGGCGTCGAGCGCCACCGCGCCGACCGTGCCGTGATGGCCTTCGCGCTTCTCGCGTAACGCAGCGAGGCGGCTCGCGGTGTGGAAGTACTCCGGCTTCTCGAGCTTCAGTCCCTGCCGGGCGGCGAAGCGGTCGGCGGCGCGGCCGACCAGCATCACGTGCCGGCATTTCTCCATCACCGCGCGCGCGCCGAGGACCGGATTGCGGATGCGCGTCGCGGCGGCCACCGCGCCGGCGCGCAGCGTTGCGCCTTCCATCACCGAAGCGTCGAGCTCGTGCCTGCCGTCGGCGTTGTAGCAGGCGCCGCGTCCCGCGTTGAAGAGCGGCGAGTCCTCCATCACCACCACGGCGGCGCACACCGCATCGAGGCTGGTTCCGCCATCCTTGAGGATGCGATGACCCGCGTCCAGCGCGCGTTCCAGCGCCGCGTGGTAGCGCGCCTGCATGGCCTTCGTCATCTCGCGGCGCGAAATCGCGCCGGCGCCGCCGTGTATCGCAATCGCGATCGCCATGTCCGTTAACATCGTCCCATGAAGCTCGCCGGCCTGCGCGTCATCGATCTCACGCTGTTCCTTCCCGGACCCTATCTCACGCTGCAGCTCGCCGACCATGGCGCCGAAGTGATCAAGGTCGAGCCGCCCGGTGAAGGCGATCCGACGCGGCACCTCGGGCTCTCCGACGGCGACAGCACGGTCTACTTCCGGCTGCTGAATCGCGGCAAGAAGAGCGTGGTGCTCGATCTCAAGAGCGAGCAGGGGAAGCAGGAGCTGTACCGGCTCGCCGCTTCGGCCGACGTCTTCGTCGAATCGTTTCGCCCCGGCGTGATGGAGCGCCTCGGATTCGGGCAGGCGGAGCTGCGCAGAAGGAATCCGCGCCTCGTCTATTGCTCGATGAGCGCCTTCGGCGCGGCCGGCCCCTATCGCGAGCGCCCGGCGCACGATCTCGCGGTCGAGGCACTCGCCGGCGTGCTGTCGCTCAACGCCACGATCCCGTCGCTGCCGGTCTCGGATCTCCTCGCCTCGCTGCACGGCCTCGCCGGCATCCTGATGGCGCTCCTGCGGCGCGAAAAGAGCGGGCGCGGCGACTACATCGACATCGGCATGCACGACGTCACCGTGGCGGCGCTGGCCAACGTGCTCGGCCCGACGCTCGCCGAGAACCGCCAGCCCGTGCCGTCGCACGAGCGCACCACCGGCGGCTCGGCCTTCTATCGCATCTATGCTACGCGCGACGGCCGCCATCTCTCGCTCGGCGGCCAGGAGATGAAGTTCGTGCGCAATCTTCTCAACGCGCTCGGCCGCCCCGAGCTCGCGCCGCTTTGCGAGAAGCCCGGCCCGCACCAGCAGCCGGTGGTGGATCTGCTATCGGGTTTTTTCGGGCAGCGCACGCTGGCCGAGGCGGTCGAGTTCCTGGCGAAGCTGGATGTCTGCTACGGCGAGGTGAAGACGCTGCCCGAAGCCCTGCGCGACCCGAACGCCCTCGCGCGCCGCATGGTGGTCGAGGACCCGAGCGGCCGCCGCCACCTCGCGCCGCCGGTGCGGTTTGCCGACGAGCCGGCGCGGCCGAATTACCAAGAACCCAAATTAAATGGGGACGGACCCTAATTATTTTTTAATTAGGGTCTGTCCCTATTTTTATGCGTTCGAAGCGCTGGTCGGGGATGAGCCAGGTGCCCGCGACGGCGACGTAGATGGCGAGCGAGATCCAGGTGTGCACGAAGGCGAGCGGCACCGCGGCGATGTAGGCGGCGAGGGAAAGGCTGCCCTTGAGGTCGCTGCCGAGCGCGCGGGCGAACGCCGAGTCGGGGCCGTGGTGCCTGAGCAGCACGCGCACGAGGATCATGTATGAAAGCGCCGAGCACATGAGCACGAAGCCGTAGGCCGCGACGGTGAGCGGCGCATAGTGGTTTTCGTT
The DNA here is from genome assembly GCA_035554335.1 of Burkholderiales bacterium. Lineage (GTDB taxonomy): Bacteria > Pseudomonadota > Gammaproteobacteria > Burkholderiales > SG8-39 > SCGC-AG-212-J23. The sequence continues at coordinate 2,889 of DATMIG010000065.1, forward strand.
CATCCACCCGGTGACGAAAGGGACGAGCGAGAGCCAGAAGAGGAGATGCAGGTTCGCCCATAGGGTACCGCCGCTTATATGGTGCACGGCATGGAACATGTGGTGGTGGTTGTTCCAGTAGATCGCGACGTGGACGAAGGACAGGAGGTAGGTGAGGAACACCGGCACGAGCGGCGCGAGCGCCGCCGGATCGGCGCCGTGCGGCACCTTCATCTCCAGCACCATGATGGTGATGATCACGGCGATCACGCCGTCGCTGAACGCCTCGAGCCGGCCCTTGCCCATCGTTCCCCCCTTCCGTCACGTGAGTTGCCAATTCTCCGGCAGCGCCGGCCCGCGGCCCGAGCGCGACGGCAGCATGAATTCGCGTGGCAGGGCCAGCCCTTCGCCGAAGAGCCGCACCCGCAGGCTGCCGCTGTCGAAATCGAGCAGCGCGAAGTTGCGCCGGTTCATGAGGTCGTGGCCGTGCTCGGTGATCGGCATCAGCCTGCCGCGCACGCCGGCGCCGAGGTCGACCGTCGGGCGCGAGACGTTCTCCATCAGCCAACCGGCAAAGCCGTCCGGCGGCGGCGAGCCGATGCCCGACGAGGTGACCTGCCAGAAGTCACCGGCCTGGGGATGGTGCAGGCGGCCGATGTTGCCGACGTGCACGTCGCCCGAGAGGATGGTGAGATCGAGGCCGGGGCGCGCCTGCAGGAATTCCACCAGCACCTTCATCAGCTCGGCGCACTCCGCGGCATTGCCATTGGAAAGCCAGCCGTCGCGCAGGTCCGACGCATAGGGCTCGCCGAACGGCGTCCAGCGCAGCACGGCCATCGCCGTGGTGAGCTTCGCGTGCACGGGCGGGATGCCGAGCACGAGGTACACGCGGCGCGTCGCCGGCGGCAGCGCGGCCAGCCATCGCCGCGCCGCCTCGAGCTGCGCGCGGCCGAGGACGCGGTTCGCCTTGTACAGGCGGTGAGAGCGCCCGTCGAGCAGCAGCACGGCGAGCTCGCCGTGGGTGAAGCCGCAGGCGAACGAGCTTTCGTCGATACGCGGGCAGCCGATCGATACCTGGAACTCCTCGAACGCCTGGCGCGCGGCGCGGAAGAAGAGCTGGCGCCACGGCTGGTCGTCCCAGGGATTGGAGCCCCAGCCTTCGTCGATGTCGTGGTCGTCCCAGGTCATCAGGTTCGGACAGCCGGTCAGCACGGCCGCGACCTCCGGGATGCTCCAGAAGTGCTCGACATAAAGCCGGCGGTACTCCTGTGTGACCGTAGCGGGCAGATTCGGGTCGTTCCCGAAGCGGGCGGCGCGGCGGTATTGCTTCACCACGTCGTCGGCATAGACCTGGTCGCCGGCATGCACGACCACATCGACCGCGCCAGCGTCGATCTCGCGGCGCAGCGCGCGCCACATCTCGAAGCGGCGCGCGTCATCCTTCGTCTCGTACACGCCGTTGCAGCTGAGGAGCGCCAGGCGTAGCGGACGCTCGGCCGGCAACAGCCGGAACCGCTTCGTCGGCAGCGCCGACGGATCGGCATCGATGGCAATGGCATAGTCCACCGTGCCGCCGGCGGGAAGCTCGCGCAGCTCCAGGACGCCGAGCGCATAGGGCGGGGCGTCGGTCAGCAGGACTTGCACTGTGCCAGCAGCGCCGCCCGAGCGCCATGCGAGGCGCGCGGCGCGGCCGGCCGCCGGGCCGTCAGTGCAGCACAGGATGCGCGCGGTGGTGCTGGTGCAATGCCCCACCACGACAATTCTCGGGGCGCTCACTTCCTCTTTTTGCGAAAGCAGTCCGGTGCGTGGTCGTCCACCATGCCGACCGCCTGCATGTAGGCGTAGCAGATGGTCGAGCCGACGAACTTGAAGCCGCGCTTGAGGAGATCCTTGCTGAGCGCGTCCGACTGCGCGGTCTTCGCCGGCACCTTGTCCCCCCGGTTGACGCGCGGCTTTCCGTCGACGAAGCGCCAGACGTAGGCGTCGAAGCTGCCGAATTCCTTCTGCACGGCGAGGAACGCCTTCGCGTTGGTGACCGTGCTCTCGAGTTTCAGGCGATTGCGCACCAGGCCTTCGTCCTTCATCAGCGCTTTTACCTTGGCGGGCGTGAAACGCGCCACCTTCTCCGGATCAAAGCCGGCGAGCGCGCGCCGATAGTTCTCGCGCTTGCGCAGGATCGTTTCCCAGCTGAGCCCCGCCTGCGCCCCCTCGAGGATCAGGAACTCGAAGAGCACGCGGTCGTCGTGCACCGGCACGCCCCATTCCTGGTCGTGGTAGGCGATGCCGAGCGGCGTCGCGGCCCAGGCGCAGCGTTTCATCTCTGGAATGCCGCCAGGCGGCGAAAAGCGTGCACCTTCTCGGTCCGCGCCACGTTCGCCTTGTTGAGGGCCTGGTGCAGGACCTCGATGGTCTTGTCGTAGGTCGCCCGGTCGACGGGGAAGGGCGTGCCGTCCTTGCCGCCATGCGCGAACGAGAAGCGGGCGGGATCGCGGAAGCTCGCCTTCGTGCCGTAGACGAGCTCGGCGGTCAGCGCGAGCGCGCGCAGCGTCTTCGCGCCCACGCCCGGGATGGCGAGCAGGGCTTCGAAGTCCTGCGGCTGCCGCTCATAGGTCTGCAGCAGGATCTTCTGCAGGTATTTCGGATCGATGTCGGCGTCCCTCACCCAATGGCGGCGCGGCATCTCGAGCAGCTCCGTCTTCTCGCCGGCGAGCCGCGCCGACGCGTCGCGCACGGCGGCGTTCTCCGCCGCGACGAGGTTCAGCGTCTCGGCGGTCGCGTCGCAGCACACCGCCGCGTGCGGCTCGTTCACGTAGCTCTCGACGGAGTCGGACAGCCAGTGGTAGCGCCGCGCCATCGACGTCTCATCGCTCATGCCCTGCTGCACGATGCACCACTTGCCTTCGCCCGTGAACACGAACGAGTGGTGGTAGAGCTGGTAGCCGTCCTGCACCGCCGAGTTGTCGACCTTGGCCGAGATGCGGCTGGCGTAGACGAGCGGCTCCGGGTCGCGCCCGAGGTGCTCGCACGCCTTGGTGATTTCCGCCGGCGTCTTGCGCGACGTGGCACCCTTGCCGCCCGCGACGTAGAGGCCGAGCTCCCGCTCGGTGCCACGCAGCCCCTCCTTGAGCGCGCCGCAGACGGTGGTCGTCAGCCCGCTCGAATGCCAGTCGAAGCCGAGCACGCAGCCGAAGGCCTGGAACCAGAACGGATCCGACAGCCGCCGCAGCACCTCGTCCCGGCCGAACTCGCCGGCCATGAAGATCACGATCTCGCGCGAGAGCGGCACCATCCGCTGGAAGAGCCACGGCGGCGCATGGCCGCCGTGCAGCGGCAGGTGGGCGTAACCGGTCCTCATGGACCGGCGATCTTCCGTAGCCGGGACTGGAATTCGGTGTTGGTGAGCTTCGGCTGCAGGAGCGACGCGAGCTCCCGGCGCGAGATCTTCACCGGCTTCCCGCGCGGATCGTCGCTCTTCGCCGCCAGCGCCGCGACGTAGCCGACGCCGATCGAGCGACCATCCGGGTCGCCGCCGAGCTGGCGCGGCAGGTCTAGGCGGAAGAGGTAGTCGACGTCGTAGGGGACCGAGGAGAGCACGAGCTGCGCCTCCTCCGCGCTCACCACGGCGCCGATGAAGACGGCGTCCGGGCGCCGCGCGTCGTTCTGGCGCGTGACCCGGACGTCAAAGCCGTAGGGCTTCAGCGTCGAGGCGAGCTGCACCGCATCCTGGTCCGTAAGGCCCGACTCGTGCGAGTAGATCGTGACGCGGGTCTTGCGCACCGGCAGGATGCGGCCGTCGAGCTGGGCGCTCACCACGTTCACGGTGGCGCGCGCCTTGGCGAGCTCGAGCTGCAGCTTCTCGCTCGACTGCAGCGCCTGCGAGGCGATGTCGCGCGTCTCGATGTCGCGGTAGAAGAGCAGCGCGAGCAGCCCTACGACGATGAGTCCGGCGACGATGAGGATGCTGCGCATCGCCGTTCATCCTATCAAGATAAAAAAAGGGCGCCGAGCGGCGCCGTGCTGTCAGACCACTTTTCCGTGTAGCGTTGGACCCCTTCCGCCGCCTGTGCCGAACCGCCCCAGGCGGCGCTGCCCAGGAAGGAAGCAGTTCGAAGAAAGTGTGAAGAACTTCGTTACCTGCCGTAACAACTGCTCACCGACCGTAGCAGCCATCGCTGGTGTAATGAACCCGTCGATTCATTCACCACGGAGAAGGAACATGTTGAAGTCGAGCATCGCAGTTTCGGTCATCGCCGCGGTTGCGGCTCTTTCGGGATGCGCCTCGCAGGCGGAGCTGGTCGGCGCGGGCACGGGCGCCGCGGTCGGCGCCGCAGTCGGCGGCGGCCCGATGGCGACGGTCGGCGGCGCGATGGTCGGCTACGGCGCCGGCCACGTCTACGACCAGAAGCACCGCTAGGTCAGGCCGGCGGCGGCGCCACCAGCGCCGCCGTCTGGCTAACCCGGTTCTTTGTCGCCGTCGATCGTGAGCGGCGAGCCGATGAACGGTTCCACCCGCTCGTCACGGCCGTACTGCCGCACGCGCCGCAGCCGGTCCTGCTTCGCCCGGCGATGGGCTTCCAGCACCTGTTTCTGCCGCGCCACGAGCATCGCGCCGATCCACATCACGACGATGCTCGGCAGCGAAACCGCCAGCGCGGCGACCGACGTGTACACCATCGGTGGCAGGCGATGCAGCGGCGCCCAGGGCTCCATCGGCATGGCATGGAGCGAGGTCATGGCGAACCAGACGGCCGGAGCCAGGCCGGCGAGCATCAACGCAAAACCAAGGGTGCGCGCCAGCTGGGCGCGCCAGATCACGGCTGATTTCATCGGCCCAGCATGGCGCGCGGTGGCGACAGTGCAATTTGCGCGCCGCTAGTCCCGAGGGACTATTCGCGGTACTTCCTCACGCCCGACCGAGTCGGAGCAGCTTCGCTGCCGTTTCGCCGAGGATCGCGCGGCGCTGGTCGTCGTTCAGCTCGGGTGTGGACATGACGTGCTCGATCGGCGTCTTCGTCCAGCCGAACGGGTCGTCGGTGCCGAGCACGAGCTGCGACGCGCCGACCTGCGCGGCGAGATGCCGCAGCGCCTCCGGCGTGAAGACCAGGCTGTCGAAATAGAGCTGGCGCAGGTACTCGGTCGGTCGTTTCTTGAGCGGCACGGCCTTGCAGCGATCCGGGAACGTGATGCAGATATGGTCCGAGCGGTCGGCGTAGGAGGGCAGGTAG
>DATMIG010000066.1:0-6072 GCA_035554335.1 Burkholderiales bacterium
AAGCCATCGGCTCTGAAGACGGTCATCTGGTAGCCCTCGATCGGATAGCTCTGGTGCAGATTCACCGTTCTCTGAAACACGCCGTCTATGTAGACGTTCGCAATTCCGCCGGCGCTCGACTTTTCGCAACCGATCCAGCTCACCGAAGTGCCGGTAAAGCGGAAGGTGGCGGTCGCACCGGCGACGTTGCTGACCAGTGAACGCCCTTCGCTCCACACGCGCGTGTCGCGCAAGCTCCAGTTGTCGGAAAAGGTGACCGCCGGGTTGTTTTCCTCGTAGCGCCGTCCGGGCGTGAGCACGTCCCACGCGTCCACCACGATCCTCGCATCGGTCGAGGCCGCGTTCTTCTGCCCGGTCGCCGTGATCGTCAACGTATGGTTCGTGTCGGTGAGTCCGGTGGCGCTGAACACCACGGGCTGATACTTCGCCGCCGGTGAATACGTGTCGACCTGCACGGGCGCGCCGCCGTCGATCTGCACGGTGGCGATGCCGGCGTCCGGGCCGCGATAGCCGACCCAGCTGATTCCCGTGCCGCGGAACGGCAGCGTCACGCTGGCGCCCGCGGTGGTGGTCTCCTGCGCGGTGACCGGCAGCTCGGGCAGGTTCGAGACGCCGCTGCCGCTCCAGGGGTAGCCCTGTGCGGATTTGGCCCAGCCGGCGCTGAAGCTTGCGTTGGGGTCCGTGTCCTGCCAGTGCGACACGGTGGTGCTCGGCTGAATGTCGAAACCATCCACCACCACGACATTGCCCTGCGCTTCGCCGTTCGCCCGGCCGGTCACCGTAATCGTGAGGGTATGCGGGCCGTCGCTCAGGTCGTTGATAACGATGACGTCGCTGTGCGCCTCATCAGCCGGACGGGCGAAGAGGTCCACTTCCGTCGCGGGGCCGCCGTCGACGCTGACGGTCGCGATGCCCATCCCTCTGCCGCGGCTGCCGAGCCACCGGATGGACGTCCCCGTGAACGCCACCGTGGCGGTCGCTCCGGCCGCCGAAGATTGGCTGGCCGAGCCTCCGCTCCATCCGAGCGCGGAATCGGCCGGCGTCCACGTACCGCTCAACGTCACGGCGTGATCCGATTCCTCGACGCGCATGCCTGCCAAGGCGCCGCTCCCGGCGCTAGCGGCGGCTGTTCCGCCGCCGGCTGCGTCGCCAGCGGGGGTGCCACCCGCGCCGCTACCGCCATCGCCGCCTGCGCCACCGCCGCCACCGCCACCGCACGAAGCCAGCGCCAGTGCGAGCATGAAGAGGGTGACAACGGTCGCGTAACGCGTCATGGATCGCTTCTCCTGGGTTTGCTTTGGCCAATGTGCAATCCCAAGATTTCGTTCCACTCGGCCCCGGGATGGTCCGACGAAGCTACTGCCTCCTCCGGTCAGCGCACCGCTACGTCCGAGAGAGCGATGGCCCGCGGCCCTGCGGGCGAACTTCCCGGCGCAAGCGCGCCGAACGGATCAACCGGTCACGCCGGTCGGCAAGGATCCCGGCGCGTCGCGCGCGGCGTGAACCAGACGTAGTCGAAGCTCGCCGGCGTGAACAGGCCGGTGAGGTAGTCGCGCGGCGATTTCTTGTCGGCGTCGAGCTCCATGAACCCGATGCTCACGACATCGGCGCCGGGCAGATAGAGCGGCACGCCGCGATCGCGCCGCGCGTGGCCGCTCCCGGTAATGAGCACCGTCCTGCTGCCGAGGCGGGAGGCCATGTGTGCGTCCCGGGCCCGCTGCGCTTCCACCATGCCGGCCAGGAGCTTCGGCGGCGGGCGTTCGCCGCAGTGGCTTTCGGCGATGTCCCGCTCCAGCGCTTTCGCCACTTCCGGCGCCGGCGGCAGGCCCGACGCCGCGGGATCGCGCACGATCCGCCGCGCTTCCGTGCGGGACAGGTTGGCGGCGATGATCGGCCAGCGGTGCTCGACCGCGAACTCGACCAGCGGGCGGTAGAGCGGCCAGTTCCATCCCTTGCGGTCGAAGTGGCCGCCGTCCGCGATCGCTTCGGCATTGGCGGGCGCGGCATCGATGGCGGCCTGGTATTCGCTGTCGAATTGCTCCATGGCCAGCGCTCGCGGGCCGGTCAGGCGCTCGAGGGCGAGGCGCTGCAGCCGATGGTGCTCGGGGTTGTCGTGCGTCTCGCCGAGGATCACGTGCGTGGCGCGAGCGGCGCGCGCATAGACGTCGTGCGCCGACACGAAGCGCTCGGCCCGCGTGTCCCAGATTTCTCCGGGCGCCGGCGAGTGCGCGCAGCCGCCGGCCAGCGCGCCCGCGATTAGCGCGCATTTGACTGTAAAATCAGCGCCCTTCATGTTCGATTTCGTCCAGAAACACCGCCGCGTCCTGCAGATTTTCCTCGGCCTGATCGCGATCACGTTCGCGACCTGGGGCATCGAGTCTTATACGCGGTACGCCGGCGGCCGCGACACCGTGGCGTCCGTGAACGGCAGCGAGATCTCGCAGCGCGAGTTCTCCCAGCAGCTGCAGCAGCAGCAGGAGCAACTGCGCCGCATGTTCGGCGGGCGCCTCGACCCCGCCGTGCTGGACACGCCGGACGCGCGCCGCGCGGTCCTCGACCAGATGATCGCGCAGCGCCTCGTGGCGATCGAGGCCGCCAAGCGAAACCTGTACATGCCGCGCGAGGCGGTGATCGAGGCCATCACGACCGCCCCGGAGTTCCAGGAGAACGGCAAGTTCTCCCCGGCGCTCTATTCCGCCTATCTGGCCCAGCGCGGCATGACCGACAAGGGCAACGTGCAGCAGCTGCAGGCGGAGCTGCCGCTGATGCGCTTCGTCAGCTCGATCGGCGAGACGGCCATCGTCTCGCGCACGGTCGCCGCGCGCCTGGCGGCGCTCGAGGCGCAGCAGCGCGAGGTGTCCGAGGCGCGCATCCGTGCGCAGCAATTCCTGCCGCAGGTGAAGGTCACCGACGCGCAGATCAAGGAGTATTACGAGCAGAACGCGGCCGAATTCCGCACGCCCGAGCGGGTGCGCGCCGAGTACGTGATGCTCTCGGCCGACGCGCTCGCCACGCAGGACCCGCCGACCGACGAGGAGATCAAGAAGGCATACGAAGCGCGCGCCAGTGCGTTCCGCGTCGAGGAGCAGCGCCGCGCGAGCCATATCCTCGTGAAGACGAAGGAGGAAGCGGACAAGATCGCCGCCGAGGTGAAGGCGAACCCGAACCGCTTCGCCGAGCTCGCCAAGAAGCAGTCGACCGACACCGGCTCGGCGGAGAAGGGCGGCGACCTCGGCTGGTTCTCGCGCGGCATGATGGTGAAGCCGTTCGAGGACGCCGTGTTCTCGATGAAACAGGGCGAGATCCGCATCGCGCAGAGCGAGTTCGGCTTCCACGTCATCCGCCTCACCGGCATCCAGGAAGGCAAGCAGCGCCCGCTCGAGGACGTGAAGAAGGAGCTCGCCACCGAGCTCGCGAAGCAGAAGGGGCAGAAGAAGTACAGCGAGTCCGCCGAGGCCTTCAGCAACATGGTGTACGAGCAGTCGGAGAGCCTGAAGCCGGTCGCCGACAAGTTCAAGCTGCAGATCCAGACCACCGGCTGGGTGTCGAAGACCGGCGGCCAGGAGCTCGGCGCGCTCGACAACCCGAAGCTCCTCGCCGCGCTTTTCTCCTCGGACGCGATCGTCAACAAGCGCAACACCGACGCGGTGGAAGTCGCACCGAACACGCTCGTCGCCGCGCGCGTCATCGAGCACCAGGCGGCCGCGCAACGGCCGTTCGAAGAAGTGAAGAACGACATCACGGAGACCCTGAAGCGCCGCGAGGCGTTCAAGCTGGCCGAGAAGGAAGGCATCGCGACATTCGAGAAGCTGAAGAAGGGCGAGGACGTGCAGCTCGCCTGGAGCTCGCCGAAGCTCGTCTCGCGCCGCGACGCCCAGGGTTTGCCCGCCGACGTCCTGCGCCGCGTGGTCGCCGCCGACGTCACCAAGCTGCCGGCCTACGTCGGCGCGCCGATCGAAGGCGCCGGCTATCTCCTGATGCGCATCAGCAAGGTGGTGGAAGGCAAGCCCGCCGGGGACGACAAGCAGCAGGAGCAGCGCGTGTCGGGCATGCTCGGCGCCGCCGACTACGAAGCCTACGTCGCGAGCCTCAAGGGCAAGGCCGACATCACCGTCAACGCCGCCAACCTCGAGAAGAAGTAACTACTCGGCCGCGCCGATCCCGGCCACCACGTGGCTGAAGCCCGAGTCCACGTAAAGGATCTCGCCGGTGATCGCGGCCGCCATGTCCGATAGCAGGAACGCCGCGGCGTTGCCGACGTCCTCGGTAGTGACGTTGCGCCGCAGCGGCGCGTGCTCCTCGACGAACTTCAGGATCTTGCCGAAGCCGCCGATGCCGGCGGCGGCGAGGGTCTTGATCGGTCCGGCGGAGATGCCGTTCACCCGGATGCCGCTCGGTCCCAGGCTCGAAGCCATGTAGCGCACCGCCGCTTCGAGGCTCGCCTTGGCGAGGCCCATGGTGTTGTAGTTCGGCACGACGCGCTCCGCTCCGAGGTAGCTCAGCGTGAGGAGCGATGCGTTCTTGCTGAGGATCGGCTTGGCAGCCTTGGCGAGCGCCGCGAAGCTGTACGACGAGATGTCGTGCGCCTGGCGGAAGGCCTCGCGCGACACGCCTTCGAGGAAGTCGCCGGCGATCGCCTCGCGCGGCGCGAAGGCGAGGGCATGGACCAGGCCGTCGAGCGTGCCCCACTTCGCCTTCACCTCGGCGAACAGGCGCTCGATCTCGGCGTCGTCGGTCACCTCGCAGGGCAGCGCCATCTGCGCGCCGAGCTCCTTCGCCATGTCGTCGCAGCGGTCCTTGAAGCGCTCGTTCTGGTAGGTGAGCGCGATGTCGGCGCCTTCGCGCCGCGCCACCTTGGCGATGCCGTAGGCGATCGAGCGGTTCGACAGCAGCCCGGTGACGAGTATCTTGCGGCCGGAGAGGATTCCCATCGGGCGATTATACTTTTCGCCCGATGAGCGCCCGAGCGCTGTGCCTGCTGCTCCTCGTCTGTGCATGCTCGGCGCGAGGCGCTGAATCTGCCGAGGGGAAGATCCTGCGCGTCACCTTCCAGGCCGCCGAGACCGGCTTCGATCCGGTGCGCGTCTCGGACTACTACTCCGGCAGCATCATCGAGGCGATCTTCGAGCCGCTCCTCACGTACGACTACCTGGCGCGGCCGGCCAGGCTGGTGCCGAAGACGGCCGAGGCTTTGCCCCAAGTCTCGGCGGATGGGCGCACCTATACGATCAGGCTGCGGCGGGGCATCGTCTTCGCCGATGACCCCGCGTTCAAGGGGGCGAAGCGCGAGCTCACCGCCCAGGACTACGCCTACTCGATCAAGCGCTTCTTCGATCCCAAGTACCGCTCGCCGTATGCGTTCATCTTCACGGGCAAGATCGCCGGCCTGGACGAGCTCGCGGCGGCGGCGAAGGAGAGCGGCCGCTTCGACTACGAGGCGCCGGTCGCCGGGCTGCAGGCGCCCGATCGATACACGCTCGTCATCCGGCTGCGCGAGCCGGACATCAACTTCGCGCACGTGCTCGCGTTTCCGCTGGTGGGCGCGGTGGCCCGCGAAGCGATCGACGCCTACGGCGAGGAGTCGCCGTCCCACCCCGTCGGGACCGGCGCCTTCCGGCTGAACCGGTACGTGCGCTCGTCGAAGATCGTGCTGGAGCGCAACCCTTCCTTCCGCGAAACGCACTGGGACTTCGATCCGGGCGACAACCCGCGTTTTCGCGCCATCGCCGGGCGCATGCGAGGCAAGCGCCTGCCGGCGATCGACGGCGTCGAGGTCAGCATCATGGAGGAGACGCAGAGCCGCTGGCTCGCGTTCCAGCGCGGGGAGACGGACATCGAGTACCAGCTCGCCGAGGTGGCGCCGACCTTCCTCACCGACGACGGGCGCCTGAAGCCCGAGTTCGAGCGCCGCGGCATCCAGCTCGATCGCAGCACCGACGCCGAGATCATCTATCTCTTCTTCAACATGCAGGACAAGACGGTCGGCGGCTTCACGAAGGAGAAGATCGCGCTGCGGCGGGCGATCGCCATGGCTTACAAGATCGACGACCAGATCCGCATCATCCGCAAAGG